>JBFOMC010000175.1:0-15931 GCA_040830565.1 Flavobacteriaceae bacterium
CAAGGATCGGAGTGAGGACGCAAAGGGCCCAAAGGAAAATAGGGAATTGAGGCGTTTGTAGTTTTATCTAGTTTTTCTAGTCTCTAGTCTCTAGTCTCTAGTCTTTTTTCTTTTTCTCTTGCCTCGCTCGAGGCTCGAAGCTTCATGGCTTTTCTGACCATTACCTTCTATAGAAGTTCAAGTGCAAACGCAAACTTAAAGCGATTTGAGCTTATTTTTTTTACCGCAAGGATCGTAAAGAGGGCGCAAAGGGCCAAAGGAAAATAGGGAATAGAGGTATTTGTAGTTTTATCTAGTATTTAGCCTCGGTCTTTTCAACTTTCCATTTTCAATTTTCCATTCCCCAGCATTTTAGCAGCAATTTCCTTTAAAATTTTAGCGCACACCATGGCTGTCATACTATTAACATCCCGATCAGGATTGTATTCCACAATGTCGGCCCCAAGGATGGGGACATCAAGACCTTGAATGATATGTAAAACATCCCGGGTGCTCAGGCCTCCTGGCTCATGATGTGAAACCCCCGGGGCATAGGCCGGATCAAGGGCATCCATATCGACAGACAGATACAAAGGATTTTTAAAAGTGGGAAGATCTTCAAGTCTAAAATGCCTCATTTCCATGATCTCCACTCCGAACTTTTTTGCTTGATCCTTTTGATGTTTGTTAAGTGTGCGAATCCCAAGCTGGTATAAACTGCTTGCCAAACCCTCTTCCATGATCCTTGCAAATGGACAGGCATGAGAATATTTGTCGTCTTCAAAAACATCGTACAGGTCGCTGTGAGCATCGAGATGGAGGATGTCTACAGGACCATGAGTTTTATAAAAGGCTTTGAGAATAGGGTAGCTGATAGAGTGATCTCCTCCCAGGGATACTAGCGCTAATTTTTCATTTAGATTAGATGATGTAACCTTTTCAATATCAATATATTCAGATATTGCAAAATCTCCTCTATCTTCGAAGCGTTCTGGTACTATCTCTATACCATTTTCGGACCAATAATTGGCCGAGTTGGAATGATAAGCCTGTCGGATTAAGGGAGGTGCTTTGGCAGCACCTTTTAAAAATGACGACTTCTGATCATATAAAATACCCTGCAAGACAATTTTATCCATGTTTAATATCGCTTTGATGTTTTAAATATAGCTGTAAAAACTATCTTTGCAGCCAAAATTAGGAGAGGCCACTTAAACCTCTTGTTGCTCTAAGAACATAGCCAAAATGAAAGCAGGTATCGTAGGATTGCCCAATGTTGGGAAATCGACCCTTTTTAATTGTTTATCCAACGCCAAAGCCCAGAGTGCAAATTTTCCGTTTTGCACCATAGAACCTAATATTGGAGTAGTGAATGTGCCAGACCAGAGACTGGAAAAGCTGGAAGCCCTGGTAAATCCAGAGCGTGTGATCCCTGCCACAGTAGAGATTGTAGATATCGCTGGTCTGGTTAAGGGGGCGAGTAAAGGGGAAGGTCTGGGAAATCAATTTCTAGGCAATATTAGAGAAACAGATGCTATACTTCACGTTTTACGTTGCTTTGATAATGACAATATAGTGCATGTGGATGGTTCTATTGATCCCATAAGAGACAAGGAAACAATTGATATGGAGTTGCAGTTGAGAGACCTGGAATCTGTAGAAAAAAAGCTCGATAAAGTAAAAAGAGCTGCCCGGACCGGAAATAAGGAGGCTCAAAAAGAAGAATCTGTTTTGCTTCAGCTCAAAACTGGTTTAGAATCCGGAACCTCCATCAGGGCTATTGAAATAGAGAAAGACGATCGCAGGGATTTTGTAAACCCCTTGCAATTAATCACAGACAAACCGGTCTTATATGTCTGTAACGTTGATGAAAGCTCGGCGGTAGACGGCAATGCCTACGTAGAAAAAGTAAAGGCGGCAGTTGCCGGGGAAGAAGCAGAGGTTATTGTACTTGCTGTGGGGACTGAAGCTGATATTACGGAATTGGAAACCTATGAGGAACGTCAGATGTTCCTGGAAGATCTTGGCTTAAAAGAGCCGGGCTCTGCCAAACTTATTAGGGGGGCATATAATTTGCTAAGCCTGGAGACTTATTTTACCGCAGGACCTAAGGAGGTTAGGGCCTGGACCATTCCCATTGGGGCCACTGCTCCTCAGGCTGCAGGAGTCATACATACAGATTTTGAAAAAGGTTTTATCCGAGCTGAAGTAATCTCCTATGATGACTACCTGTCTTTCGGAAGCGAGGCTAAGGTGAAAGAAGCTGGTAAAATGAGGGTTGAAGGGAAAGATTATGTTGTTAAAGACGGGGATGTTATGCATTTCAGGTTTAATGTATAATCTACCAATATTTCTTTGTTCAAACTAGTATAGGCGGTAAGTTTGACCTAAACCACTATCAACAAAATAGCCAAATGATTGTTAATTACTTTCCTTTGGCTGCATTTTGATTTCTGACCTATAATTTTATATTAGCGGGGTAAACCCCTGAATTATGGCGCAATCTCAGTATACTGAAGACAATATCCGATCTTTAGATTGGAAGGAACACATACGTCTTCGTCCCGGTATGTATATTGGAAAATTAGGTGACGGCTCTTCAGCTGATGATGGAATTTATATTCTTTTAAAAGAAACCATAGACAATTCCATCGATGAATTTGTCATGGGCGCCGGAAAAACCATCGAGATCTCTATTCAAGGAGATAAGGTGATTGTCAGGGACTATGGAAGGGGGATTCCTTTAGGGAAGGTGGTTGATGTAGTATCTAAAATGAATACCGGTGGTAAGTACGATACCCGGGCCTTTAAAAAATCTGTAGGCCTAAACGGAGTAGGGACCAAGGCCGTAAATGCCCTTTCAACCTATTTTAGGGTTGAATCGACCAGAGACGGCAAGTCAAAGTCGGCCGAATTCCAGTCCGGGGAATTAGTAAATGAAGAATTGCTCGAAGAAACCTCTCGCAGAAGGGGTACAAAGATCTCTTTCACCCCGGATGAGAGTATCTTTAAGAAATACAGATATCGCAATGAGTATGTGGAGCGCTTGCTTAAGAACTATGTGTATCTGAATCCAGGACTTACCATCATTTTTAATGGGGAGAAATACTTTTCGGAAAATGGTTTAAAGGATCTTTTAGAGGATAACAACAGCGTTGAAGATATGCTTTATCCTATTATTCACCTCAAGGGAAATGATATAGAGGTGGCTCTGACGCATAGTAAAACACAATATAGCGAAGAATACCATTCTTTTGTTAACGGTCAGCATACTACCCAGGGAGGAACGCACCAATCTGCCTTTAGAGAGGGCATCGTAAAAACCATAAGAGATTTTTACGGCAAAAATTATGACGCCTCTGATATTCGTAAATCCATTATTTCTGCCATTTCCATCAAGGTAATGGAGCCTGTTTTTGAGAGTCAGACCAAAACCAAGCTGGGTTCCACAGATATGGGAGGTGGACTACCTACGGTTAGAACTTATGTAAACGATTTTATCGGGAAGCAGCTAGATAATTATCTGCATAAAAATCCAGATACGGCAGAGAAGATTCAGCGCAAGATCATGATGGCAGAAAAGGAGCGCAAAGAACTCTCCGGTATCCGAAAATTAGCCAGAGAAAGGGCCAAGAAGGCAAATCTTCACAATAAAAAACTGAGAGACTGTAGAATTCACCTGGGGGATATGAAGAACGACAGGAGATTGGACAGTACTTTATTCATCACAGAAGGAGATTCGGCCTCTGGTTCTATTACGAAGTCGAGAGATGTAAATACTCAGGCGGTCTTCAGCCTTCGTGGAAAACCATTGAACTCCTATGGCATGTCTAAAAAGATTGTCTATGAGAACGAAGAATTCAATTTGTTGCAGGCTGCCCTGAATATTGAGGAATCTATGGAGGACTTGCGATACAACAACATTGTTATTGCAACGGATGCGGATGTGGATGGAATGCATATTAGGTTGCTATTGATAACCTTCTTTTTGCAATTCTTTCCCGAATTGATCAAGGAAGGGCATCTGTATATCCTGCAAACGCCTTTATTTAGAGTAAGAAATAAAAAAGAAACCCGCTATTGCTACAGTGATGAAGAAAAAAAGACCGCGATCGAAGCGTTAAGCGGCAAGCCAGAGATAACCCGTTTTAAAGGTTTGGGGGAGATCTCACCTGATGAGTTCAAACATTTTATTGGAGATGATATTCGACTAGAGCCGGTCATGTTAGATAAGGCACTATCCATTGAAGAACTTCTCAAATTTTATATGGGTAAAAACACTCCGGACAGGCAGGAATTCATTATTAATAACCTTAAAGTAGAAGTTGACTTAGTTGAGGAGAATTAAATATAAATCAGAATAATACGTATCTTTCTATATGGAAGAGAATGAAGAAGTAAACGAAGCACAAGAAGAAGATCAGAATAGTGGAGGAGAGGCCCTTGTAAGGGTGACGGGAATGTACAAAGATTGGTTTCTTGATTACGCTTCGTACGTTATTTTAGAGCGTGCCGTACCGGCTATAGAAGATGGGTTTAAACCTGTGCAACGCAGAATAATGCACGCCTTAAAGGAGTTAGATGATGGGCGTTATAACAAGGTTGCCAATGTTGTAGGCCATACTATGCAGTACCATCCTCATGGTGATGCTAGTATAGGGGACGCCATGGTGCAGATCGGCCAGAAAGATCTTTTGATAGACACTCAAGGGAACTGGGGAAACATTCTCACCGGTGATGGAGCAGCGGCTTCGAGATATATAGAGGCTCGACTCTCAAAATTTGCACTAGATGTCGTTTTTAGTCCCAAGATCACAGAATGGCAGCTGTCTTATGATGGTAGGAAAAAAGAACCCGTAAACCTTCCGGTTAAATTTCCATTACTTCTGGCGCAAGGGGCCGAGGGGATTGCGGTCGGACTCTCGACTAAAATTCTTCCTCATAACTTTAATGAACTCATAGATGCCTCCGTTAAACATTTGAAAGGCCAACGGTTTAAACTCTTTCCAGACTTTCCAACGGCTGGTATTATTGACGTAACAAACTATAAAGATGGACTAAGAGGAGGTAAGATCAGGGTTAGGGCCAGGATAACTCAGCTAGATAAAAATACCCTGGTCATCAGTGAAATCCCCTATGGCACCAATACCTCCTCCTTAATAGACTCTATCTTAAAGGCGAATGACAAGGGGAAGATCAAGATTAAGAAAATAGAAGATAATACGGCAGCTGAGGTGGAGATTTTGGTGCATATACCCTCTGGCATTTCTCCGGATAAGACCATTGATGCGCTTTATGCTTTTACCTCCTGCGAATCGTCTATATCTCCGCTTGGTTGTATTATAGAAGACAACAAACCTTTATTTATCGGGGTTAAGGAGATGCTGCAGCGTTCTACTGACTATACCGTGGAGCTGCTAAAAGCAGAGCTGGAAATTCAGCTTTCTGAGCTGGAAGAGCAATGGCATTTTGCGTCTCTGGAACGCATCTTCATAGAAAACAGGATCTATAGGGATATTGAAGAAGAGGAAACCTGGGAGGGCGTGATTAGTGCAATAGACAAAGGCTTAAAACCTCATGTTAAGCATTTGAAAAGGGCGGTTACGGAGGATGATATCGTCAGGCTGACAGAAATTCGTATAAAACGGATCTCTAAGTTTGATCTGGATAAAGCCCAGCAACATATTGAGAGTTTGGATGAAAGGATTGCCGAGACTAAAAACAACCTTGCCAATCTGGTAGACTTTGCAATCGACTATTTTAAGGAGTTAAAGAAGAAATACGGAAAGGGCAGAGAGCGCAAGTCTGAAATTAGAATTTTTGACGATATAGAAGCCGCCAAAGTAGTTATCAGGAATACCAAACTATACGTTAACCGCGAAGAGGGCTTTGTTGGAACTTCCTTAAGGCGTGATGAATATGTTACGGACTGCAGTGATATTGATGACATTATTGTTTTCACGAAAAATGGGCAGATGATGATCACTAAGGTAGACTCCAAGACCTTTGTGGCTAAAAACATCATTCATGTTGCTGTGTTCAAAAAGAAGGACAAGCGCACCGTCTATAATATGATCTATAAAGACGGGAGGGGAGGTGCCAGTTATGTAAAAAGATTCAGTGTTACAGGGGTTACCAGAGATAAGCCCTATGACCTTACCAATGGGAAGGCCTCCTCAGATGTGCTTTATTTTTCGGCCAATCCTAATGGGGAAGCAGAGGTAGTTACTGTGAATCTCAGACAGGTTGGAAGCATTAAGAAGTTGAAATGGGATCTTGATTTTTCAGATGTGCTAATCAAAGGAAGAGGTTCCAAAGGAAATATTGTAACCAAATACTCGGTAAAACGCATCGAGTTAAAAGAAAAGGGACTTTCTACCCTAAAACCTCGTAAGCTATGGTTCGATGATACGGTACAGCGCCTCAATGTGGATGAGCGGGGAGAACTGCTTGGAGAATTTACCAGTGAGGATATGCTGTTGCTGGTGAATCAAAAAGGATTGGTAAAAACCGTAATTCCGGAGATTACCATGCGATTTGACGACGATATTATTGTCTTGGAAAAGTGGAAACCTAACAAACCTTTGTCCGCAGTATATTATGATGGGGAAAAAGAACGTTATTATATAAAGCGCTTTCTTATTGAGAAAGAAAATAAGGAAGAGCTGATCATTACGGAACACCCAAAATCTTTCCTGGAACTGATCTCAACAGACTGGCGGCCGGTCATCGAAATAGAATTTCCTAAGCCCAGAGGCAAAGATCCAAAGCCCAGTCAAACAATTGATATAGAAAACTTTATAGCAATTAAGGGAATCAAAGCTTTAGGTAATCAATTGACCTCAGAGAAGGTGAAGAATATCAACCCTAAAGACCCTTTACCTTACGAGGAACCCAAGGCACATGATGCTATGGACATTGAAGTGGTAGACGAAGAAAATGTCAGTGGCGCAGAAGAAGAGGCGGCTCCTGAGGCTTCAAAACCAAAGAAGACTGCTTCGACAAAAGAAAAAAAAGAAGCAAATGACGAGCAAGATGAAGAAGGCCAAATAACATTATTTTAAACCAAGGGGTTGATGAAGAATTTTATTCAGGAGTTTAAGAATTTCGCCATTAAGGGCAATATGATAGACATGGCGGTTGGGATCATCATAGGTACAGCCTTCAATAATGTGGTGAATGCCCTGGTGAAACAGATTATTATGCCGCCACTGTCATTACTGACCTCTGAGGTTAACCTTAGTGATCAAAAATATGTATTGAGACCGGCAGCTGAAGGAGTAGATGAGGTGGCAATAGGTTATGGAGCACTGATGGAAGTGCTCATCGACTTTGGCATTATTGCGTTGACCATTTTTGTGGTCATCAAATTCATAAATAAGATCAGGACCAAGGCCGATGATCCAAAAGACAAGGAGGAGATTACTCCAAAAGATATAGAGTTGCTCTCTAATCTGGAGGAATTAATGAAAGAACAGAATGCTTTACTTCGTAATTTGAAAGATTAATCCGGCACTTATTCGATATTTTAATGCATTATATGACAATTCTATTTCTTTTTCAGTATACTTGGAAGATTACGTTATATTTACGCGCCTAACCAACTAACGATATGGATTTTACCAACCCCCTGGTATACGGAGTGCCCTGTTTTATAGCTTTTATTTTACTGGAACTCACCTATAGTAAGACGCATGGAGATGATCATCTTTACAATTGGAAAGATCTCTTTGCCAGTGGCTTTATGGGCGTGGGATCGGCAATAATAGGACCTTTGTTCAAGATTATTTTCGCTATTGTCTTGTTCGAGTTCACCTATGATTTCTTTAACCCACTCAACGCGGATGGCTCAAGAACTAACCTCCTAGGCTATACTTCTTTTGGATATGTATGGTACATTTGGTTACTGTGCCAGTTAGCCGATGATTTTACATACTATTGGTTTCACCGGGCAAATCATGAGATTCGCGTGCTGTGGGCAGCGCATATTGTACACCATTCTTCCGATAACTTTAATTTGGGCACGGCCGTTAGAAACGGATGGTTTACCATCCTCTATAAGCCGCTGTTCTATATGTGGATGCCGGCTATTGGGTTTCCCCCTGAAATGGTGATAGTTTGCCTTGGAATCGAGGCCTTGTGGCAATTTCAGCTGCATTCAGTATACATTCCAAAAATGGGCTTTTTGGAAAAGATCTTCAATACTCATACCATGCACCAGGTGCATCACGCTCAAAATGTAGAGTATCTGGATAAGAATCATGGGGGGTTCCTTAATATTTTCGATAAACTTTTTGGTACCTGGAAGGAGTTAGATGATGATATCGATGTTAAATATGGCGTAATCCACTCTCCGGAGTCTTATAATCCCATGGTAATTCTCACTCATGAGTATAAAGATATCTGGAATGATATGAAGAAGTCTAAGAAATTATCTCACAAGTTGATGTATGTTTTTGGCCCTCCGGGCTGGAGTCATGATGGTAGTACGCTTACTGTTAAGCAGCAACAAAAGAAGTTTGAAGAGCAGAAAAAATTAAACCCGAATATGGTATTTAGCAGACCGAATTAGCGGTCTCTGAATAATTTTATTCACTTCGACTTCGCCTGCTAAGTCTTCCCTTAACAAAGGTCCTTAAATCCTCCGCTCTTTAATAAAAAAGAGTATTCTTACTTATTCATTAATAGTAATTTACACTATTCTTCCTCCACTATCTCTTTAATTTCAGATTTAGTGTTTTTGCGCATTCTCATATCGAAGAATTCAACCAATAAAGAGAAGGTGATGGCAAAATAGAGGTATCCTTTTGGAATGGCTCCAACCTCGTTGCCAAAGACAACCAAATGCGAGATATGTGCCGCTTCTGCAATCAACATAAAACCGATCAGAATTAGAAAGGAAAGTCCTAAAACCTGAATAGAAGGGTGTTTATTTACAAAATTGCCCACAGGGTTCGCAAACAGCATCATTATGAGCACAGAGATCACCACGGCTATGACCATAAGCAGTAGGGCATCATTGGGATCAGGAGAAATACCGTTGGTCATTCCTATTGCCGTCAGAATAGAATCAAAAGAAAACACAATATTGATCAGGGTGATCTGAATAATAGCATTGGTCATGGAGCTAGACCGGCCCCGCTTAACTTCAGTTTCGTCATGACCTTTATGTTCGATTTTTTCATGGATCTCGCGGGTACTTTTATACAACAGGAAGAGTCCGCCTCCAAAGAGGATTAGGGCCTGCCAGCTGATTCCGCCAGTGATCCAGGATTCATTGAGTACCCAAAAGGGTTTTTTCATACCAATGAGCCAGGTGATACCAAATAGCAGCACAATACGCATAACCATAGCTAAAACCAAGCCGATGTTGGTAGCTCTTTTCCGTTGATTCTTTTCTAGTTTGCCTGCCGCAATGGAAATAAAAATGATGTTGTCTATGCCCAGGATAATTTCAAGAAAAGTCAATGTCAACAGGGCCATCCAGGCATCCGGACTCGTAAAAATTTCAAACATGGTTAGTTATTTAATCCACCCGCTAAAGCACTAGAGCTCAGTTTTGGTGGCGGTTCCTTTTAATTTTCTGCTGTCCCCCACAATGCTGTACTCAAATGTATAGGAATTATCTGTGGTTGACAATATTTTCATGTGCACCGAGCGTTCTTCGGCCTTATTTTTCGGATGTAGCTTGGTGGCAACAAACTCACAATCGTTAATCCATCGGATACTGGAACTGTCGGCCTTCCCCTTAAAATAATCTACCTCAATAGCTCCTTTACGAACAAAAGTAGTTGTGGTTTCCTTGCCATCGATGATGGAGGTGAAGCTGAAAGTACCGTCTTTAAAACTTTGACAATCTCTTTGGGGTTGGTAACAAGAAAGCAGCAAGGTGATGGGGGAGCAAAGGAGAATGGTTCTTAATTTCATGGCCGAAAAATAGGAAATACCTACAAGATTTCCCAGCCCCCGGAGTTCTGAATTCAGCTTATATCCAGATTTTTGTCAAAAGCTCTAAAACTTCCGTCTTCATAAAAAATAATGATCTTATGAATTTTTTTGGTTGTTGTATTTGGAGAAGCCTCTTGGCTGGGTCCACTTGTCGAGGATGGAGTAGGGGTGTTTGCCTTTTTTTGAGGAAAACTTCCTTTACCATTTAATAACCAATAAAGATTTACTTCCGGGAATGTCTTCACCACCTTCAACACAAACTCTAAACTAGGCTTGTTTCGTCCACTAAGTAAATGAGAAATGCTGGAACGTTGCACCTGAATTTTATCAGCAAAAGCCGCTGCCGAAAGGCCGTAATACTGCAAGATATGCTCCAGCCTATTTACAAACTCATCCGTGTTTACCATTGTAACCTATTTTTAGATCTATCAGCCATAAATTGAAGAGTAAAAGAAGCTAACAAGTCGATAATATTCAATGTGATACTACAAATAAAATTACATAAAATATTGATTTACATAACTTTATATCTTTACAACAAAACTCCGATCTAAAATCTACGCAGATCGTTTACAATTGTATTTTTATCTTCGTAAAATGTCTAATTCACCGTTTACAAATGTAACTAATTTAGTCACAATTGTAATTTAAAATGGAATTACTTTTGCCTGGAAGAAATGAAGACTAAGGTGAGCTTTTCAGAGAAAAAATATCAGGAGATCAAGGTGGCATCTATTCACGGTAGGTACATCACAAATGACCATCTTGAAGATTTTCTACATGGGCATTTCGAAGATCTCATAGGTTTAATAAAAGGTAGCTCTGTCCTAAAAAAAGATATTTATAGTATAACGTTGGGCAAAGGGCCAATCAAAATTTTAATGTGGTCCCAAATGTACGGTAACGAGTCTACAACCACCAAGGCGGTTTTAGATCTCGTTAATTTTCTTTTTAAGGGGGATGCTCTGGCAGAATCATACTTATCCAGATGCCAAATTAGGATTATCCCCATTTTAAATCCGGATGGCGCAGAAGCTTACACACGGTTTAATGCCAATGAAATCGACTTGAATAGGGATGCCCAGGATCTGAGTCAGCCAGAGAGTCGTTTTCTGCGAGAGACCTATGAGGCTTTTCAACCCGACTTCTGCTTTAACCTTCACGATCAAAGGACCATTTTTAATGTAGGGACTTCCGAGATGCCAGCGACGGTCTCTTTTTTGGCTCCGGCTCATGACGAGGAACGGAATACCTCAGCTAGTCGAGCACTAAGTATGCAATTGATTGCAGTCATGAATAAAGAGTTGCAAACTCAGATAGCAGGGCAGGTGGGGAGATATGATGATACCTTCAATGCTAATTGCGTGGGAGATGCCTTCCAGATGTTTGGTACACCTACTGTGCTTGTCGAGGCCGGACATTTTTCAGGGGACTATGATAGAGAAGAAACAAGAAAGTATGTTTTCTCTGCGCTCCAAAAAGCTATCGAGGTAATTTGCGACGGTAAGCTGTCTGATCAAAACATTTCGGATTATCTGAATATTCCTGAAAATGGAAAGTTGTTTTTCGACATCCTTGTAAAGCATGCGCATCTTCTTAATGCGAGATTCAAAGAAGACGAGCAGCTGGGTATTCTTTATAAAGAAATACTGAAGAATAAGGCCATTTCTTTTCAGCCATATATTGAAGAGAAGGGAAACCTAAATTCCAAATTAGGTCATCTCGTTTTGGATCTTAAAAACCCTTCTGATCTCAAAAAGTTAAAAGATACGCCAGTGCTATACAACCTAATTATTTGAATTTAATCCGAAAAAACCTTTAAAGTTTTACATATCTTTCAAAAAAACATAAAAATTTTTACATTTAATTTCTTAATTTTTTATTTTTGGCAAAAATTCTATCAACATGGGGAAAGTTAAATTGGATGAAATAGATCACCAGATTCTGGACATGTTAATCGACAATACCAGGACGCCTTTTACCGACATAGCAAAGAAACTTCTTATCTCTGCTGGTACCGTTCACGTACGGGTAAAGAAAATGGAAGAGGCTGGCATTATCAGGGGATCTTCTCTTACTCTTGACTACGTTAAGCTAGGATATTCATTTATAGCTTATGTCGGCATTTTTCTAGAGAAAACGCATCAAACCAAATTTGTATTGGAGCGTTTAACCCAAATCCCCAATGTTACCGTGGCTCATATTACCACCGGGAAATTCAATATTTTTTGCAAGATTAGGGCAAAAGACACCAACCACGCCAAGAATATTATTTTTAAGATAGACGATATAGATGGTATTAGCAGAACGGAGACCATGATCTCCCTTGAGGAAAGCATAAATGACAAGAAACGTCTTATGCATACCATTTTTAATGAACTTTGATCAACACTAAAATTTAATAACAAATCCTGATCGCATCTGGTCAGGATTTTTTAATTTGTACCTATGCAAACTTCAGATCTAAATCCGGGAGATTTTCTGCCCTTTTCTAAACCGTATATAGACGTTGTAGGCGACGCAGAATTGATGAATTTAATGCGCCGTCAAAGAGAGAACTTTCCCCAATTCATGAGAAGTATCCCTCCAGATAAATTACTTTATGCTTATGGAGAGGGTAAATGGACAGTACTTGAAGTTTTGGTCCACATTATGGATGCGGAAAGGGTTTTCCAGTATCGCGCCCTTCGTTTCGCCAGAAAAGATGCTACGCCACTACCTGGGTTTGATCAGGATATCTTTGTGCCCAATTCCGGAGCTAACGAAAGGTCTATTGAAGATGTTATAGCAGAATACCAGGCGATCAGGGGTGCCACGCTGTCCCTGTTCGAACAATTTGATGAAGAAGTCTTTCACCGACACGGTATTGCCAGTGGAGGGAAAATGACTGTGGGGGCTCTTGGTTTTATGATTTGTGGGCACCAAAAACATCATAGAAATGTGCTGCGAGAGAGGTATTTGCAAGGCTGATGTCTCGTATTCTAACGGCTTTATGTAGCTGGCCTCGCCAATTCCAAAGGAGCTCACCTTATTTTGAATCTCGATAATTATGATTATTGTAGATATATTCTTACCTTATTAGTCCGCATATTAAGTTTCCGTTTTTAACAAGCTTCCCCCTTTAAACCTGATAGTTATGAATTCTTTCCACAATGAGTTGAAAGGGGTACAAGTACGTAATGCTGAGGGCAAATTATCCAATTTCAGTACTGAAAGAGCAATTGGAAGCCATGTGGTTGCCGGTATCCCCGCAGAGCGAGCGGTAGAAACAACCCGAAAGATTACAGATCTCTTTCTCAAAGAGGTAGATGCAAAGGGCAATTTTGAAATTAGAACAAATGACCTTGTTAATCTTTTTTGGTTGGTCAATGGTAATTATGATCTCATGGGCGCACATGAGTTATTGACCTCAATACGAGAAGAAGCTACTGTTGTTTCCGGATTAAAGTCTAATAGTACCATTGTTAAGAACAAGAAGGTCGAGTTCCACCTGGTGGAAAGTGTGAATGAAGATACCTTTCCCGAGGATAGTGTAATTGCAACTAGATTTGAATACTCCAGAGGGAAAAAAATCAAGACCTTGACGATGTCTTTAAAGAACGTCACTGCGGATATTGAGCAATTAGGAGAAGCACTTTTGACCGTTGAGTCGGCTCTCGAAGAAAATAAGAAAGACGTAATCAAAAATGCTTCAACTTTAAATAGGATTTTGATTGCAAGAAATTTAATTGTCAGACATGGTAAATTAACGGTGTTTGACAAAGAAGGTCCTAAAACCACCTTCTTTATAAATGACAGAGGATTTTATATAGAATATCCAGGACTAGGCCCCTCAGTGGCAAAATTTATGGCAACAGGTTTTATGCCTCCGATCCCATTACCTATTCAAAAACTTCCGGAAACCAGGGATAAAGAAGACATGACTGTTTTTATGGAAGAAAATGTCGTTGGTAAGGGTCCTATGGAACATTGGTATTCCCCATTTTCGAATTTATTTGCACTCCTGAATCCATTTTGGGATTATTTGGAGGGAATAGACGAGTTCATAGAGGAAATAGACGATTTGGATGCCGACGAATGCATTGAAAAGCTTCGGATCCATAGCCATGGGAATGCAGGAAAGATTAGAATGGGGAAGGAGAACATTACACCTGGGCACTTCCATCCGGTTACTAAGCTCCCGTTACCCGGCAAGGTAAAGGATCTTCTGGATAAGCTTAAGGCTAAGATGTGTAATCCCAGCGAGATAATTTTTGACGCCTGTGGTCAGGGAGGTAATACGATGTTAAGAGATATTTCGAATTATCTCGGTCCGAATGTGACCGTAAGTGGTTTTAGTGGAACAGGAAATCCATTTACAGGCGGAGACCTACACTATTGAGAGTGCTCTAATTAGGTACTTAAGAATGAGAATTTGATTAGACTTTACTCAAGATCCCCTTCTTCTTCGAACTCCTCCTCGGTATTTAGTTCCATTTCAACTTCAGAAGTCTCAGAGGCTTCATCACTACCGAAATCGGTCTCGGAAACCTTCGATTTGTTTTCCAACTCTCTTTCAATAGAATCGTCAAAATTGGCGATGAATTGAGAAAGACTCTGGCTAATTTTCACCAAATACAACGTATCTTCAGTTCTCAATTCCACGGCTTCAATGAACTCACCTTTACCGTTTCTAAAGGCAATGATGTCCTCGTCTCCGTAGCCGTCTGGGTAAGTTTCTATCAGCATGGCGGCTAGTTCATGACTGAGCTTTTTGTAATCTACAAGTACACGTTTCATAAGTAGGTCAGTTTTTCCCATCTGTAGACTTCAATTAAGCCACCAGATTTGGTCGGGATTGGTTCTTAACTGTACCTAAACTATGACTTTTTTTCTTTGCTTTTTGGAAAGAGTTGTAAAATGCTGGTTTTAGTATATGAAGCTATTATTCTTTGTAGTAAGCAAAAGCCTCCTCATATAGCTCAGCGGGAACCTGGCAATCTATTTCGGTTTCTCCAATGGCCGATAGCAGCACAAAGTTGATCCTCCCGTGGCTGTTTTTCTTATCAAATTTTAGCAAGGAAACTATTTGCTCAACATCTTCATAGGTAAAGGAGACTTTTTTATAACGCTCTAGCATAGTGCTTTTGAGATCCTCTAATTGCGGCTCAGGTAAACCAGTAAGTTTAAAGGATAAAAATCCTTCCAAGATCATCCCTATGGCGATAGCCTCTCCATGCAATAGAACCTCGCCACGTTCCCCACTTAGAAAATGGGTTTCAATAGCATGCCCGAGGGTATGCCCGAAATTGAGGATTTTTCTGAGGTGTTCTTCCGTTGGATCCTGTAGTACAATATCGTTCTTGATGACGACAGAATCGTAAATGGGTCTATCTAAGGTGTCAAAACCATTAAGTTGTTTTAGGTTCTCCCAATACTTACTGTCTCTAATAAGACCGTGTTTGAGCATTTCTGCAAAACCGCTTTGTAGTTGTCTGCGTTCCAGGGTGCGCAAAAACTCCGAAGCTATAAGGACCATCTGAGGTTGGTTAATAACGCCAATCTGATTCTTGAGCATCCCCAGATCAACCCCGGTTTTTCCTCCAATAGAGGCATCTACCATGGCCAGCAGGGTAGTAGGAATGTTGATAAAATGAATTCCCCTTCTAAAAGCGGAAGCCACAAAACCCCCGAGATCCGTAATCACTCCACCTCCTAAATTTATGAGCAAGCTCTTTCGGTCCCCATCCAATTCTGACAAGGCCTCCCAAACGCTGGTGCAGGTATCGATATTTTTATGTTCCTCTCCGGCTTCGATTTCTATGATTTCATAATGGTAGTTTCCCTCCAGTTTAGCCATAAAAATGGAAAGGCAATGATGATGGGTATTCTCATCTACCAGAATAAAAATTCGGGAATAATTCATCGCCTGCAAGTGAGCATTTAAGGCCTCATAACCCCTGGCATTAAAATGGACAGAATAAGATGATGTATTAATAGATTCCATGAAAGTTCTTTGTTGCTC
>JBFOMC010000176.1:0-5667 GCA_040830565.1 Flavobacteriaceae bacterium
ATGGCACTATCCTAAAATGTGGATCTTTTGGAATGTAATGATCCCTTCATTAACCTCAATGTTTGGGTATTTTCCGGCGAAAAAGCTTGGCCTATTTGAAAACCTTCCAAAGTATATGGTCTATCAATGGGCAAAGTGGGGAAGAAAACAAGACTATATGATGCACTATTATAGCCAAAAAGACTATTTCTTTAGTGCAATAAAAGCACCTCTGCTTTCCATTAGTTTTCCAAGGGATCAATTTGCTCCGAAGGCCGCAGTAGATTGGTTGACGGATCAATACACCGCGGCACAGAGTTCCAGAATTCACTATGCGAAAGAAGGGCCACAACCTCGGCATTTTGGTTTTTTTAGAGAACGCTTTAAAGATCCACTTTGGTTAATAACCCACGACTGGATCTCGAAAAATTGAAGCAAGTATGGCAAAGTATCTTTTAGAAGGAGAGGAAACCACAAGGTTGCAATTTAGGAAGATAGTACCCTCAGATTTTGAGGACTGGCTTCCTTTTCATCAAGACCCAAGAAGCAGCTGGTATTGGGAAGGCATTCCCGCTGATCCAATGATTGCCTGCCAACAGCAATTTGATCGGGTTTTTGAACGCTACGAAAAAGAACTCGGTGGCATGAATGCCCTTATAAGTAAAGCCAGTGGAGAACTTGTTGGTATTTGCGGTCTTCTTGTGCAAACAGTAGACGGTATAACAGAACTGGAAATAGGTTATTCTATTCTTCCTAAATTTTGGAAGCAGGGCTACGCTACTGAGGCAGCGATAAAATGCAGACAATACGCCTTTGCAAATGCCTATGCTAACTCTCTTATCTCCATCATCCATGTAGACAATACTCCTTCAAAAAAAGTGGCGCTTAATAATGGAATGACACTGGATAAGACCACCATTTATAAAGACAATCCGGTGGAGATTTACAGGGCGTATCCTTAAAATTCCGATAAGGTATCTGGCAAGTGAATGTGTTAACCTACTTGCTGGCACGAGTGCTCAGTCCGAAAGGTGCATATAAAGGACAAAAGCTACTAAAACTGGTAAGTAGAAATACTATGGCAAGGCCGAATAATACCATTCCAATCGTTCCAGGTATTGTTCCTGTAAAATAGAGCGCTGCAAAAATAACCGCTAGTACAGTACGGACTAGGCGATCCGTATTACCCATATTTTTTTTCATCTGTTTAAACGTTTCAGTTACTTGGACATCTTTTCAATCAAAAGCACTATTGCCGTAATCAGCACTACACAGCTGATACACGCCAATATTAATTTTAAGATTTTCTTGCCCATAGGACTCAAATGTAAATTTATGCAGCTTAGGGGTCAAAACCAGGATAAATATCAATCTATGACTTCATCCATGCACTAAACTAAGGATAAATTCTAAAAGAATGCCCTATTTTAGCATCCTAATCCCTGCCAAATGACTCAAAAGCACCGGGCGGTATTTATTAATAACGAATCTGACAAACAAGGATTTATATCAGCATTACTTAGGGGTTCCGGAGTGGAAGGATTTGAGCATTTGAAAGGGTATCGGGGCGACTTATTTTCTAAGCTTGCCCTGGACAGGTTCATAGAGGAAGAGGAAATACACGATAGCAAAATCCTAACCGCAAACACCTCTCAAACTTTAAGGTCTATGAGCAGTGGAGAACGCAAAAAGGCGCTCTTGACATATCTCTTGAAGTCAGCTCCTGATTTCCTGATCTTAGACAACCCTTTTGATAATCTTGATATGGCTTCTCAAGAAGCCCTGAAACACACCCTTGAAGAAAAAGCCTGTGATGTAGTACTCATACAAATAATAAGTCGCAAAAAGGACCTGCTTCCCTTTATCAAGGTTTATTACAGCCTGAAAGGAAATCAAGTATTCCCGATAGAACAGCTAGAAGAAGATAAACCGGCATTTACCGAAACACTAATTCCTGGCCCTCTTAAAGAAATAGCCTATGACGGGAAATACCTGGTGGAACTAAAAGAAGTATCTGTTTCCTATGAAGGAACTGCAATTTTAAAGGCCATTGATTGGAAGATCTGCAGTAACGAATTCTGGCAATTAAAAGGTAAAAACGGAAGCGGAAAAACAACCCTTTTATCCATGATCACCGGGGACAATCCTAAGGGTTACGGGCAGCAAATATTTTTATTTGGAAAATTAAAAGGCAGCGGGGAAAGCATTTGGGATATAAAAAAAATGATTGGCTATTTTACTCCTGCGATGGTCGATAGATTTAAAGGATATCATACCCTGGAACACATGCTGATCTCTGGCCTTATGGATTCTATTGGTCTCTACATTCGACCTACCGAAGCCCAAATCAGACTGGCCGGAGAGTGGTTAGAACTCTTAGACATGCGGAGTTTAAGACATAGCTACTTTCACGATCTCTCCATGGGGCAACAACGCATAATTATGTGCGCCAGGGCCATGATAAAACATCCATTATTGCTGATCTTAGATGAACCAACAGCAGGTTTGGATGATGCCAGTGCGGCTCTTTTTGTTTCTCTGGTTAATAAGATATCCAAGGAAAGTAAAACCGCCATCATCTTTGTATCGCACAGGGAAGAGGTCGGTCTTAAGCCGCAGTTTATTTATACTTTAGAAATGTCTGAGAAAGGTTCCTTGGGAAGTGTTGAAACCGTTTAAAAAACAGTATCTCTGCCGCCACTTTTTCGAAATCTTAAAATTTGTGCTTAACTTCATGCTAATAAAAGAGTATTACCTTACAAACCACTTTGCCCTATAGCAAGACATATTAAATAATTATCCATGGGAACAAAACAAAGACACGGGTGCCTTACCGCATTGCTGATTTTTATGATCGTAATAAACGCCATTACTGCGCTGTCCTACCTTTTTATGGGTGACACCATATCTCAAAACTTTCCGGGAGGAGTGTCAAACACTACGATGTTCACCCTGGCTTTATTTGGCTTTGCTAATATCATTTTTGCTATCTTTTTGTTCAAGTGGAAGAAAATCGGTTTCTGGGGATTTGTTGGTTCTAGTCTTGTAGCTCTCGCAATAAATCTTAATATCGGACTAAGTATCGGCCAGTCGCTCCTGGGCCTTTTAGGGGTAGCCATTTTATATGGAGTACTACAGATAAAGCAAAACGATGTTTCCGGATGGGACAATCTGGAATAAGAGGGTCAATTCCTAAATAGCTGCAACTACAAAGTGGTCCTTTGGATGGCCATGATTACTCTTAGGCCGCATTATTGAAAATCTTTTCAATCTTACAAAAGAGAAATCATTCATACGAGCATTACAAGACCACTCCTCTCGCAAGCTGCTCAGTAAACTAAAAACCATCATGAAACCCCTATTACGCACTGCGGTCCTGTGTTCAGGCCTTTTTGCCATGTCCCAAAATTCAGCTCCAATTATAGATATGCACCTGCATGCGCTGCCAGCTTCTCAAAACGGTCCACCACCCACTGCAATTTGCGCGCCCCCATCAGAGATGCCCACCCATGATCCGGCAAAGCCCTGGGCGGTTACTTTCATGCAATCATTGAAACAACCGAATTGTGAAAATGCCATATGGGGTCCGGAGACCGACGAAGAAGTGATGAGTCAGACAGTAGAAATATTAGTAAAGAACAATATTTATGGAGTCACCAGCGGTACCCTGCTTGATGAATACAAAAAACTAGGAGGTGACAGGATTTTGCCCGGGTTACAGTTCAGCTTTTTCAATAAGAATCTCACACCAGAAAAAGTTAAAGAACTATTGTCTGATGGCAGGTACAAAATTTTTGGAGAGGTGGGGATACAATATAATGGAATATCTCCCAGCGATTCAATTTTTGAACCTTATGCCCAAATTGCGGAAGAATTGGATATCCCTATAGGTATACATGTAGGAACAGGTCCGCCGGGGGCCCCTTATTTACCTGGGATTCAAAACTACAGAGGAAAACTACACAGTCCTTTAGTCGTAGAAGAACTTCTGATGAGGCACCCCAAACTCCGAATTTATCTTATGCATGCTGGCTACCCTATGATAGATGATCTTCTATCTGTACTATGGACCCACCCTCAGGTTTATGTGGATATTGGTATAATTTGCTATGGGATTCCTAGAGATGCATTTCACACTTATCTAAAACGGATCGTAGAGGCTGGGTATGCTAAAAGAATAATGTTTGGTTCCGATCAAATGAATTGGCCTGCAGCAATAGAGGTGGGTATAGAGGCTGTGGAAACGGCCGAATTTCTGTCGGATAACCAAAAAAGAGATATCCTATATAACAACGCCGCGAGATTTTTAAGATTATCCCCAGAGGTGATTGCCAAACATCACGGAAAATAAAAACCGCTTAATTCGTCTTAAAGAACTAAGCGGTTTCATTATTTGAATTGCTTTAATTATTCTTTTTTCTCGGCCATGATCTTTTTTCTCAAGGAATCGAACATCACCGGTGTTGCGATAAACACCGAAGAATATGTACCGACAATCACACCCACAATCATAGCAAACATAAATCCTCTAAGTGATTCTCCGCCGAAAATGAAAATGGCTAATAACACTACCAGAGTGGTTAAAGAGGTATTTAAGGTTCTACTCAAAGTACTGTTCAATGCCAAATTGATGTTATCTCCAGCGCGCCAGCCTTTTTCATTCACAATTTCCCTAATACGGTCGAACACTACCACAGTATCGTTTAGGGAGTAACCGATAACCGTCAGAATTGCCGCTATAAACGCCTGATCTATTTCCATGCTAAATGGCATGATCTTGCTGGTGAGTGAGAAGATTCCCAATACAATAAGTACATCGTGGAAAACCGCCGCTACAGCCCCAAGCGAGAATTGCCATTTACGGAAACGCAAGAGGATATATAGGAATACTACGGCTAGTGATCCTATGATGGCCCACAAGGCATTCTTTTTAATATCATCTGCAATTGTCGGGCCTACTTTTCTATATTTCAGCACACCAATATCATCATTGGTACCTCCAGGTACAAAATCGGCCTTAGTAGTTCCATCCGGAAGATACTTTTGAAGGTTTACATACAAGCTATCTAAAATCTCATCATCTACCTCTGTTCCACCTTCATTCACCTTGTATTTGGTAGTCACCATAATTTGGTTAGCATCTCCAAAGATCTTAGCGCTGGCGCTACCAAGGGAAGCTGAAAGTTCACTTGATATTTCCGTTGGGTTAACAGGGTTTACAAATCTGATCTGATAGTTTCTTCCTCCCACAAAATCTACGCCCTGATCCAGGCCTTGAGTGGTAAGAGAGAAGAGTCCCACCCCCACTAAAATTGCCGAAAATATATACGCGATTTTGCGTTTTTTCAGGAATTTTATTTTAAGGTTTGTAAAGAGATTTTTGGTAATCGCAGTAGAGAAATCCAGCCTTCTGTTCTTACCGGAAATATACCAGTCTACTAATAGCCTTGTTATAAAGATTGCAGTGAACAAGGAAGTTAGAATACCAATGATCAAAGTAGTTGCAAATCCTTTTATTGGTCCTGAACCAAATACTAACAGGATCAAGGCTGTTAAACCCGTGGTGATGTTGGCATCCAAAATAGAGGACAGGGCATTGTTAAAACCATCTGCAATAGCCTGACCCTTTCCTTTTCCTTTGGCAATCTCTTCCTTAATACGTTCAAAGATCAGTACGTTGGCATCGAC
>JBFOMC010000177.1:0-13317 GCA_040830565.1 Flavobacteriaceae bacterium
ATACCCCCCCCAATTGTATTCCATTTTATGTACTTATTTTTCTACAAATTATCATGATGTCATATTTTTTTTGGAAGATGGCGTTCCTCCAGTTTGTTTTGTTTCCATCGGGTAGATGTATTCATGATAATTTTTCAAAGATCCACCACCACCCCCGCCAATAAGGCCAATGGTCTTTATATCCTGTGTCATTTATATGCGTTTTACGGTGATTAAGTTATTTAATTTTTGACATGTCTTCCGCTCCGGGAATTACGAAAAAAGCGCTTAGGTATTTCAATAGGCGGCTGGGCCGTATACCTTTAAGCGAGAAACTATTGCCTTTGCTGGCTTCTATACAATCCTGGTTATTAACTGATGTTATCATTATAATACATTTATATTTCGCTAATTGTCGATTTGATTTATGAAAAAAATTATAATAATGTGTTCAATGTGTCTATATATGCCGCTATTACCTCTTCATTCCTTTTATAGTAAGTCCATTTTCCATGTCTGGTGGGGATGATGAGGTCAGCATTCTGCATCGCAGTGAGGTAGGTAGAGATAGTAGATTGGGATAAACCTGCTTTGTCCTGAATGTATCCCACACATACCCCATCATTGAAATGATCAATGTCTTTATGAGGGGGAAAATTGCCCTCAGGATCCTTAAGCCATTTTAAGATGTTGACTCTGGTCTTATTTGCCAGTACCTTACTAATATCCACGATATTCATGAAGTAAAGATAGAGATTATATTTACATATCTAGAAAATTAGATATGTTTTAACATTTATTTGAAGAGACTTAAAGCGTATTAACCTAGGATTTGATTTCTCCGGAGAGGTACTTTTCCACCTCTTTATAGGGCAATGTCATCTCAATAGGTCCATCTGCATAAGAGGCTACCTCGTATTCATTGTAGAGCAATTTTATACCCTTCTCCGTAAAGCCAATGTTCTCCGGCAAGTAAAAAGCACCTCTTTCAAACATATATCCGGTACTGTTTATAGGCTCCCCTTCAGGAATATTTTCCTGCTCCCGAAACCTGTGTTCCGCAAAGCGTAGAAAGTCATTTCGGTCATTGAAGAGTTCCCAATCTTCTATTTCACTTCCTTTTTGTTTATTGAAATTGAGAAAACGGCTGGTGCCATATCCATGTGCACCACCAGTAAAAAGATATGATTCCATCTTTATCGTAATCATTCTGGGGTCTTCATAGGTTATCGCGGCGTCAATTCTGGCTTCCCAGGCCGCTAACTCCCCATCTCCCATTTCATTAACGTTCTTGTAAGCGCTGTTAAAGGAGCGGATGGCATCCTGAATTTCTAGTATTTCGTTCTCCTCCTCAAAGGTGAGTTGGGCTATGATTTCTTCTTTAAGGGCGGTGTTTATGGCCTCGCCAATCTTAAGATTTTTATTCGCTTTGGGTAGGTTTATTGTAATCTTTGGACACTGATCACAATTATTTTGAGACAAGTTTAGTGCTTCGAAAGTAAGTTTATCACTTTGCTTACAACCAATGAGCAACAATAACAAAATCAGGTTAGTAAAGAATAGTCGCATAATTGAATAACAGATTTGGGTGTAAACTTCAAATGCCTGCATTGTATTCTCTAAAAGATAACGATACATTTGTGCATATAATTATATTTTATGAGTGAAAAAAAATTAGGTTTTAATAGCAAAACCATACACGGAGGTCAAAAACCGGATAAGGCCTATGGCGCTGTTATGCCACCGATTTATCAAACATCTACTTATGCCCAAACCACTCCGGGAGGGCATCAGGGCTTTGAGTATTCGCGTTCTGGAAATCCGACTCGGACCGCACTTGAGAACTCCCTGGCCAGTATAGAAAGCGGTGAGTTTGGACTTGCCTTTGCAAGCGGTTTGGCCGCTATGGATGCTGTAATTAAATTATTAGACCCGGGGGATGAAGTTGTTTCAACCAATGATCTTTATGGGGGCAGTTACAGACTTTTTAGGCAGGTATTTGAGAAATATGGGATAAAGTTTCATTTTGTTGGCATGCAAGATCTTTCAATGATCGAGGCCCGGATCAATGAAAACACCAAACTTATTTGGGTAGAAACCCCTACAAATCCAATGATGAATGTGATAGACCTTAAAGGGGTAGCTAAATTAGCCAAGGACCACAATTTGCTGCTGGCTGTAGACAATACGTTCGCCACCCCCTATCTGCAACGCCCACTTGAACTGGGCGCAGATATCGTAATGCATTCCGCAACAAAATATCTAGGGGGACACAGTGACGTTGTCGTTGGCGCTTTAGTGGTTAAGGATAAGGAGCTCGCAGACCGATTGTATTTTATCCAAAATGCGAGTGGGGCGGTTTGTGGGCCAATGGATAGCTATCTAGTACTTAGAGGGATTAAAACTCTGCATCTTCGAATGCAGCGTCATAGTGAAAATGGCAGGGCCATAGCGGAGTATCTTTTAAATAATCCCAAAATTGAAAAAGTGTATTGGCCTGGCTTTGAAGACCACCCTAATCACGAGGTAGCCAAAGAGCAGATGAGTGATTTCGGAGGGATGATCTCCTTTGTTCCAAAAGGAGGAAGCTATGAAGAAGCCATTAGGATTGTCGAAAGATTGCAGGTCTTTATCCTTGCAGAATCCCTAGGTGGAGTAGAAAGCCTTGCCGGGCATCCGGCAAGCATGACACATGCCAGTATTCCCAAAGAGGAACGAGAGAAAAGCGGCGTGGTGGATGCGTTGATCAGACTGAGTGTCGGCATAGAAGATGTGGAAGATCTTATCGCAGACCTGGAACAGGCCATAAATGGCTAAATGTATCAAATTTTCAAAAAAAAGGGGTTTAAATTATAATAATAACATAATTTTGCGGCTATATTTCTAATTCAATAAAATCAATAGCTAATTTTTTTATATGGAGGCAAAGATCAAAGCGTTTATGGAGGAGGTAAAAACCAGAAATGGTCATGAACCAGAATTCATTCAAGCGGTGCAGGAAGTGGCGGAAACCGTTATCCCATACATAGCCAGGAAAAAAATATACAGTGGCAAAAATATTCTTTTGCGTATGGTTGAGCCCGAAAGACTGATTTCTTTTAGGGTATCCTGGGTAGATGATAAAGGAGAAATCCATGTGAACAGGGGATATCGTATTCAAATGAATTCCGCCATTGGACCTTATAAGGGAGGTCTGAGATTTCACCCCTCTGTAAATGCAAGTATCTTAAAATTCCTCGCTTTTGAACAGGTGTTCAAAAATAGCCTCACCACTTTACCCATGGGAGGCGGTAAAGGGGGGTCTGATTTTGATCCGAAAGGAAAATCTGATGACGAGGTCATGCGTTTTTGCCATGCTTTTATGACAGAATTAAGTAGGCATATTGGTCCAAACACTGATGTTCCGGCTGGAGATATTGGGGTTGGAGCCAGAGAAATTGGCTTCCTTTTTGGGATGTATAAAAAGATAAGGAACGAGTTTACCGGTGTGCTGACCGGGAAAGGTCTTTCTTGGGGAGGATCCAAAATACGTCCTGAAGCTACCGGATATGGTACTGTTTATTTTGCTCAAAGCATGCTCAGGACCATAGGGGAATCCATTGAAGGCAAAGATGTCGTAATTTCTGGATCCGGAAATGTCGCCCAATTTGCTGCAGAAAAGGTACTTCAGTTAGGAGGAAAGGTTCTAACGCTTTCAGATTCTTCCGGATACATACACGATCCGGATGGGGTGGATGCTAAAAAACTGGCCTTTGTAATGGATCTAAAGAATAACAAACGGGGTAGGATCTCCGAGTATACCAAGAAATACAAAGGGGCTAAATTTCATAAGGGTAAAACTCCCTGGGAAGTAAAGTGCTCCATTGCACTACCTTGCGCTACTCAAAATGAGTTAGACGGAAAAAGCGCCAAAATACTCGTAAAAAATAAATGTATCTGCATTGCTGAAGGAGCCAATATGCCTTCAACTCCAGAAGCTATCCACGAATTTCATAAAGCCAGAATATTATTCGCGCCGGGGAAGGCGTCCAATGCAGGTGGTGTTGCAACTTCTGGCTTAGAAATGTCTCAAAATTCTTTGAGAATAAGCTGGACCAGAGAAGAGGTGGATGACAGACTTAAAAGTATTATGGAGGATATACACGATTCCTGCATAGAATATGGAAAAGAAAAAGACGGGTATTGCAACTACGTAAAGGGAGCCAATATTGCCGGCTTCGTAAAAGTTGCAGATGCCATGCTCGCCCAAGGGGTCATTTAAAGTGCGAAATTAGAAATACAAGCTAAAGGTTTTTACCAGACATCACCAAGGTATAGCAACCTTAGGCTTCGTATTTCTGACTTCAACATTCTTGCTTCTAAAATCGGCTATCTTTGTACGGTAACTAACCGCCATCAATGCAAGTGACCACAAAGGCCATAGTGCTTTCTTCTCTTAAGTATGGAGACACAAGTTTAATTGTAAAGGCATTCACTGCCTCATCCGGACTCAAATCCTATTTATTGAAAGGAGTACTGTCTTCAAAACGGGGTAAATTAAAGTCGGCCTACTTTCAACCCTTAATGCAATTAGAGTTGATTGCAAATCATAGAAATAAAGGCACACTTGAAAGTATTAAAGAAGCCAGGATCTGCTACCATTACCAATCTATTCACAGGGATATCATTAAAAATGCCATGACAATGTTTCTTGCAGAAATGCTTGCGAACAGCATTCATGAAGAGGAACAGAATGTTGAACTTTTTAAATTTCTTGAAGCCGCCTTGCAATGGTTAGATACCCATGATAAAACGGCCAATTTTCATTTGTTCTTTTTACTTGAACTTACGAAGTATCTCGGTTTTTATCCAGACACCAACAACCTTGATGCCGAGTACTTTGATCTAGTAGAAGGAGAATTTGCAAACGAGCAATCCTTAAATCCGGCTTTGACTGGAACAAAATTAGCGCACTTCAAAGCCTTCTTGGGCATAAATTTTGATGCTATTCATAGGATCAAACTGGGGAAGAAAGAACGGCAAGAACTATTGCAAAACCTCGTTTTGTATTTTGAGGTACATTTGCACGGATTTAGAAAACCCAGATCGCTTGCCATTTTAAACGACGTTTTTAACTAATATGCATCGGATAGGGGTAATCATTACGCTACTTGCTTTTCAACTTGTTTCGGCCCAGGAGATCACGGTTTTGGATCTGGAAACAAGAGAACCTCTGGTTAATGTAGTGGTCTACAACGCAGATAGGTCTAAAACAGTTTTGTCAGATTTGCAGGGAAAGTGTAGCCTGGATCAGTTCAATAACAATGAGCGTATCTTTTTCAAACATATCAGCTATCAAACCAAAAAAGCGACCAAGGCTCAGATTTTAAGGAGAAGTCGCCGGGTCTATATGACCTTGAGCCCTGAACAATTAGATGAGGTGGTCATGTCTATTTCTAAGTGGGAACAGCAGAAAAAAGACATCCCTCAAAAAATCACCTCTATTAACGCCAGGGAAATTGCCTTTGCCAACCCCCAGACCTCTGCAGATCTGTTGCAGAGCAGTGGAAAGGTGTTTGTGCAAAAAAGCCAGCTAGGAGGCGGAAGTCCCATGATAAGAGGGTTTGCAACCAATAGATTGGTGTTATCTGTGGATGGCGTAAGAATGAACAATGCAATTTTCAGGGGTGGCAATATTCAAAATGTTATTTCAATAGATCCGTTTGCTGTCAAAAATACTGAGGTAATATTCGGCCCTGGCTCAGTGATCTATGGAAGTGATGCTATCGGAGGGGTGATGAATTTCTTTACTCATGAGGCGCGCTATTCACTCAACGACAGCCTAAGTTTTTCCGGAAAGGCAAATTACCGATACGCCACAGCCAACCAGGAAAGTACGACTCATTTCGATTTTAACTTGGGCAAAAGTAAATGGGCATTCAAGACAAGCGCAACCTATAATTCCTTTAGTCACCTAAGAATGGGCGCTCACGGGCCAAAATCGTACCTAAGAAATTTTTTCGTCACAAGAACTAACGGTACAGATGTCCTTACCCCCAACAACAAACCTAAAGAACAAATCCCCACAGGCTATAGTCAGCTTAGCCTGATGCAAAAAATCAGTCACAAACCCAATAGCAATTGGAAATATGATCTTGGGCTCTATTATTCGAAAACTTCTGATTTTTCGAGATATGACAGACTTATCAGACCTAACGATAACGGCGATGGTCTCCGATCGGCAGAATGGTTTTACGGTCCTCAGGAATGGTTTATGAGTAATTTCCAACTGTACAAAAAAGGAAGAGGCAAGTTTTATGATGGTTTAAAAATTACAACGGCATACCAGCATTTTAAGGAAAGCAGAAATGAAAGAATTTTTCAGGACCCTACCCGATATACCACCCGGGAAAAAGTAGATGCCCTATCTACCAATATTGATTTTGAGAACAAAAGAATTGGAGACCTAAGACTTTATTATGGTACGGAATATATCTTTAATAAGGTCAGATCAGATGGGAGTCAGAGAAACATCAATACAGGCCAGATAGCCGATGCGGCAAGCAGGTACCCTGACGGCGCAAGTTGGCAGACCGTTGCAGGCTATATCAACGCGGAGTATAAGGCTAAGCCAAATTTTACCTTACTCTCAGGCTTAAGATATAGCCATGTATGGATTGCTGCAGATTTTGACAGAACTTTCTATCCCTTTCCCTTCGAGGAAACACATTTGAATAATGGAGCTCTTACCGGTAGTCTGGGGTTTAGTTGGTTTCCCAGAGCCGATCTTCAAATAACCCTGAACGGATCTACAGGTTTTAGAGCCCCAAACATTGATGATATAGGGAAGGTTTTTGATTCTGAACCAGGGGCCGTTGTGGTGCCAAATCCGGATCTAGAACCGGAATACGCTTACAATACAGAAATAGGAATACAAAAGAATTTTAAAGACAAGGTTGTACTCAAGGGAGCGGCATATTACACCTATCTTGTAGATGCTTTGGTAAGAAGGGACTTTCTTTTTAATGGCGAATCTCAAATTGTATATAACGGAGAATTGAGTAATGTACAGGCTATTCAGAATGCGGCTAAGGCGTATGTTTACGGTTTGGAACTTGGGTTGGAAGCCTTTATTACAGAGCGCTTCTCAATACTTTCAAATCTAACACTTACCGATGGACTTGAAGAAGATGGAAATGGGGTAGAAACTCCTGCCAGGCACGTAGCTCCCACCTTTGCCGATATCCACTTAAAATGGAACAACCAAAAGTTCAAAGCAGACCTTTTCTTAAACTACAATGGCGAAATTGCTTTTGAGGATTTGGCACTTTCAGAAAGAAACAAGGCGTACATTTACGCAACGGATGCCAATGGGAACGCCTATTCTCCTTCCTGGTATACCTTAAACTTTCGTTCACAATATCAGTTTAACCGTAGTCTGAAGGCCACCGTGAGTCTTGAGAATTTTACAAACCAGCGATACCGACCATATTCCTCCGGAATTGCTGCGGCTGGGACCAACCTAATACTCGCCCTGGAATACGCTTTTTAGGCATAAAAAAAGCCTGAAATATTTCAGGGTT
Organism: Flavobacteriaceae bacterium; assembly: GCA_040830565.1. Lineage (GTDB taxonomy): Bacteria > Bacteroidota > Bacteroidia > Flavobacteriales > Flavobacteriaceae > JAFMPW01. Next base: position 7,542 of record JBFOMC010000177.1, read on the forward strand.
CTTCTTTGTGTTATAAGAAATAACTTATTTGGAGTCGTCCTTGACAGCATCCTTCACTTCTTCACCTGCCTTTTTAACTTCTTCGGCAGCTTTTTCTCCGGCTTTCTTGAGGTCCTCTCCAGCTTCTTTAATTTCTTCGCCGGCTTCTTTGGCTTTATCCATCATCTCTTCTCCGGCCTCTTTGGTAGCTTCTACAGCATCACCCATTGCTTCACCAGCTTTTTCTATGGCCTCTCCAGCTTCTTCTCCCATTTCTTCAATGTCTTGCCCTACTTCTTCCATGGCATCTTCTGCCTTTGCTGCCTCATCTTTACATCCTTCGCAGGACACAAAAGAAAGGCTTAGAACAAATACTAGAATTGATCCTAAAATTGCTTTTTTCATGTTTGTTATTGTTTAGTGTTTAATTATTTAACTCGATTAATATACGGTATTAAAGAAAGTTTGGATGATTCTGTTCAAAGGATCTGGAGATCAACGGCCAAAAAAAGTATCATATTGTTATTTGAAACCAATGTAGTTTTCAATCTAAATTCATTAATTTTGCGGACTTAATTCGGTACAAGAAGTGCTGTAACTATGAAGTTTGAGGAATACAAAGGATTAGACCTGCCCAAGGTGGCTTCGGAGATCTTAGAGTTTTGGAAGAAAGACCAAATCTTTGAAGAAAGTGTTCGAAGTCGCGAAGGCAAACAGCGCTTTGTATTTTATGAAGGACCACCATCTGCCAATGGGCTACCTGGAATTCACCACGTAATGGCCAGGACCATTAAAGATATCTTTCCCCGCTACAAAACCATGAAAGGTTTCCAGGTAAAGCGTAAAGCAGGATGGGATACGCATGGGCTTCCTATTGAGCTGGGTGTCGAAAAAGAACTGGGGATCACCAAAGAGGATATCGGTAAGAAAATATCGGTTGAGGCCTACAATGAAGCTTGTAAAAAAGCGGTCATGAGATATACAGATGTCTGGAATGACATGACAGAAAAAGTGGGCTATTGGGTAGATATGGAAGATCCTTATATCACCTACAAATCCAAGTACATGGAATCTGTTTGGTGGTTGCTTAAACAGATCTATGACAAGGATCTCATCTACAAGGGCTATACTATTCAGCCGTATTCCCCTAAGGCTGGCACAGGGCTTAGCTCACATGAACTCAACCAGCCTGGTACCTATCAGGATATTACAGACACCACTGTGGTGGCGCAATTTAGAGCTAAAAAGGAAACTCTTCCACAGGGATTACAAGAAGTTGATGGTGATGTTTTCTTTTTGGCATGGACAACCACTCCCTGGACCCTGCCGAGCAATACAGCCTTAACTGTGGGGCCAAAAATAGATTATGTGCTGGTAAAGACATTCAATCAGTACACCTTTGAATCTGTCCATGTGGTCCTGGCTGAGAATTTGGTTTCTAAGCAATTTAGCGGGAAGTTTCAGGAAGCCGAGTCTGAAGAGGAATTAGAGACGTTTACCAAGGAAAATAAAAAGATCCCGTATAAAATTATCAGGCAGATCAAGGGAGCGGAACTGGAAGGGATTCAATATGAACAACTTTTAGACTATGCCCTTCCCTATCAAAACCCTGAGAATGCCTTTAGAGTCATCTCTGGGGATTTTGTGACTACAGAAGATGGTACGGGAATTGTACACACAGCCCCTACCTTTGGTGCCGACGATATGCAGGTGGCGCAAAAAGCAACTCCCCCCGTTCCTCCTATGTTGGTATTGGATGAAAGCAATAACCCGGTGCCTCTTGTAGATCTTCAGGGCAGGTTTAGACCTGAAATGAAAGAACTTTCTGGGAAGTATGTAAAAAATGAGTATTACGATGATGGCGAGGCGCCTGAAAGGTCTGTAGATGTTGAGATTGCTATTAGACTTAAAGAAGAAAACAAAGCCTTTAAGGTAGAAAAGTATGTGCACAGTTATCCAAACTGCTGGCGTACTGATAAACCCATATTATACTATCCCCTAGATTCCTGGTTTATAAAGGTCACCGATATTAAGGATAGGATGTACCAACTAAACCAAACGATCAATTGGAAACCAAAAGCTACCGGAGACGGAAGGTTTGGCAATTGGCTGGCCAATGCCAACGATTGGAACTTATCTCGGTCCAGGTATTGGGGAATTCCTCTGCCCATTTGGAGAACAGAGGATGGAAAGGAAGAATTGATTATCGGCTCCTTGGCACAGCTTAAAGAGGAAATGGCCAAAGCTGTCGAAGCGGGAGTTCTTAAAGAAGACATTTTCCCAGATTTTGTGATTGGGGACATGAGTGAGGAGAATTATGAGCAGGTTGATCTTCATAAGAATTTCGTTGATCAAATTGTTCTAGTTTCTCCTTCAGGAAAACCCATGAAACGAGAGAATGATCTTATAGACGTTTGGTTTGACAGCGGATCTATGCCTTATGCGCAATGGCATTATCCTTTTGAGAATAGCGATCTGGTAGACCAGGGAATCACCTTTCCTGCAGACTTTATTGCTGAAGGGGTAGACCAGACCAGAGGTTGGTTTTACACTTTGCACGCTATCGCCAGTATGGTCTTTGACTCCATAGCCTATAAAAATGTGGTTTCAAATGGCCTGGTTTTGGACAAGGAAGGTAAAAAAATGTCTAAACGGCTTGGCAATGCCATAGACCCGTTCGAAACCATGGAAGCGCATGGCCCGGATGCGACACGTTGGTATATGATATCTAACGCCAACCCCTGGGACAATCTTAAATTTGATATTGACGGAATTGTGGAGGTGAAAAGAAAATTCTTCGGCACCTTATACAACACATATTCCTTTTTTGCCCTATACGCTAATATCGACGGATTTAGCTATGAGGAAGCCGATATTCCTGTCAGAAAAAGGCCGGAAATAGACCAATGGATACTTTCTGAACTTAATAGCCTTGTTGAGAAAGTAGATATGGCATATGCAGATTATGAGCCCACAAGGGCCACTAGAGCAATATCAGAGTTTGTACAGGAAAACCTTAGCAACTGGTATGTACGTCTTTGCAGAAGACGCTTTTGGAAGGGAGATTACCAGGAAGACAAGATTGCAGCATATCAGACCTTATATACCTGCCTGGTGACCATAGCCAAGCTCTCTGCTCCCGTAGCGCCTTTTTATATGGATAGGTTGTATAAAGATCTGATACGTACCACTGAAAAAGAGGACTACAAAAGTGTGCATCTGGCAGAGTTTCCAGAGTTCGATGCCGGGGTGGTCAACAAAGCCTTGGAAGGTAAAATGCAGAAGGCCCAGGCTATCTCTTCCTTGGTGCTGTCTATTCGACAAAAAGAAAAGATAAAGGTCAGGCAACCCTTGCAAAGAATTATGATCCCTGTTCTTGACCCTTCTGAACGCAGTGAAATTGAAGCAGTAGCAGACCTTATCAAGTCTGAGGTGAATGTTAAGGAAATAAGCTTACTTGATGATGCATCAGGGATCCTGGTGAAGCAAATAAAGCCAAATTTTAAGCTTTTAGGCCCTAGATTTGGGAAAGATATGAAGTTGATCTCGGCCGCTGTAGGCAAGCTTGGACAGGAGGATATCCAGAAAATTGAACAGGACGGCAAAATTTCACTTGACTTAGAAAATAAAAGTATTATCTTACAGTTAGAGGATGTAGAGATTACTTCTCAGGACATAGAAGGGTGGCTGGTTGCCAGTACCGGATCTCTTACTGTTGCCTTAGATGTTACTATCAATGAAGACCTCAGAGAAGAGGGGATAGCCAGAGAATTGGTAAATAGAATTCAAAACCTTAGAAAAGAATCTGGGTTTGAAGTAACAGATAAAATTGATATTAAAATATTAAAAGACGGTTTTGTAGAAAAAGCGGTTACCAACAACATCAATTATATTAAAACGGAAACGCTTACTGCAGAATTAGAGTTTGAAGAAAAGCTGGAAAATGGCACCGCGGTTGCCTTTGATGAAGTAAATACAAAATTGTTTATCCAAAAACACTAAAATTATGGGACAAGATTTAAAAGTTAGATTCTCGGATAAGGAGCTGGAAGAATTTAAAGTCCTTATCGAAGAGAAAATAGAAAAAGCAAAAAGCCATTTAGATTTGCTTAAAAGCTCGTACATGAACGATGGAAATAACGGCACAGACGATACTTCTCCTACTTTCAAGGCCTTTGAAGAAGGGTCAGAAACCATGAGCAAAGAGGCAAATACCCAATTAGCGATAAGACAGGAAAAATTTATCAGGGATTTAAAGAATGCCTTGTTAAGAATAGAAAATAAGACCTACGGGATCTGCAGGGTTACAGGAAAACTCATTAACAAGGAGCGTCTCAAATTGGTACCTCATGCTACCCTGAGTATCGAGGCAAAAAACATGCAGAAATAATTGTAAACGCCCAATTGGGCGTTTTTCTTTCAAAGATGAGGACGCTTTGTTGCACCCTTCTGATTTGTCTTACATTGACAAGTCTTCACGGCCAAAAGCTGATAAAGAAATCCCTCATTAACTCTGACGTATCCTTTTTCCAAATAGACACCGACAACTGTTTTATTTTAAATCTAGGAACTTCTAAAGGCAAAGAGTTAGTGGTAGAAGCTCTTATGGATGGCGAGTATAGCAAAGACCTTCTTATTAAAATGAGGGAAGAAGGAAGTACCATGTTTATTGGCGCGGGTTTTGAACCTAATTTCGTGAACCCCAATGATAAGCTTAGCGCACATAAAGTGGTTTCCATTGCCCTAAATATCAATTTACCTGAGCATCATAAGGTCAAAGTTCTTGGCACTAACTGCAATGTTGAGATCGAAGGATCTTACAGTAGCCTGGAAGTGATTTTGGATGATGGTAGATGTACGCTAAACGGAGTAAAAGAACAAGTTGAGGTGAGAACCCAAAGCGGAGATATCAACCTCTACAATGCTGAAGGTAAAGTTTTGGCTGAAACAAAATATGGGCATATTATCAAGGAAATTATACCTGGCGGAGATAGTACTTTTGCTTTGCATTCCGTAAGTGGAAATATCAGTCTTAATAAAGTCCAATAATCTTTAACCCACTATTATGAGGTATTTGACTGCCTTAGATTGTTTTATAATGCCTATTTTTGCGAATCAATTTTTGAGGCAATGCATTTGAAAAAGTCCCTGCTGCTTGTAGCCGTAATACTGTTAGTGGATCAACTAACCAAGGTCTATGTAAAAACCCATTTTGAATTGGGAGAGAATGTAGAGGTTTTTAGTTGGTTCAAGATTTTATTTATAGAGAATGAAGGTGCAGCATGGGGTACAAAGTTGAGTGATATCTTACCGATATCAGATTCGGCAGGTAAATTGATCCTTACCATTTTCCGACTTTTTGCTATTGTCGGAATAGGTTATTGGCTGTACGATATTATTCGAAAGAAAGCTACCAGGACTTTGATAATTGCAGTTTCCCTGATCTTTGCAGGGGCCTTAGGCAATATTATTGACTCCGTATTTTACGGACTTGTTTTTGACGACAGCTATAACCAGGTGGCCACCTTATTTTCCGATGAACCCTACGGAAGTCTTTTCTACGGAAAGGTAGTAGACATGCTTTACTTCCCAATGATAGATACCACCTGGCCAGATTGGATGCCTTTTGTAGGCGGTGACAGTTTCCGTTTTTTTTAAACTTTTTTTTATGTTGCCGATTCGGCCATAAGCAACAGGGTGGGGATTTTGTTTGTGTTTCACAAAAAAACTTTCCCAAGAAAAGTTGAAAATGTACTATGCGCAGCAACCACCCACTAAAATGCGGTCAGGAAAAAAC
>JBFOMC010000178.1:0-18161 GCA_040830565.1 Flavobacteriaceae bacterium
CAAAGGAATTATTGCTTTTTTGTAAAGATAGAATACCGCCTTATGCGGTGCCACATCAGCTAACTATTATGGAGGATTTTCCCCGAACGGGCTCAGGAAAAATAGACAGAACACAAATCGTTAAAATGATAGAGACAAAGGTGCTATGACCGATAGAATAATTGCTTATATAAAAGAGGAAATCTCTTTGGAGCCGATTGATGAAATAGACCTTGATGAAGATCTATTGGGAAGCGGCATCCTGGATTCCTTAGGGGTTATGAAATTGGTAGCATTCCTGGAAGAGGAATACAGCATAAAAATAATGCCTGAAGATATGACGGTTGAAAATTTTTCAACCCTTCGGACCATTACAGATTTTATATCAAAACAGGGTTAAGAACGCCCTTAAGAGAAGTGAAAAAGAAAAAATTATGAAGCTAGGGCTTACAGCCAGTCAGTTATCATTATGGGTGGGTCAGAAATTGAACCCTGAGGTTCCGCTATACAATACGGCGGCCTATTATGATATTGCAGGTCCCGTTAATGAAGCTGCATTTGTAAGCGCCTTTCAGCTATTGATCAACGCTACAGACGCTTTAAGGATTCAGTTTTTCGAAGAAGACGGAATTCCCTATCAGGCGGCACAAGAATCTCTGGAATACCAGCTCGAAATCATCGATTTTTCTTCCACAAATACTGATACAGATATTTCAGATTGGCTCCTGGATCGCTGTAGGCAAAAGCTTGATATTACAGAGAAAGTCTTTGATGCGGCCTTGCTTAAAATTCACGAAGACAGATATATCTGGTTTCTTAACCTGCACCACTTAGTTACCGACGGATTTTCGAGAAAAATCATCTTCTCAAGGATGGCCGAATTTTATGCCAGCCTGGATACAGGAACGCAATTGCCAGATATTGAACCTATAAGCCCTTACCTGGAATACGTCAAAACGGAGTTGAATAGACCAGAAAGCTCTTCCTCTGAGACGACGTATTGGGAAGATAAAATTGAGTCGATAAAAGGATTACCTACCTTTTACGGCCAGAAAGCACGTGATATAGGGACTAGCGCCACAAGGATTACGGTCTCTCTTGGTTCGGATAGAAGCAATAGCTTAAAGCATATTGCTCAAAATTCCGAGTTGAGGAGTTTTAGTATGCAACTGACGCTATTTAATATATTTTCGGCCGTGTTAATGGCCTATCTGTACAAAATAAGTGGTCAGAATCAATTAGTAGTAGGCACTACAAATCACAATAGAAGCAATAGAAAGTTTAGGCATACAGCAGGGCATTTTGTGAAAGTATTTCCTTTGACCGCCGAGGTGCAGGAAGAAGATACCTTAGCCGGCCTGGTTCGAAAACTTACTCTGGAGAACAATGAACAACTAAAACATGGGGTGAACGGGCTTGTAAGCCCGGAAATAAACAGGAGCTATAATGTTATTTTCAATTATGTAAGCTCTGATTTTTCCAAGTTTGCAGATTTTCCCGCGACAACCGCCTGGTTACCTAATGGGCATATAGACACTCAGCATTATTTCCAATGTCATATTACAGATTTTGATGCATCAGGAGATTATAAGCTGCATTTTGATCTCAATAACGATGTATTCTCCGCGGATCTGCAACAAAGCATTCCTGAGCATTTTATGAATATCATAGATGCCTTCCTTGCAGATCAACATAGCAATCTGGGAGAAATTAGTCTTATAACAACATCCGAGATTCAAAAAATTGAGGCCTGGAACAATACAGAAGTCCATTTAGACCCAAACGAAACTTTGCTTTCAAAATTTGAATTTCAGGTAGAAAAGTCTCCGGCTACCACGGCACTGGTGTTCGGGGACGAAAGTTATACCTATAAAGAGTTTAATGATAAAGCCAATCAGCTAGCCCATTTTCTCATAAAATCAGGGGTGGGAGCGAATGACATTGTTGCTGTTAGTCTGGACCGTTCCTTGGAAATGATGGTCTGTATCTATGGGATACTAAAGGCTGGTGCCGCCTATTTACCCCTGGATACCAATCTGCCGGTTGAGCGCCTGCGATTCATCGCAGACGATGCAAAATTCAAATGGCTATTTTACAATCACAATAACTTTTCAGCTGATCTATTTCCCGATATAGACTGCTATGATGTAGGGCAACTTGCAAAAGAACTCTCGCATAATCCCACTTCAAAACCACGTATTAGTACGGAGGCAAATCAGCTGGCTTATATTATATACACCTCGGGAAGTACCGGGGAACCTAAAGGGGTTAAGTGCCACCATAAAGGAATAGTGAATCGCTTGGATTGGATGAATAGGGATTACCCTATTAGTCCGGAAGATAACTTTATTCAAAAAACACCTGTCACCTTTGATGTGTCTTTATGGGAGTTGTTTTGGCCGTTGCAGCAAGGTGCCAAGCTGATTATTGAACAACCTGAGGGACATAAGGACCCTGAGCAACTTGTAAGTACCATATTAGCACATCAGGTTTCGGTCATTCACTTTGTTCCTTCCATGTTGAATGTCTTCATTACCCATCCCAGAGTACGAGATTGTGGTAGTCTAAAGCACATTTTTTGCAGCGGGGAGGCCTTGCCCTTGAAGACTGTAAAGCAGACCTATGAAATATTAGATCAGGTTGAAATATTTAACCTCTACGGACCCACCGAAGCTTCGGTAGATGTTACCAGTTGGCACTGCTCTCGAGAAAATTTAAAGGGTAGCGTTCCTATTGGTTTTCCGGTAGCAAATACCAGGATCTATATTTTAGACGAACACCTAAATAGCGTGCCCTTAGGAGTAAAAGGGGAACTTTATATAGGGGGTGTTCAGGTCGCAGCTGGCTATCTAAATCGAGAGCAGCTAACTCAAGAAAGGTTTCTGGATGATCCTTTTGTCCAAACTCAAGGAGCCAAAATGTATAAAACAGGAGATGTAGCCAGATATAGAGAGGACGGCGCCATTGAGTATCTGGGAAGAACAGATAGTCAAATAAAATTAAGAGGGATCCGCATTGAGCTGGGAGAAATTGAAAATATCATTGAGCAGCATTGTCCTGTTTCCGAAGTGGCCGTACTTGTGAACTCTAAGGAGGTGCTCTTTGCGTATTATACCAGTAACGAAACAGCAAGTATATTGTTTAAAGATATTTTAGACCAATGGCTGCCAGATTACATGATACCTACTCATTTCATTGCTCTTGATGAACTTCCGTTGTCTAAAAATGGAAAAGTTGATAAAAGAGCCCTGCAAGAGTTGGATGTTGAGATGGCTGATGAAGCCGTAAACTTTGTAGCCCCTGAAGGTGAAATAGAGGAGTTACTTGCTGGTATTTGGAAGGAAGTTCTGGGATTGGAACAGATTGGTTCTAACCAAAACTTTATAGCGCTGGGAGGCCACTCATTAGCGGCAATCAGAGTGACCACAAGAATAAACGAAGAAATAGAAATAAACTTCCCCCTGAATAAGATTTTTGAGTTACCTACAATTAAAGAGTATGCCAGTTTCATTGAGGAAACCTTGATAAAACTACTTGATTAAAAGAGCTTAATAGTCGTGAAAACGAACCAAGGACATAGCGGAACAAGAGAACGTCTTTTAAAGGCGATGGCCATTTTTATGGGCATATTTTATCTTATGGGCCCCTTCAATCAGCAGCTGTATCAAGTTTTACATACGGTTTCGCATAGTCTCGCTCCGCCTACACAGATTATTGATCATTCTAAGACCGGGACTTCCGTAGAGCGGGTACATGTATTTCACGAACACAAGACCCAGAAAACAGCACATGAGCATGAGGTTATCGAGTTTGTAACAACCTTCCTGGATGGTACTCAGAATCAAGATCAAAATACCCTCCCTTTAGGGACCAAATATACTATTGACAAACACTTAACAACATTTCAGTATAAACTGAAGATTCCTGCCATCTATACTACTAAAAAGGAATTTAACACCAAGGTTGATGCCATTCATGGCGGTTATCTGAGCCTTTGGTTAGAACCTCCAATAAGTTAATCCACCTGCCTAAGATCATCACTAACAGCCTTAAAACTTGTGCTTTAGGCAATGGTCTATTTTTCCCCATAAAGTTTAGAGTTGCCCAGCTTTTCTCAGAAGTAAGCTGATCGCAATATTTAAGAACATTAAAAAAAAAGTTATGCTTAAAAATATGATATGCATGATAGCGCTTGCCATTTGCGGCAGCCTGAGTGCACACGAAATAAGTGGAACCATTAGCTCAGACGCCGGAGTTCCTCTTGAAGGAGTTGGGGTTTATAACAAAACCACCGGAGCCTATACCTATTCTGATATTTCGGGATATTATGAAATTGATGATGTATCGGAAGGAGACGTTATCTTTTTCCACAGCCTGGGTTATGAAAATCAGGAGATTACCATAACAGAATCTCAGTTAGATGCGACGGTTAACATTACCTTGGTAGAATCAGCAGTGTCTTTGGACCAGGTTGTTTTGGTTTCTAAAGTCAATGTGCTGAGCAATCTGGTAAGTATGGATATCAAGGCCAATCCGGTAAAGTCTTCCCAGGAAATCCTCAGAAAGATACCCGGACTTATCATTGGGCAGCATGCCGGTGGTGGAAAGGCAGAACAGATCTTTCTAAGAGGATTCGATATAGATCATGGAACAGACATCGCCATCAACGTAGACGGAATGCCTGTCAATATGGTATCTCACGCTCACGGACAAGGTTATGCCGATATGCACTTTATTATCCCGGAGACCATTGAAAATATTGATTTTGGCAAGGGGCCTTATTATGCTCAAAAAGGGAATTACAACACTGCTGGTTATATAGACCTTAAACTTAAAGAGAAGATTGACGATAATCTAATCTCTTTGGAGGCAGGACAATTTAATACCCTTAGAGGATTGAGTTTACTAAAGATTTCCGAAGGAGATAATAGTAATGCCTACCTGGCTTCTGAATTTGTGTTAACCGACGGAGTGTTTGAATCGCCTCAAAACTTTAACCGACTCAATATCATGGGGCGTTACAACTATAATAACTATGAGGACGAGAAACTAAGTATATCCATATCGCACTTCCAGAGTAAATGGGATGCTTCCGGTCAAATTCCTCAAAGGGCTGTGGATCAGGGTCTTATTACGAGATTTGGAGCCATAGACGACACTGAAGGAGGAAACACCAGTAGGTCTAATATTTGGTTCACTCATAGCAAACAGCTAGATGAGCATAGAAAAATAGAGTCGAACGCCTTTGTATCTGCTTATGATTTTGAGCTCTTTTCTAACTTTACCTTCTTCTTGGAAGATCCGGTGAATGCAGACCAGATCCGTCAATATGAAGATAGGATTATTATCGGAGGAGAATCCAAGTACACCAGATCTTTCCATATTGAAGATCACGATCAACAGCTTAATTACCAGGCTGGCCTTGGTTTCAGGTATGATGATGTCAATGATGTACAGCTTTCAAGAACGCAGAATAGAAAAACGCTTTTAGAGCGGCTAGCATTTGGAAATACAGATGAGCTTAATACTTATGGATTTCTGCAGGCGACCTACAAGAATAAAAAATGGACTTTGAATCCAGGGCTGAGATTAGATTATTTCAGGTTCGATTATCAGGATCTTCTTCCTGTTACTTATACTAGCCTTAGTGAAAATAAGCTATTTGTTTCACCGAAGTTCAATGCTATTTACGCCGCTAATGAAAACCTCCAATTGTTTGCAAAAACAGGGATTGGCTTTCATTCTAATGACACCAGAGTGGTGGTAGCGCAAAGTGGAGAGGAGATTCTTCCCGGAGCTTTTGGTGCAGATTTGGGAGCTGTTATCAGACCAACGAGCAAATTGGTATTGAATGCCGCTTTGTGGAGCCTGTGGCTACAGCAAGAATTTGTATATGTCGGTGATGCTGCCATAGTAGAACCCAGCGGTAAAACCAGGAGATTAGGGGTAGATTTTGGTCTACGTTATCAGATCCTGGATTGGCTTTATTTTAATAATGATATAAACTATACCCTCGCCAGAAGCACCGAAGAGCCTGATGGTCAGGATTATATTCCCCTGGCACCGGATTTAACATCTACCGGAGGTTTTTCTTTCCAGAACGCCGGGAATTTTTCAGGAGGTATCAGTTATAGGTATCTTAAAGATAGGCCGGCCAATGAAGATAATAGCATTGTAGCCGAAGGCTATATGGTTACTGACCTGAATTTGAATTATAGCGCCAATAACTGGACTTTTGGTATCATCGTAGAAAACCTATTTGATACGGAGTGGAATGAGACCCAATTTGCCACAGAGAGTAGGCTTTTTAATGAACCACAGTCCTTTGAAGAAATTCATTTTACACCAGGAACACCATTTTTTGTAAGAGGAAAATTATCGGTAAGCTTTTAGGATCGGGGGTTACTCCCGACTAAGCCTATAATATTTCTTTATATTTAGGGGTGGAACACAGTGTCACTATATGTACATTAAATAAAAGGAAACTTAGCAGGCAGTGCTTTTTGTTGCTATCTGCTTTGTTTCTTTTTACTAATGTATGGGCTCAGGCACCTAGTTGCACATCGTTATCAAACCCGGTTGACGGAGCTACGGATGTACCGGTCACAACTATCATCCAATGGAATGCGGTGGCAACCGCAACGAATTATATTGTAACTATAGGTACCACTTCAGGCGGTACCGATGTGCTAGACAATTGGCCGGTAGGTACTGACTTGAATTATACCCCGCCCTCGGGTTTGCTGCCGAATACTACTTATTTTGTCACTATTACTCCCAACAACAATAGCGGGAATGCGGTTAACTGTAGTGAAGAAAGTTTTACAACGGGGGAGGCAAGCAGTATTCCCGGATGTGTAACACTTTTAACTCCTTTTGACGGCGCCTATGGTGTGCCTCCGGGAGTTGATCTCAGTTGGGCGCCCCAAACAGTGGCGGAAGGCTATTTCTTAAGCGTTGGCACCACCTCTGGGAGTGTAGATATACTGGATAATTTAGATGTAGGCAATGTTACTTCCTACGACTTGCCGGCAGATTTGCCGCCGTTTCAAAGAATCTACGTTACTATTACTCCTTATAACACCGCAGGGGAGACAGCGAATTGCGCCGAGGTTGATTTTAGAACAAGAGGGAATAGTCCGCCAATGTGTACCGAAATCATTGACCCCATAGATGGCGGACTCTTTGTTTCGGTGACGGCGAATATTACCTGGATCAGAGACTTTAATGCTTCAGGATACCGAATGACCATTTGGGAAAAAGCCATTGGAGGGATAAAAATTTTGGATAATGTGGACGTGGGGACCGGAACTAACTTTAAACCGCCAAATTTTAAAGGAAATACCCTCTATTTTGTGCGCATTACACCTTACAATGATTTAGGGGAAGCCCCCAATTGTCAGCCTATTTCTTTTACCACAGGTGATCCTTTAATCCCTCCGGAATGTACTTCCCTGAGAACACCAGCTAATAACGACAGAAATGTAAACGTGTCAACCGATCTTGTATGGACTGCGGTCCCGGAGGCGGACGGATACAACCTTTCTGTAGGTAGCTTTCCTGGTGGTACGGATATTCTGGATACCGAAACAGTTTTTGGGGTAAACTCCTTTGATTTAGCTGATGATCTTCCGGAAGACACCAGAATTTATGTCAGGATCGTACCTTTTAATAATAATGGGGAAGCCGAGGAGTGTCGTGAAGAGTCCTTTACCACGGAACAAGCCGCAAATATGCTCGAAAATGTCCCTGTTCCTCAGTTTTTTACCCCAAATAACGATGGGTTTAATGATCAATGGATCGTAAATTCTCCATCGGAAATTGCAGTTACCAATGTCTGGATCTTTAATCGTTTTGGCCAATTACTACGGCGTATGGATGCCGGTGTGGGCTGGGATGGTAATTTTAATGGCAAACCTATGGCCTCAGACTCCTACTGGTATCGCATAGATATGGCTGACGGGAATTCCGTGGCAGGATTTTTTCTTCTAAAACGATAATTGCTATAAGGATCTATTGCTCCGCAACAGAGAACTTAGGGGGTGATTGCCACAGTACGTTAACAATCATCCATTTATCCTCAATTTTCATAAGGCTTATGTAGTCTATACCCCAAACTGCAGTCACTTTGGCCATTGCTGTCTTATCAGAAACTTCAAAGATCTCTACGCTTTTGGGGGTAGAATCATCTGCACGTTTTCCAGTGCCATTCCAGCGCTTGGCTAAACTTACCAATTGATCAAAAGGCATTTCCAGCTGTTCAGAGTAGGTGTTTTTTTCTTCGTCAAAATAAAAACCCGTTTTTCTAAGCGACTTGTGGACACTTCGGTAAGCAAAGGTAGTATCAGCCTTATAAAAGGCATTTATGTAATCATAGCAGGCGGCCTTAACCCCTGTAATATCTTCAGCAGTACTTTGGGCAGTTCCGAGTTGCAAACAAAATACGACGGCAACAAAAAGAATTAGCGTTTTCATAATTTAATTTTAGATTGATGTTAAACTAAAAATAGGGATTATCAAGGCATTACAATGCTACTTTAAGATAGTATTATGAATTCTTCGAACAGATTATTTTCATACTTTTAAGTGATGACAAAAATTCTGATCATGAAAAAATCACTACCCTTACTATTTCTAATCGTAATACTATTTTTTACCGGCCTTACGGGATCGAGAGCACAGGACGATATATGGAATAAACTGGAAGATATCGCTGTCGTGGAGCAAAAGATTATGATGCCTATGCGCGATGGGATTCGCCTGGCGACCGATATTTACAGACCTAAAACTTCGGAGAAAGTACCTATAATATTCTCAAGAACTCCCTATAACTTCAATAGCTGGGGAGATGGTGAGCGAAGGACAAGAACCGCCGAAAGAGCCTATGAGGCCGTAAAAAGAGGCTACGCCTATGTGGTGCAAAATGAAAGAGGACGCTATTTTTCGGAAGGGGAGTGGGATATTCTTGGAACTCCATTGACCGATGGTTATGACGCTTTTAGTTGGATGAAAGATCAATCGTGGTCTAATGGGAAGATTGGCACCTATGGTTGCTCCTCTACCGCAGAATGGCAAATGGCCGTTGCAGCCCTGGATCATCCTGCTCATGCTGCAATGGTTCCGCAAGGCTATGGTGCAGGTGTTGGAAGGGTAGGGGACTATTATGAGCAGGGCAACTGGTACAGGGGAGGTGCTGAACAAATGTTGTTTTTTTCCTGGCTATACGGCGTAGAGCACGACAAGTTTAAACCGCGAATTCCCCAAGGGGCCACCCAGGAAGATCTTATAAGGATTTCCAGATTTTATGATTTGGCGCCCGAAAATCCTCCTGTAGACATGTCAAAAGCACTAGCTCATTTGCCTATACAGGATATTTTGCAGAATATAAATGGAAAGCGAGAAGTTTTTGATAAAATGGTCAGACGTACTCCAAACCATGAGGATTGGTATAAGGGAGGGCTTTATCATGACGATATGGATCTGTCTACCCCAAGTTTTTGGTTCGCCTCCTGGTACGATGTTTCCATAAGCCCCAATATAGCGCTCTTTAATCATGTTAGGCGAAACGCCAAAGAGGAAAGCATCAGGGATAATCAATATCTGGTGATAGCTCCAACCTTACATTGCAGATATACACGGGCTACGGAAAATACCATAGTCGGAGAACGAAATGTCGGGGATGCCAGATTGAATTATGACGAACAGATCTACGCCTGGTTTGACCTGTGGTTAAAAGATGAAGAAAATGATTTTAAAGCCAATACCCCAAGGGTGCAGTACTATACCATGGGAAGTAATACCTGGCAATCTTCGGAGAGCTGGCCGCCTGAAAATGCAAAGACAACGCTGTATTACTTGCACAGTAAAGGTAATGCCAACAGCCTCTATGGCGATGGTACCCTCAGTACTAAAAAACCTGGCAAGGACGAAAAAGCGGATGAATTTACTTATGATCCAATGAATCCGGTACCTTCATATGGTGGGAATGTCTGCTGCACAGGAAATGCCATACAAGGAGGATCGTTTGACCAACAGGTAATGGAATCTAGAAATGATATTTTGGTGTATAGTACTGAACCGCTTAAAGAAGGAACTGAGCTCAGCGGGTTTATAGAGTCAACCTTATACGTTTCCTCAGACGTTAAGGATACGGATTTTACTATAAAACTAATAGATGTATACCCGGATGGCCGAGCTTATAACCTTGACGAAACCATACAGCGGGTGCGCTACAGAGAAGGCTATGATAAAGAAGTTTTTATGGAAAAAGGAAAGGTCTATGAGTTAGAGCTTACCCCAATGGCCACCAGTAACTATTTTAAAAAGGGCCATAGAATACGGATAGAGATCTCTAGCAGCAACTTCCCTCGTTTTGCACGAAACCTCAATACGGGCGGGAAAAACTATGACGAAAAAGATGGAGTAATTGCACGCAATAAAGTACATCACTCTGCACAGTACCCTTCCTTTGTCGGTTTGCCTATTGTTAAAAAATAGTTTAAGAGAATTTTAAGTCCAGTATTTAATTGGAATACCTACCTTTTAGGTATGAAAATGAAAACTAAACTAACAATAGCACTGATCGGAGCTGTCCTGATCACTGCTGGCACTACCGCTCAATATTCTGAAAGCTCCTGGAAGGAAAGAGACACATGGATGAACGTGAAGCAGCTTTTGTCATGGGCCGAAGTTGACCCGGGAAGTACAGTTGCAGACATAGGCTGTCATGAAGGATATCTTAGCATGCATCTTGCTAAGAAAGTAGGGGAAAATGGAAAAGTTTATTCGGTCGACGTAAGGGAGGATCGTCTCAAAACCCTGGCCGAAAATGCCAGAAAAAGAAAATTTAAGAATGTCATACCCACAGTTGGAGATTATGATGACCCCCATCTTCCTGAAAACAAAATGGATGCAGTATTTGTGGTAGATACCTATCATGAAATTAGTGCCTATGAAACCATGCTTGCCCACATCCACAAGTCGTTAAAACCAGGAGGACGCTTGTTGATTTTGGAAAAGCTAAAGAATCACGCCAGAAATAAATCCAGAAAAGAACAGACAAACTCCCATACACTTTCTCCGAAATTCGTAAAAAAAGAACTTAAAGAAGCCGGATTCACGGTAATCGAAGAGCATAGGGATATAGGGAATTGGGAGAATGAATCGAGTAAAAAAATCTGGGTCTTGGTGGCCGTCGTACCGGATGCTTAACCCAATATTCAATCAGAAAGCAAATAATCTAAACGTATGAAAACAATTATCACCTTAATTTTAGCATTGGTATTAGTTCCTTCAACAGATAAGGATAAGGAAGGCGTAACAACCGCCCTGAATTATTATATGGAAGGAGCCATGAACAGGGACTTCAATACCCTAAAAGAGGCTTTCCATGAAGATGCTATCATGACCATTGCTGATGCCTCCGAAGGTACTTTTAAACAAGTGAACGCCAGAGAGTTTTTTTCCAAAATGAAACCGGGAGAACCCCTTAAGCGTACTAATAAGATTGTAAGTATCAGTATTAAGGGGCAGACGGCTGTAGCTCAGTTGCACATCGAAGATGACGAAAAGATATTTCACGATTTTATGACACTTCAAAAGCTGAAAGACAGGTGGTACATTGTGAATAAGAGCTTTTATAGGGAAATGAAATAAGCAAGTGGTTTAAAGAGGGCATCTCATTAAACTACGGTCTTCATTTTTCCAGGTAATGGCATGGTACTTGAAGCTATTATTAAACTATTCAAAATTGCAGAAAAATGAAAAATCTAAAGATCCTGGTTTGTTTGATTATTGTTCCTCTATGCTCCTATAGCCAGTCTGGTTCAGAAAAAAAATTGATAAGGGCAGAACAAGCTAAACTGCGTTATGAGACTACCCAACAGCTAATAGCCTCAGGTAATTTTGTTTTTGTTGCCGATAGGACCATACCTACCCAAGGCAATAGGATAAGTCTAATAAACATTTACAATCAAATAAAATTCGAAAATGGCGAGGCAGAGATAATGCTTCCCTTTTTCGGGATCGTAAGAAACGCTACGGGATATAGTCACAACCCGGCTGTTGAATATGATGGAGTTGTAGATGACTACAAGGTTCAACATAATGCTTTGAAGCGTAAGAGTACGGTAGAATTCAGTTTTAAAAGCGGATTTGAAACCCATATGGTCAGAATGACCACCAGGTCTAATGGCTATACATCGGTCATGCTCAAGAGTACAGGACGGAGCAATAGTGTTTATGACGGATATATAAGGCCTATAGCCGAAGCTTCTAACTAACGTTCACAAAGGTGCTGTTAAAAACCGTTTTAAAGGTGTTGATTGCCCTTAGCAGTTGTATATGCCTGGCCCAAACAGAATATTCCAGGCAAAGGGCGGTAATGGTAGAAACTCAGCTCATCCCCAGGAATATTGTGGATAAAGCCACCCTGAAAGCTATGGGAACAGTACCGCGACACCAATTTGTCCCTTTAAAGTCAAGACCCTATGCCTATGCTGATGGCCCACTTTCCATTGGTGAGGGCCAGACCATATCTCAACCTTTTATAGTGGCCTATATGACTCAACAACTTAGGCTAAAAAAGAATGATAAGGTATTGGAAATTGGTACCGGTTCCGGGTATCAGGCTGCAATTCTGGCGGAAATAGTAGACAAAGTATACTCGGTAGAAATTGTGCCCTCTCTTGGCGTTAAAGCAGGAAAACTACTAAAAAACCTGGGCTATGAGAATATTGAGATCAAAATTGGAGACGGATATCACGGTTGGACCGAGTATGCTCCTTTTGATGCGATTATCGTTACTGCCGGGGCTGAAAAAATCCCCCAACCTCTTATCGATCAGTTGGCTGAGGGAGGCCGTATGATTATCCCGGTAGGGCCGCATAGGGGAGTGCGGCAATTGGTACAAATAGATAAGAGGAAAGGGAAAATTAAGAAGAAAGACCTCATGGCTGTTCGGTTTGTACCCTTTACCAGAAAGAAGACCGACTGAAAATCAGTATTTTACAGAATGAAATAAGGGTTGCTTTATTCGATAAAAGGTAAAATATTCTCACATCCGCAGCGTTCTTATAGGAAAATAACCCAAAATTCTTATTATGAACAGAATTCTTAACCTTAGTAAACGCCTCGCCGCTCTTGTATTTATTTTAGTTGTTTCTTATAACTGTAGTAAAGACAATGATACCCCTAATGAAGAAGAGCAACTGACGGCAACAGAATTAACCACTATTCTTGAAACTGATGATGCAGCAGGTTCTGTGGATACCATCCTGGCAGATTTGTATCTCAATGATAATACCAGCGCAAAAAATTCTAACGATTGTTATGCTGCAGAGTATACAGACACCGGTTTCTCCGTAGTATTTGAAAATTGTGTCTTAAACGGATCGGATAATGTAAATGGTACCCTAACGGTGAATTACGCTGAAGAGGGAGAGTCCGTTACTTTTACCGCTACCTATGATGGTTTCTATGTAGGCGATATAGAGTTGAACGGAACAAGAAGTTATAGTGTTGATGGTAATGAAGCACAAGGTTCTTATGCATTTAGTGTAACCAGTAATATGACCGTAACCATGGCTGACGGATCTTCAATTTCTGAAAACGGTACCAAGACCTTTGGTTTCACTTTTGGAGATACGCTTGAAAGCTCAACATTTACTATTGCAGGTAACTGGGTAGTTGAGAAAGGTGATAACAGATATGCTGTAGAAGTGACAAGCACTCTAGAAGGCAATTTCAGCTGCGGATACCTGACAAGCGGTACTATGGATGTTAACAAAAATGGTCTTGAGGTGACCGTTGATTTCGGAGATGGAAGCTGTGATGATATTGTAACTGTAATCTATCCCAACGGAGCAACTGAAGATATTTCAATTAAAGATTAACTATAATAAGCTATAGTTTAAAACCCTGTTCTGACCGAACAGGGTTTTTTATGTTTTTAGAACTACTAAAAACAGATCATACCGTAAATCCTGAAGGGTAGGAGTGAGCAAAAAAAAGAGGCAGTGATGAATTGCCTCTTTTTTAATAATCTGGTTAGGATTTACGGGGGATTAGTAGACGTAATTTCTGCTTTCTGTCCATTGAACTCTTTTACTGTCCTTAAGACTAGAAAAGAATGAAAAACGTCTTGACTCTGTTGGTGATTGATTGATGAAATTTTTCATGATATTTTGTTTTTATAGTTGTTATAGTTGTGTTGTTTCTAAAGGGTTGGTATTAGTTGATATAGTTTCTTACTTCTGACCATTTTACCCTTTTGCTGTTCCTAAAATTTGAAAAGACTGAAAATCTTCTCGCGTCGGTTGGTGAATAATTCATTGAATGTCTCATGGTTTCTTTTTTTTGTTGTTAATTAAATGTTGTTGTTCTGTTTTGAGATTTAGTAAACGTAATTTCTACTTTCCGTCCATCTAACTCTTTTGCTGTCTTTAAAATTTGAAAAGAATGAAAATCTTCTCGTTTCTGTTGGTGATTTGCTAATGAAATTTTTCATGGTTTCTATTTTTTTAGTTTTAATAAATTGTTTTGTTGTTTTTTTCTTTTTTGTATTCTCCTAAACCACTCCAGCCAAATCCAATTACTAGGTAATTGTTTAAATTGTTTGTGGTACTCACTATTGTTTTCATGGCTGTTGATTTAAGCGACTTACACTAAATAGACGACATAGTATCTTTTTTGTTACAGTACTATGTATAAAATAGTACCGTTTTAAGCAATATTTAACAGATTTTGGTAACAGAATAGGAGAGAGTTTAAGGGTTAAACACCTGAAATATAGATAGATAAGTGAAAAATGCAATAAAATTGTTAAAATTTAAATTTTTTTCAGGACACTCTTAAAAGAAGCAATCTTGCGATTATGAACGTTATTTAGTCAAGGTTTTTGCACCATTTTCTATACATATATATGGTGTGTGGGTTCTGAAATGATGCAAGACATTAACTGCTTTTTGAATTTATGCAGTCCATACAATAAAAGTGACTTACTATACAAGATATCTGACGGGATACAATAAAAGTGCTATTTTCATATTACAGAACTCACCGCCTGATTTTACCGGAAAACCTAAGCCCTATGGTTTTCCTAAATAGCCATGTACCATGCATTTTGATAACGATTATGTAGATTTTCACTGCCATCCTTGTTTAAAACCCTTTGGAAAAAGTTTTAATTATAGTCCCGTTGGTATTAATCATCCTCACCGAAGCAGCTTACGTAGCATTTGGAAATACGATCCTCCTTCTTTTGTAGATAAGCTCATAAATTACGTTGGAGGGCTCACAAAGTTCAGACAGGCCAATTTTACTAGTCTGGCTCTCGGCGGTGTTAGCATCGTTTGCGTATCCCTATATCCGCTTGAAAAATGGTTTGTGAGAAATAAGATCAACAATGAGCTCTTAGTTGATCTTCTGGCCAACTTTGCCCTGGGTATTGGGGATAAGCGCATAGACCATATTCAAGGCTTTAAAGATTATTTTAGAGATCTGGAGATGCAATATGATTTTTACCGTCAACTGGATGGTAAAACCATAAGGCTAGATGAGGGTCTTTTTAAATACAGATTAGTCAAGAACTATGAGCACATTGGTGAAATTAAAGCACAGGATGAAGAAAGAGGCAATGTCAGGACCATTTTTGTGGTAATAACCATAGAAGGCCTCCATGTCCTAAACACTGGCCTTAAAATGCCGATAGTAGAAACAGAGGTAATGGCCAATTTGGAAAAGATCAGAAATTGGGAACACAGACCTTTTATGATTACGCTGGCTCATCACTTTTTCAATCATATTTGCGGACATGCAGAAAGTTTAAGTGGGATAGTAAAAAGGAAGACAGATCAGAGTGAGGGGCTCAATACCGGTTTTACTCCAATGGGCAAACGGGTATTACATCGCCTCCTGGATAATTCTGATGGTAAAAGAATCCTTCCCGATGTAAAGCATATGAGTACCAAGTCGAGAAAAGAGTATTATACCTTATTAGATTCCGGAGACCCCAGGTTTAAGAACATCCCGGTAGTGGTAAGCCACGGTGCCTGCAATGGCCTAAAATCTGCAACCAACAGAATACCAGGCAACTCTGCAGTGGCCACAAAATTGAATCCCATAGACATCAATTTTTTTGATGACGAGATCATTCGAATCGCAAAAAGTAAAGGAATAATTGGTCTTCAACTAGATGAGCGCCGTATCGCCAGCAAGCAGACATTGAAAGATACCAAGAACTCTATCAGGAGAAGTAAGATTATGCATTATCGATCAGAATTGCTGTGGTTTCAGATTCAGCATATTATTGAAATTCTGGATAATGAAGATCTCTTTGCATGGGATTGTATTGCCCTGGGGACAGATTTTGACGGAATTGTAGATCCCCTCAATTCTTTTTGGACGGCAGAGGAGTTACCTTATCTGGCCGATTTCCTTGAACGACATGTGTTTAATTATATGGCAGATCATAATCTTTCTAAAGCTGAAAATATTCTTGAGGCCGATGAGATCATAGCCCGCATTATGTCATTAAATGGTAAGGAATTTTTGAAAAAGCATTTTAGATAAGTTCCTTACTCTTTTTTGAGCTCTACCAATAACTGATCGTAATTCTCAATCCTAGTAAATAATTTTCCTCCCAAATTTACAATAGGCGTGGTTAAAGAATCCATAATAATTCTATTAGCAAAGGCCCGATTCAGTTGATCCTTTATTTCCGGTCTTTCATCGAGCTTGTAAGAATCATAAAGGTACTTTCCATTGTTAAGTGGAGTGATGAGACTGTCGCAACTTTCGCAATTTTTGGGGATATAAATTGTAATGAATTTTCTAGGGTATATTTTGATCTGTTTCGATTCTTTTTTAAGAGCACGCCTGGACAAACTGTCGTTTACAACCAGATCATAAGTGTAAGATGGTTGTTTTCCCCTTACCACTACAACGGTCTTCATATGAACCTTGGAAGTGGCAGGAACCCTTATAAATCGGGGCCTGGCCTTACTTTGTCTGATATTTGTTCCCTTAATTTTCAGGAGTACATCCAAATCCTGCTCGTTCTCGTTTACCGCGTAAAATGCCAGGCGGTTTGGAAGTTCTTCGGTTACAATTTTAACGGGCCTGTCTTGTCCGTAACCAAAGGCACACATACCAAGGAGGACAAATAGTAGTGATCTCAACATTTCTTTCATTTTTCCGTAATATCAAGATAGGAAATTTTTAAGTAATGTTAGGATCAGTTTTGGCTTCGAGGCAAGAGTGAAACGGTCCCCTTAAACCTAAAAATGACAAAAAAAAGGGATGGCACTAGCCCATACCATCCCTTTGCCGGGGTTAGTCTAGTATAAACTTAGACGTGGCTATATCAGAACTTAAAATATATAAGCCCGGAGCCAAACCGGAGAGATTTATCTCTAAATTTTCCTCCTTTAAGGCTAATTCCTTTACAGTGATTCCGGATAAATTAACAATTCTGAGATAGGTATTCCCATGCTGTCGTATCTGTAGCAGGCCGTCTTTCACAGGATTCCGTAATACCTTTAAGTAGGGAAGATCTTCCTTCGGACGTATTTGGTCCGTAACCCTATCAAAAATATGAAGCTCACGGTACGGTTGTGAAACGGTGACCGGCGCTTGTTTTTGTGTACTTCCTTGCACATTGAAAGATGTGGTTTGAGAAGCAGTACCCCCATCATTATCCGTAACGGTCGCCTTGATGGGATAGGTGCCACTCTTAACGTTGATGATTTTATGCGGAGTGAATTTGCTGCCGTCTGTATCTACCAACTTCCCGTTCACATAGATTTTGTGTTGCACAATACTACCATCACTATCCGTTGCTGAAAGTTTAACCGATACAGTTGCTCCCACAGCGAAATTTTGATTCTTGGTTGGCGCCAGAATAGTTACCGAGGGTAAGTTATTTCCGGTGGCCGGAGGTTGATTGGAACCTCCCGATCCGGAATTGGGGCTGGCAGTTGCGGTTATGTTGATGGTGGCAGTAGCCTTTTCTCCGCTATTGTCTGTGACAGTCGCTCTTATGACATGATTGCCTTCGCTTATGTTAGTGATCTTGTGGGGCGTGAACTTTGACCCATCTGTATCTACCAGTTTACCATCTACATATATTTGATGCTTAACAATACTGCCGTTCGGATCATTTGCCGAGACGGATACTGATACCG
>JBFOMC010000179.1:0-2682 GCA_040830565.1 Flavobacteriaceae bacterium
AGAAAAGAAGCAGAGGACAACTGGGAAAACTGGAAGGCTTTGGCTACACCTGCGGTAAGGCGGCACTTTAAAGACGCTATACGAGCGATTGATAACAGGCTCGAGTACATCTTTAACTGGTGGGATTATCGATATACCAACGCAGTTACAGAGAGCTTAAATAACACGATTAAAGCCGTATTTAGGAATGGTCGCGGCTATAGCTTTGAAGTGCTTAGAGCGAAGCTGCTTTACACCAAAGGTGGTTTGGCGGCATCACTCCAAAATATTAATCACCCTAAACGAAACACTCTTTTGGAGTTCTTAAGAGAAGAAGACCCAGAAATAACGGTCAATCACCCTCTATACAGAAAAATGAGACTTCTCATTAACGATCTAGGCGAATACTTCAATCCAAAGCCGAACGAGGAAAAGGCTAAAAATCAATCAAATACACAAAAATAGGATCTGATAAATGTGGGTATCAATTATGTTCACTAATTAATCGATACTCACACTATTACGAATACCCGAAATTACTGTTGCTTTTATAGCTACATTCTATATTTTATCCTCTCTACCACTTTTGTATGATATCGATATGTACTTTCGATATAATTCACTGATATTTTTCATCGAGAGTGTGATTTTTATAGTCTGTTACCCGAAAATCAGAAAGAAAAACAATCTTGAATTAGTAACTGTGTTGTTCGCAATGAAATGGTTTTTCGCGACCAGTTTGTACATAGGTATAGACAAGTTATACTCATAATAGTTGGAAGATAGGTTCTTATGAAAAATGTTGATTTGGTAGAGATGATTCGAGCTGAAAATCCAACCCTAGATAGAAATGTCTTGGATTGGTGCGAGTACATTATTTACTTGGTATCTTATAAAGACTGTGCAGGGGGCATCTTGATGCTTAGCTCATTGTCTCGTACGCGACGTTTATCCAAGGATATATTGGATGTACTGTCTTTCAATCATAGGTTAGAGAAACTTTGTAGCGTTGATGCAAAGGTAGTCACTGACATGCTGTATAGATATGGGGTCACTAAGAGAGAGTACTCTTTGTGTGTGTCTGAGGAATACCATCCAGTCGAAGATGCTGAAGAGCTGAGTTACTATCAGTCTGCTATGGAGAGGATCTCAGATGCAGAAGCAAAGTTTAAGCGTGGTGACATAGGTCAGAGTGAACTCGATGCTGTACTGTACAGTAAAGAAAATATGGCTGTTCATCCGATCACAGGTAATATTTGCTTACCTCTAGTAGACCATTATGTTGTCACGGACTACTATACTGATCTCGTTGAGATAGATCCTCAGTTTGCTGTAGTAGAGTTAAAGCATCTAAACACAGCACTATCGGATGAGTTAAGCCAGGAAGTAGTTGATCGGCTCTTGCGTAGGGCGAAACAGATTGCCGTTGGCGAACACACAACAAGATTAACGAACAGCGTAAACTAGGAGTAGAGATGAAGAATGAATTGATTATCCCCGTGTCAAAAGCTCGCAGGGAATTGACAGGTTTGTTGAGGAAGATAGAAAAGGACAACAGTCTAACGGTCATTCTTACGTGTAGGGGCGAAAGGAAAACTGTCCTTATGGGACATAGCTTGTATCAGAGTCTACAAAAAGAGCTTGAAGGTCTGTCGAGTCAGCTAAAGGCAAGCTAGCATTAAGTTGGAGTTGCTAGAGCAGATCTCCAACTTAATGCTATAGCTTGTCTTCCACGAACTCTTTTGTACCGTCTAAGCTAATCTTGGATAACAGGGTATTGTATCCGTTCTCAATAGTATCTAGATGCTCTATCCAGTAGGACTCTCGTTCAAGTACCAAATCATGGTCTAATTTGCCATTAGAATCATGCTCAATGGTCTCTAGGATGTTGAACTGCCAGTCAGTATGTTTTGAGCCTTTGATTGCTCTGTGGAACTTACAGTCTCCACCATGGTAAAAGTGTTGATACCATCGAAGCGTAAAGCACTGAGTGGTTTTACCCACATAGCTCATTTTAGTTTGCGTGTTGGTTATCTTGTAGATCACCGCAGGTTGTCTTCGGATATCGACGTTCGATGTCGGTGAAAAGGCTCTGTTTCTGACTCTGTCTTCATGGTTGCACTCATCGGAACAAAATCGTTTTCCTTTGTATGCAAGTGTATGGTCGTTGTAGTGTTCTATTACTTTGAAAGTTGTTCCGCAAATCTCACAAGTATTATTCTCAAACAGGGACTTAGTCTTTGTATCATCATCTTTGATTTCATAAACCCTGAGCAGAAAAGCGTGCTTGTCCCGATCTTTGTTTAACACTTTAAGAGGCAGCTTTTGGTTATACTCGTCTTCAATCTTGGCTACTGCCTCTTTTTTAGAGTGTGCGAATACCCTGCCAGTATACAGTGGTGGAAAGTGCCAAGAACCAAATTCATCATTTTTGCCTTTGATTTGATAGAAAAAAGGTAGTGGTTCGCTACTGTTAGATTTAGGCATATTGTAAGTACTTGCTTTAGTTTGAATCGCTGATATTACTGCATTGATCGTCTTAGACGATAAAAGACCTCAATAAGTAAGTTTGCTAAGTTCGTGGCATCATCGACGCCTGAGTGCACACGACCCTCTTGCTCTACGCCGACAAGGGACATTGCTTGAGACTGAGAAAGTCTTTCCACTCCGAACATGGTACGCAAGATATTCGCTGCGTTAACG
>JBFOMC010000180.1:0-7194 GCA_040830565.1 Flavobacteriaceae bacterium
AGGAGAGATTTCTGAGTATACCAAATTGCTCGCCGATGCCAGGGAACAAGCTATCAGTAGAATGCTACTAGATGCTCAAAATCTTGGAGCAGATGCGGTAGTGAACGTTCGTTTCAATACTTCCCAGGTAATGCAAGGAGCAGCAGAAATGCTAGCTTACGGCACTGCTGTAAAACTAAAATAGTACAGTGTGGGAGTATTAGCTGTCCTACTATTGATTTGCTTTTCCAGTGCTGTTTTTTGCATTTTGGTGTATTTGGTCATAAAGAGAGTTTCCACCAAGAGGACCGAGGATTTTGAGAAGAGAGATTATTAGAGCATGCAGACAGGAACGATACTATTAGTGATACTTTCGGCGGTTATAGCCCTACTTATTGTTCTTTACCAGTACTATTACAAAGCTAAAAGTTCTGCTCTTTTCAAAGGGGTTCTGGCCTTTCTAAGGTTTCTGGCACTTTTTTGTGTTTTTCTCTTGCTTATAAATCCTAAGTTCACCAAGAATGAATATGTACTGGATAAGACCAATCTTGTATTGCTCTTAGATAATTCATCCTCTCTGAACGGGCAAGAACAGAAAGAACAGCTTGCAGATATTGCAGATCAGCTAAAATCGAACACCCCCCTACAAGAAAATTTTAGATTCAACGCTTACAGTTTTGGGAGGTTCCTCAATACTTCAGATAGTCTTTCCCATGAGGAAAATGTCACGAATATTAGTGAGGCTTTAAGCACTGTTAAAGACATCTATTCTAAAGAAGCCACGGCCGTGGTCTTAGCTACAGATGGTAATCAAACGATAGGGGAGGATTATGAGTTTTATGGGGCTAAGCAGGGACTTCCTATATACCCCGTAGTTCTTGGAGATACTACACAATATGCAGACATTCGAATAGATCAATTAAACACTAACAGGTACGCATTTTTAAAGAATAGATTTCCGGTAGAGGCTTATGTTTCCTATCAGGGGCAAGGGACGGTTTCCGGAGTGGCAACAGTATCCATAGATGGTAAAACCGTATACAGGGAGCAATTGGATTTTAGTAGCACTAACAGTTCAAAGATCATCAATACGTTGATTGAGGCAAATACAGTCGGGGTCAAAGAGGTTAAAGTGAAGATTTCGGCTTTAGACAACGAAAGGAATCTCGCGAACAATGAAAGGATAGCCGCTGTGGAGGTAATTGACGAAAAAACCAATGTCGCCATTATTTCAGAAATACTCCATCCAGACATTGGTGCCTTAAAAAAGGCCATAGAAAGCAATGAACAGCGCGCTGTTACCATAAAGAAACCAGGAACCCCCCTGGCTGGTTTGGAAGAAGTAGATCTGTTTATTCTATATCAGCCCAGACAATCGTTCAGAGATATTTACCAGTACAGTAAGGACAAAGATGCGCCTAGTTTTACGGTAACCGGAAGCAAGACAAACTGGAATTTCCTAAATGCCGTACAGAACAGTTTTAACAAAAGTAGTTTTAATGAAAGTGAAGAAATGAGTCCTGTGCTCAATCCGGGCTTTGGGATCTTTGACGTCTCTGATTTTTCCATTACAGATTTTCCACCCTTAGAAGGATATCTGGGAGAAATACTGATAACCAAAAAATTTGAAACCATTCTGGAGCAAAAAATAAAGGGCGTACCCCTTAATGAACCTCTTCTGGCCATTATTAGCGACGAAACACAGAGAGAGGCTGTACTTTTTGCAGAGAATGTGTGGAAATGGAGATCACAGGCCTTTAGAAACAACAGGGAATTTAAAAACTTTGATGATCTCATAGCAAAAATTGTACGCTATCTGGCTACCAAGGAAGCCAAAAGCAGACTTACGCTGGAATACCAAAATACCTACCAGGGGATTAACGAGACCTCTATTTCGGCCTCCTATTTTGATGAAGCCTTTAATTTTGACGGAAATGCGAGTATCACGGTGAACATCAAAAACAAAGAAAATACGCTTAGTAGAGAGATTCCAATGCTTTTGATGAATGGGTATTACAAAGCAGATCTTGGAAATCTTCCAGCCGGACAATACAATTTTACCGTAAGTGTAGCTAATGAGAATATATCAAAATCCGGAAGTTTTACTAAACTCGATTTTGATGTTGAAAAACAGCTTTTTTCTAGCGATTATAGAAAACTTGAGCGACTTGCTCAAGCGTCTAATGCCAGTTTATTTTATCCTAGCCAGTTGACAAATTTAGTGGAAGATTTACTCAGCAATCCTCAGTTTGTTCCTACACAAAAAAGCAATCAAAATATCGTATCTTTAATCGATTTCCGCTTATTGCTTGGCCTTATGGTTTTGGCCCTTGCTGCGGAATGGTTTATTAGAAAATATAACGGACTAATTTAAAAACAACACATAATGGACAGATTACCAAGAATTGCCTTACCGGCAATATTCGTGATTATTTTATTGATCATACTTATCTCAAAATCGGCAGTAGTTATCGGGTCTGGTGAGGCAGGAGTTTTGTATAGAACGCTGGGAGATGGGGTAGTTACTGATGAGCCCCCACTGGGAGAAGGGTTTCATATAGTCGCTCCGTGGAATAAGGTCTTTGTTTACGAGGTAAGACAACAGGAAGTATTTGAAAAAATGAAAGTACTTTCTTCTAACGGACTGGATATACAGCTCGATGCTTCTACATGGTTTCAACCCAAATACAACGATCTTGGAAAGCTACATCAGGAAAAAAGTGAGCAGTACAAAGAAAGGATTCTTTTACCGGCCATACGTTCTGCCGCACGGAGCGTAGTGGGAAGGTATACCCCGGAACAGCTCTATTCCAGCAAACGAGATGCCATACAGGTGGAGATCTATGAAGAGACAAAGAAAATTGTAGACGATCAGTATATACAATTGAATGAAGTACTCATTAGAGATGTAACGCTTCCGCCAACTATTAAGGAGGCAATCGAAAGAAAGCTAAAACAGGAACAGGAATCTCTGGAGTACGAGTTTCGACTGGTTACCGCAGAAAAAGAAGCTGAAAAAGTACGGATAGAAGCTCAGGGAAAAGCCGATGCTAATAGGATCCTCAGTGCTTCTCTTACAGATAAGATTCTGCAAGACAAGGGGATAGATGCTACCTTAAAATTATCGCAATCGCCTAATGCAAAAGTAGTGGTTGTTGGAAGCGGAGATGCCGGACTTCCTCTGATCCTCGGAAATAATTAGTGGAATAAATTTTTGTGAAATCAAAATATATTCTACTTTTACATTGTAATGAAAGCAGTAAATACACATCATCATTTTTTCTCTGGCGCTCGAGCGAGGTAAAAATGTATTGTTGTATTTCAAAATATATCTACCCGTTTGAGTAATCAAACGGGTTTTTTAATTAAATGGAATAGGTTTCAGTAAATTTCGAAGACGGTTTCAAATTCACTAGTGTTATGACAAAGATTAAAATAGCAATACAAAAGTCGGGTCGCTTAAATGACGACTCCCTGAGAATTCTAAAAGACTGCGGTATCTCAATAGATAATGGTAAAGACCAGTTAAGGGCTATGGCAAGGAATTTTCCAATGGAAGTGTTCTATTTGAGAAATGGGGATATTCCACAGTATTTAAGGGATGGGGTAGTAGACGTGGCTATAATTGGCGAAAACGTATTGATAGAAAAAGGTGCAGATATAAGCATTTCTGAAAAACTTGGATTTTCCAAATGCCGGGTGTCTATTGCGGTCCCTAAATCAGCAAGTTTTAGCGATATTGGAGACCTCCAGGGGAAACGTATTGCTACCTCTTACCCTAATACGGTCACCAATTATTTGAAGGAAAAAGGAGTTACGGCCGACTTACACATCATTAACGGATCTGTGGAAATTGCTCCAAACATCGGACTTGCAGATGCCATATGTGATATTGTGTCTAGCGGAAGTACCTTATTTAAAAATAATCTCAGGGAAGTGGAGGTTATGTTGAAGAGCGAAGCCGTGTTAGCCGTAAGTCCGAAAATAGGAGAGGAAGCCGGCCAGATCTTGGAGAAACTGCGATTTAGAATAGGATCTGTACTTCAGGCCAGAAAATCGAAATATGTTTTGATGAATGTTCCTAACGACAAATTAGACGAAGTCATTAAAATACTCCCGGGAATGAGGAGTCCTACCGTACTACCGCTGGCCGAGGCCGGCTGGAGTTCTGTACACACCGTTATTAAGCAAGACACATTCTGGGAGGTCCTGGATGGTCTGAGGACCGCAGGAGCAGAAGGTATACTGGTCTGTCCAATAGAAAAAATGGTGCTCTGATGAAGAAATTATTCAACCCAAAAAGAGGGAGCTGGGAAGCTATTTTAAAAAGACCTACCCAGACTGTGGACGACATTGAGGGAGTGGTGAATCAGGTCTTTGAGGCCGTAATCCATGAGGGTGATAAAGCCATTAAAGCCTATACGGAGAAATTTGACGGTATTCGTATAGACGATGCCCGGGTAGGGGAAGAAGAGTTTGCAGAAGCTGAAAAACAGGTATCCCAAACCTTAAAAAATGCCATCGAGGTGGCCAGAAAGAATATTGAACGCTTTCACAGAGCTCAAAAAACAGAAAAGGTAGAAGTTGAAACCACAACAGGAGTGAGTTGTTGGCAGGAAAAAAGACCAGTTCAAAAAGTAGGGCTATATATTCCCGGTGGAACAGCCCCTCTTTTTTCAACAATATTGATGTTGGCCATTCCTGCAAAGATTGCGGGTTGCGAGGAGCTTATCTTGTGTAGTCCGCCAAATGCAAAGGGTTATATCCATCCTGCCATACTGTATACGGCTCAGGTGTGCGGTTTAAAGCAGGTTTTTAAAGTAGGAGGAATACAGGCTATTGCTGGAATGACCTTTGGCACGGAAACTTTACCCGCGGTTCATAAGATTTTTGGGCCGGGAAACCAATATGTAACTGTGGCAAAGCAACTTGCCACCAAGCACGGGATCGCTATTGATATGCCTGCCGGTCCGAGTGAATTACTGGTTATGGCCGATGCGAAGGCGAATCCGGCTTTTGTAGCATCAGATTTGCTCAGTCAGGCAGAACACGGGGTAGATAGTCAGGTAATATTGGTAACCACCTCAAAGAAAATACTCGAAGAGGTTGAAAAAGAAATTAGCATTCAGATAGTTGAACTTCCGCGTAAAGAGATCGCCCAAAAAGCTATAGAGAACAGTAAATTAATATATATAGAGGAAGACCAGGATGCCCTGGATCTCATTAACGAATATGCCCCGGAGCACCTGATTATTTGCTGTGCGGATGAAGAGTTTTACCTGGATAATATTCGCAATGCGGGTTCAGTATTTATTGGAGATTATACTCCTGAAAGTGCAGGAGATTATGCCTCAGGAACCAATCATACATTACCCACAAATGGCTTTGCAAAACAGTATAGCGGAGTAAACC
The DNA here is from genome assembly GCA_040830565.1 of Flavobacteriaceae bacterium. Taxonomy (GTDB): domain Bacteria; phylum Bacteroidota; class Bacteroidia; order Flavobacteriales; family Flavobacteriaceae; genus JAFMPW01. The sequence goes on from JBFOMC010000180.1 coordinate 5,392, forward strand.
TGGACAGTTTTATGAAGAGCATCACTTTTCAAAAGATATCCAAGGAAGGGATACAAAGGATTGGACCGGCAATAGAAGCAATGGCAGAGGCGGAGGGTCTTATGGCCCACAAAAATGCGGTGTCTATAAGACTAAAGAATTTGAATTAGAGTCAGACCCAACATATCTGCACTTGCAGAAAAATATAAGAATGAAAAAAGATTTTGACATCAACCAACTAGTTCGAGAGAACTTGAAGACTTTGAAACCTTACTCGTCTGCCAGGGATGAGTTTAAGGATGCGGGGAATACGAGTTATGTCTTTTTGGATGCAAATGAGAATCCTTTTGAGAATGGCGTGAACAGGTATCCAGACCCTCAGCAAAGAAATTTGAAGGCAAAGTTAGCCGATCTCAAAGGAATGAGTACGTCTAATTTACTGTTGGGTAATGGTAGTGATGAGGTTTTAGATCTGTTATTCAGGGCGTTTTGCGAGCCAAATAGAGATAACATTATTACCATGCCTCCCACTTATGGGATGTACGGCGTTTTGGCCGGGATAAACGCGGTGGAGAATAGAAAGGTACCTCTGGATGCTAATTTTCAACCCAATGTTGATGAAATTTTAAAGCAGACGGATCCGAAAACCAGATTAATATTCCTTTGCTCTCCTAATAACCCTACCGGAAATAGTTTTTCTGCAGACAGCATCAGCTCCCTGCTCGATGCCTTTGACGGACTTGTGATTATTGATGAGGCGTATATCGACTTTTCCGATAAGCAAAGTTGGATAGGTCGCTTAGCTGAGTACCCAAATCTGGTAGTGACTCAAACACTCTCCAAGGCCTACGGAATGGCAGGAATTAGATTAGGCCTTTGTTTTGCTTCAGAAGCGATCATAGGCATTCTCAATAAAATAAAACCTCCTTATAACGTAAATCAACTAACCCAAACCAGGGCCTTTGAACGGATTACCAAAGGAGCGTTAATTACATCCGAAATTAAGAACATTCTGAGTGAAAGGCGGCTGTTAAGGGAGGCACTTTCTTCGATTAGTTTTGTAAAGACGGTTTTTAATTCGGATGCCAATTTCGTTTTGGTGAGAGTAGATAATGCAGACCTGCGATATGATCAACTCATTGAGAAAGGTATAGTCGTGAGAAATAGAAGCAAACAGCAGCTCTGTGAAAATACCCTTCGATTTACAGTAGGAACACCGGAAGAAAACCAAAAACTGATAGCTACCTTAAAAGATTTAGAACCATGAGAAAAAAAGTCCTTTTCATAGATAGGGATGGAACTATAATCCGAGAGCCGGCGGATGAGCAGATCGATAGTTTTGAAAAACTTCAATTTTATCCCAAGGTATTCACCTATTTAAGTAAGATAGCGAGCGAACTTGATTATGAACTGGTCATGATTACCAATCAGGATGGGCTTGGGACCGATGTGTTTCCGGAAGAGACCTTTTGGCCCGTGCATAATTTTATCCTTAAGGCCTTTGAAAATGAAGGAGTGGTTTTCGATGAAATATTTATAGATAGAACCTTTCCTAAAGACAAGGCTGAAACCAGAAAACCGGGAACTGGTATGCTAACCCAGTATTTTGATGAGGTCTATGATCTCAACACGTCTTATGTTATCGGCGATAGATTAACAGATATTGAACTGGCCAAGAACCTTGGGGCCAGAGGGGTTTTTATAAACGACAATACACAGCTTGGGGAAGATGAAATAAGTGTAGACCAAGGGGAGTTGGCCAATTATATTGCTCTTGAAAGCAACGATTGGGAAGTGATCTATGAATTCTTGAAGTTAGATACC
>JBFOMC010000181.1:0-17583 GCA_040830565.1 Flavobacteriaceae bacterium
ACATGCCGCCAAAAATGTTTTTGTGACGGATGGTGCCTGTATGACATCCTCTTCCTGTGTGAATCCCTCATTAACCTATATGGCCATTACGGCACGGGCTGCAAACCATGCGGTAACCGAGTTGAAAAAAAGAAATATCTAAGATATCATGGACAGGAGAAGTGCATTAAAAAGAACTGGTTTGCTGACAGGCGCAACGATATCCCTGCCTGCAATGCTATCTTTATTGGAATCTTGTAAACAGGAGCCCAGATTAGATTGGCAACCGAAATTTTTTACAACAGAGGAAGTCAAGACTATAGGGACACTTGCAGATATGATTTTACCCCGGACCGATACTCCAGGGGCCTTGGATGTCAAGGTTGACGTATTCATAGATAAGGTGATCGCTGAGACCTATGACCAAGCGGGCCAAGAAGGTATGAGAAAGGAAATCACTGACTTTAACCAGGGGTGTATTAAGGAGTTTGGTGATCTCTTTTACGACCTGAGCCTCTCAAAAAGGAGAGAGGTATTGGAGAAAGCAGAGTCATCTACGGCCAAATTTAATCCAGGAATCTGGGGAAAGACTGTGGGGAAACAAGAGCCGGTCGGCTTTTATAGATCTATCAAAGCAATGACTATATGGGCGTATTTTAGCTCAGAAGAAGTTGGAGAAAAGGTATTGAGTTATGATCCCATTCCCGGAAATTACAAAGGTTGTATTCCGCTTATTGAGGTGGGGAATAAATGGAGTCTGTAATTGCAGCCCAAAATCTCATGTTACTTTGCTAATTAAAAGCTCATCCAGCCTTTTTTTCTGGTTTAGAACGAATTATATTTCATGATAAACTGGAAATTTATATTTTTAGCCACCATTAACTAAATATGTTTCCCCTTGAGAATACTTTATGGCAAACTCAAGTTTAGGCTAAGGAGGTTTTTAGACCATTTTACATTGTCTTTACAACGAGTATCGAATGCCCTAATGGGCAGAAAACCGGTTCATTTTCTTCATATTGGCAAAACAGGTGGTACCGCATTAAAATATGCCATTAAAGGCCATTCTAAGTCTAAAGACTACTTCATAAAAGGACATCTGCATCAGTTTCATCTGGATAATGTGCCAAAAGGAGAAAAATTCTTTTTCTGCATTCGGGACCCGAAAGATAGATTTACGAGTGCCTTTTATGCCAGAATGAGAGAAGACAAACCTCGGTTTTATTTGCCTTGGAACCAGGGAGAAGCCCAGGCATTTAGTATTTTCAAAACACCAAATGAATTGGCCGAAGCGCTTTCCAGTTCTGACGACAAGTTGAGGTCTTCAGCTAAGGATGCTATGAGCACTATAGGCCATATCCGGGAATCTTACTGGAAATGGTTTAGAAATGAGACCTATTTTATGGAACGAATGCCAGATCTGGTTCATGTTTGTCATTTGGAAACCATTAAAGACGATCTGGAGGTCTTGAAAGAAAAACTTTCTCTATCCGAAAATTTACAACTACCGGGAAAAGGAATTAATTCTCATTCCAGTCCGGAGACTTTAGACAAGACATTGAGTCCCCTGGCGTTAGCTAATTTGAGATCTTGGTATGCCAGAGATTACGAGTTTCTAAAATTACTGGAGAACAAGAATCTCATTAAAAGGAAAGCCGCCTAGCGCAGGTTAGCATTGCAGAGGTTTTTAGTCGATGAAGTACCAGGATCTGGTAATTTTATCATTTTTAACCTCATAAATACCCAGGGCAGAAGAATAAACACGCTCTCCACTATTATTTAAATGGCTTACGGTTTCCTTGAAACTTATTCGATTTCCGTCAATAGTATAATCGTCAATGGTTGAAAGCACTTTACGACCCGACCCGAAATAAGCCTCCATGCTTTTTCTAAATTTTTCCTTTCCTGATACTTCAAGCAATAACTCATCTGAAGTCAGGTAGAAATATTTAAAATCTTCAGAGACATTTTCAACGAGCTTATCAATGTCTTGCTCGTTAAAGGCGGCAACTTGATCGTTCAATAGTTTGAGCGGCTTTGCGTCCTGTCTGTGAGTCATTAATGAAATAAAAAGGATGGTACCTAATAAAATTTTCAGTTTCATATATATGGGTTTTAGATTTCATGTTACTAAGCTATTTGCCTTAGTTTTTCAATATCTCGGATAGAGATTCTTTCAAGCGAACTACCTCCGTGACCAAATTCTTTACCGTCGATAAGGTCGTATTGTGGCTCATAAAAACCAGTCTCAAATACCTCCTGCCATTAAAAACAACTGTGGTGATATAAAACAAGCCGGAAGCTGTCAGATGATTTCTTATTTGAAGTTGCAATTCGTCTGAGCCTACTATCCTAAAACATAAAATATTACTTTCCGGACTAACGGCACACTCAAAATCTTCACAACCATTGATATATTCAAAAGCGGCATAGGTGAGCTGATGCTGTCTTTCTAAATAGTCACTTAAGCCCTTTTCACCTATAGCTCCCATAACAAAAATCATTTTTTCAGCAAGACCGGATTTCGTGGTTTCTATGGTGTTATGAATAGAATCAAATCCTGGCTGATCCTTTTCATGAAAGATGTAACTGGCGTTTTGGTACCCACCAATGCCATGATTAAGATGCTTGTGATCTTTGACCAGTAGGCCCGCACATAACGAAGGAACTTGCAACATTTTATGTGCATCCCAGGAAACGGAGTTAGCATTTTCAATCCCCTTTAAAAGACCCCTGTACCTCGGCGAAACCAATGCTGATGCCCCATGTGCTCCATCTACATGCAACCAGAGTTCATTGGCGGTGCAGAAAGCAGCCATCTCATCTAAAGGATCGTAAATACCAACAGAAGTGGAACAGGCGTTGGCAACGACCGCAAAGGGGATAAGTCCTTTGCTGAGCACCTCTTTTAAGGTTTCATCCATTTTATCGGGACGCACTCTTCCTTTGGCATCAACCTCCATATAATGTACAGATTTGGCACCCACCCCCAGAATTCCGGCTGCTTTTGTTAGGGAGTAGTGGCTTTCGGCAGGTAAAAGGACCGTAAGGTTATCAGTATTGCCACTATTCCAAACTTCTGGGATCTTATGAGTTCTGGCTATAACAAGGGCTGTCAGATTTGCCATAGATCCGCCGTTAACCAATACTCCTGCGGCATGCTGGCCATCAAAGCCTGAGCTGGGTTTACTATACGGCATAGGTTCCCATCCAATTTTTTCCAGCATCCAATTCACAACGAATTGCTCAAAGGTCGCCGAGACCGGACTCATTTCATAAATGGAAGACACATTATTTACAAAACCATTGACCAGCGTACCAAGGGAACTTGAGGGATGTGGGGGAGCGCACTGATGCCCAAGGTAATTGGGATGATGAAGGCGCGTTACATAAGTGAAATAGATTTCCAGGAATTTCTTAAGTGCCGGTCCAGTGAGGCCTCCCTGTTGTACGAAAGTTTCAAGCCCAAGGTTACGGATAATTTCTTCTGGCTTTTCCTGATTGAGCACTGGAGTACTTCCTGTTTTAGATTCTCGGTAAAACCTTTCCAGGATATCAGATGCACTTTGTATGTCAGTTTTGAAAGCCATATGGATAAAGAAACGCGGTTAGCAGATAAGCTTTAGATCACTTAGCGATGGTGAGCGAATCATTCTCGGAAGCCAAAAAATGAGTGTTTATCGGCACCTTTGTATGAATGTCTTTATGATGTGAAGGCCAGTCGATCACCAGTGAATCAATGGTATCATAATTTCCAAGACCAAAATGCAGCTCGTAATCATCCTGGCTTGCATATCCGGTAATAGGATACATCCACCGATACATGGTTCTAGACCCGCCTCGGTTTGATGCCTGTAGTGTAACTTTTGCCCCAATTCCAAAACGATTAGAAGTGCTGCCTTTTAGTCTTAGCATTATCCAGTTCTTGCCGGCTGTCTTATTTTCGTAAAATCGGTTCACCTGATCACCACTTCCCCAATTCGCAACAAAAAGATCCAAATCTCCGTCACGGTCGAAATCGGCATGAGCGGCACCTGCTGAGGTATCTGCATGGATGGTAATCTCTTCAGACAGTATCTTTTCATAGACTGCATCCCCATTGTTGAGATAAAGAAAGTTCTGCATCTCTGGTCTATATGTACCGTTTGCCACAAAAAGATCCAGGTCGCCATCATTGTCATAGTCTCCCCAGCTATGCCCTTTAGAGGCTCCTCCCTGTTCCAAGGCTATAACCCCATCCTTAATAGGAGTGAGATTACCGTTTCCATCATTGTTATAGAGATAATTCTCCTTATCAAAATTGGCCAGAAAAAGATCCAGATCTCCATCGCTGTCATAATCGGCCCATGAGGCTCCATAAGAATATCCGACATCTTCGGCGATATGCCCTGAGGCAACTAATTCGAATTGAAAATTGCCTAAATTCCTGTAGTAGTAATTAGGAGCCATAGCGTTGGCGATGTAGAATTCTGGCAATCCATCACCGGTGGCGTCTCCACAGGCACAGGCCCTACCTCTTCCTGAATCTTGTGACATTATATGGCCTGCGACCTCTTCAAAATTACCCTCTCCAAGATTCTTAAATACTTTACTACTTCCACTTCCTGTTGCGACTATGAGCACATCGAGATCTCCGTCCCCTTCAAAATCTGCCCAACAGGCCATTGAAGCGCTGATCCCTTCCGCTGTTAACGGACTATCTTCAATTTTGGTAAATCCTTTATTATCAAAATTTCGGAACAAGAGATTGGCTTCACCCCCTCTACTAACCACATAAAGATCAAGATCGCCGTCATTGTCGTAATCCACCCAGTTGACCCCTTCAGATCTACCTCCGTGTTTTACGGTTTCTGAAAGCACTCGTATGTTACCTCCATCAAAGGTGAGTTTCTTAAAAGTACCGTTGCCGTTATTTCTGTAAAAAGCATTCCATTGACCATTGGTATTGGCCACATAAAGATCAGGGTCTCCGTCCTGATCGTAGTCGCCCCATGCCACCCCTCTAGATACGCCACCATCTGTAGCAATACGTCCCTGAGTAACCGTTTTGAAAATGGGAAATGGGCCCGACTTTTCCGCTCTGCTCTCCACTGTTTCCTTGCAGGATAAAAAGAAAAGTAAGAAGATCAGAAGGCTATAGAAACGGTACGGGTTTTTGTTTGAACCAGAGATCACTTTTTCCATTCGAGTTGTGCTTTTCTAAGATCGTCCTGAAATTTTGGATTGCCCCACATGTCAGTGAGCATCTTATGCGCCAGAACTCTGGCAGCCTCTTCGTCACTGGGATAGTGTATACCCATGATTTCGCGCGATTCTCCAACTTCGTAGGCCACCTCGAGAAACTCCTTTCGCTTCTCAGGAATAAGTTCACTCCAGGTGAAGGCCTGGATATAGGCCCAAAGCGTATGGCCACTTGCGAAAGAAGGGGAGGACATCCTGGCCAGGGGCTTCAATTTTGGCTCCAGATGGTAAGGCCTTGCTCTAAGCAGATGATATTTGACTGTAAACTCCATAATGCGCATATCCTTGGTAACGCCTGCTAACAACTTGGCGGTAGCCGGATAGTTTTTGGCGGTACACTGATCTCCCATGACCGCCTTACCCTCATAGAAAAGGTGTTCCATATTTTTTTGATATCGCTGGTGGTTTTTCATGACGCTTATATGAGGCCAATACCCTATTGGGGCAAGGACTTCTGCTGCCCTATGCACCTCTTCGGGGCTACGTTTCTCCTGCCACTCTAGAAGAAAATCGAGTTCCGCTCTGGTCTGGTCCGAACTGTTTGCCGGAAACTGGACGGCATCTTTTAAGGTTTCCACCTGTTCTGGTGTCAGATATTCAGGAGTCGCCATGATATAAATCAAAGCTGCACTTCGATATTCCGAGGAGGGGAAGCTGATGGCATCCAATTGTGAATGCTCAGAATTAGGACTTGTGCTTAGCCGCTGAAGGTCTTTGTAATGCCCTTTTACGGGTTCTAGAGGATGTAAATTTTGTGATATGGCAGAGGCCTGGATCACCAAGAATGCAATAAATAAAAATCTGGAAATCATGATTGATGAATTAAGATTAAATAACATATATCGTTTATAAGCGATATACGAATTTAAACCAAAGAATTTTGGATTGCAAATCTTTTCCTATCGTTTTATATGGAAAGAAATAACTACCCGATCATATGTTGAAGTAATCGGAAAAAGCCTTCAAAAGCTCCTTGTTTAAGTAGTAATAGGTGAATCTGTCCTTGCTTTCAGTAATGAAAAGACCAGACTCCTTTAAGATCTTAACATGTTGAGAAATAGTAGATTGGGAATAATCAAACATATTGACTAAATCTTTGTTACAGCTCACGTTATCCACTCCTCTTCCACAATTTTTAGTGCTCAAATATCTAACGAGTGCCACCCGCACCGGATGGGCCAGGGCATTGGCTATTTCGGCCATCTTTAGATCTTCTTCATTGATATAATCGCTGGAAATTGTCGCTCTAATTCTCATTTAGTCATCGTTTATCGCAAATTTACAATATATAATATTGTTCATCATTTTCTAATAAAACCATATATTTAATACTTTCTACTATTGAATAAGCGCCTAAAAAATTAATCTTGGTTTTATCTCCCTGGGACATTGGAATTGTCATTGCTTATGTGGTAGGTATTCTCGCACTTGGCTTTTATCTTTCCAAAAGGTCCTCTAAAGACCTTGATGGGTATTTCCTGGGTGGAAATAAACTTCCATGGTATTACCTGGGCCTTAGTAACGCCTCCGGGATGTTCGATATTTCCGGAACTATGTGGACAGTGGGCATACTATTTGTCTATGGCCTAAAAAGTGCCTGGTTGCCCTGGCTTTGGCCCGTATGGAACCAGGTTTTTGTCTTTGTTTATCTCGCCATTTGGATGAGGCGCTCTAATGTAATGACCGGAGCAGAATGGATCACCTTCCGTTTCGGAGACGGTAAGGGGGCCAAACTATCGCATATTATTGTGGTCATTTTTGCCGTAATCAGCGTACTCGGCTTTATAGCTTATTTCTTTGAAGGAATAGGAAAGTATTGTACCTCAATTTTACCCTGGGACCTTGCCTTCGAGTTTTTAGGATATACCGTTAGCTCTGAACGAAGTTATGCGCTCATCATTTGTGGCCTTACATCTTTATACACCGTAAAAGGCGGTATGCATAGTGTGGTGGCTACCGAGGTTATGCAATTTGTTATTATGACCATCGCCTGTGTCGGAGTGGGAATTGTTGCCTATAATTTAGTGGATGCCGGACAAATCACAGAATTTGTTCCTGCTGGTTGGAAGGAACTTTCCTTCGGATGGTCTTTGGATCTGGATTGGAGTAATACTCCCTTTCCTCAAGTAGATCAAAAAATACAGCAGGACGGATTCACGCTTTTTGGAGCATTATTCCTTTTAATGGTCCTTAAGGGAATCTTTGCCTCCATTGCCGGACCCGTTCCCAGCTACGACATGCAGCGCATCTTGGCAACCCGGACCCCGGCAGAGGCCGCCAAAATGAGCTTCCTTACGGTAACTGTACTCTTTATACCAAGATACTTTATGATCATAGGATTTACCTTGCTCGCCTTGGTGTTTTTAGGTCCTGAGTTGGCGGCTATGGGAGATAATATCGACTTTGAAAAGATACTGCCATTGGCTATAAATAACTTCCTGCCTGTAGGCTTGAAAGGGCTAATGTTGGCTGGATTTTTAGCTGCCTTTATGGGAACTTTCGCCGCTTTTGTAAATTCTGCGCCGGCCTATATTGTAAATGACATCTACAAGAAATATATCAATCCCGGAGCCTCCGATAAGAAATTGGTCCGTTTAAGTATACTTTCTTCTATTTTACTTGTGATGATCGGGATCATTTTTGGCTTCAATGCGGGATCGCTCAATACCCTGATCCTGTGGCTTAGTTCCGCCCTGTACGGCGGCTATGTGGCCGCAAACGTGCTCAAATGGATCTGGTGGCGATTTACAGGCCAGGGCTATTTCTGGGGAATGCTTTTTGGATTAATAGCCTCTACGGTAAAATTATTCTTCTTTCCTCAGTATGTAGATATTTTTGTGTTCCCTCTGATCTTCCTCTTTGCAATGCTTGGATGTCTCATCGGCACCTTTCTGCAGCCCCTACCAAATAGAGAGCAGGTAAAACAATTTTATAAACAAACCAAGCCTTGGGGATTTTGGGGGCCTATTAAGCAGGAGGTAATGTTAGAAGATCCCACTTTTGTTCCAAATATGGATTTTAAAAGAGACAGCTTCAATGTGGTAGTTGGCATCATCTGGCAACTGGCACAAGTGGTTATTCCTATATATTTTATGTTGAGAGAGAATACCGAAATGCTGATCTGGTGTGGGGTGCTTATACTCACCAGCTTCTTGCTTAAAAAATATTGGTGGAATACTTTAGAGAAGAATAACTAACTTGGAGTATGGAGATCAGCGGTACTTTTATTGATGAGATAAGTCATGATATTCCTCATCAGAACTGGGGCAAGAAGGAATGGGATGCCGACTTTTTTCATATGAAAAAAATGGGCATAGATACCCTGATCCTTATACGCTCTGGCTACAGAAAATTTCTTACCTATCCTTCTGATTATTTGATAAAAGCAGGATGCTACCCACCTAGACAGGATCTTATAGGGCTCTTTCTGGAACTTGCTCAAAAGCACCAAATGAAACTATTTCTTGGCACCTATGACAGCGGTAAATACTGGGACACCGGAGATATGAACTACGAACTAGAGGTAAATCTGAGGGTAATAGAAGAAATACAGCAGAAATATGGAGATCACCCAAATTTTTCGGGCTGGTATTTAAGCCAGGAAATTAGTCGGAAAACAAAAGGTGCTATTGAAGTAATTTCAAGCCTGGGGGCTCAATGTAAAGCGGTAAGTGAAGGACTTCCCGTACTTATTTCCCCCTGGATTGACGGTAGAAAAGCGGTGAACTCAACCACTGCCGAAACTTATAAAGAAGCTTCTATTTCTTTAAAAGAACATGAAAGCGAGTGGAATGAAATTTTTGATGGTATCAAATCAGGGATAGATATCGTCGCATTTCAAGACGGACAGGTTGCACTATCCGAACTGCAGGAATACCTTTACCTGAACAAGCAATTAGCCGATAAATACAATCTCACTTCCTGGACCAATGCGGAATCTTTCGATAGAGATATGCCCATAAAGTTCTTTCCGATAAAATTCGAAAAGTTGTTGCTCAAGCTGGAAGCCGCAAAAAAAGCCGGGATCGAAAAGGCAATCACTTTTGAATTCTCGCATTTCATGAGTCCACAGTCGGCCTACAGACAGGCAGGACATTTATACAACCGCTACCTGGAACACTTTAAAGATGAACATCCCTAGATGAATGGTCAGGAAAATATGAGACATTACGCCAAGATATATAAGGACGAACTGTTGAATAAGGTCGTGCCGTTTTGGGAAAAGTTCTCTCCTGACCTTGAATACGGAGGATATTTTAGTTGCCTAAGCCCGGAAGGAAAGGTGTATGATACGGACAAATTCATATGGCTTCAGGCCAGACAGGTCTGGACATTTGCCAAATTATATCTAGATGTCGAACCTAGAGATAGTTGGAGAGAAATGGCTTTTTTAGGGGCCGAATTTTTAAAAAAATACGGCAGAGATATTAATGGTAATTGGTATTTTTCTTTGAATAGGTCCGGAAAACCTCTAGTACAGCCTTATAACATTTTTTCAGATTGCTTTGCGGCTATGGCATTCGGAAAACTCTATGAAGTGAGTAAGGAAGAAGAACACGCCCAAATTGCTCTGGACACTTTTCAAAATATTCTCAAACGACAGAAGAACCCAAAAGGGAAATACAACAAGATAGTTCCGGCTACCAGAGAACTTCAGAATTTTGCCCTGCCCATGATATTATGCAATCTTGCACTAGAACTGGAACCCCTGCTGGGTAAGGGTCAGGTAGATACTCTCACAGACGGTATTAGCGATTTGATTTTAAGTGAATTCTACGATACTGAAAGAGGACTGGTACTTGAGAATATTTCGGCCAATGGCGCTTTCATAGATAGTTTTGAAGGCAGATTGCTTAATCCGGGGCATGCCATAGAAGCCATGTGGTTTATCATGAATCTTGGGCTTCGAAAAAATGATACGGTAATGATCAGCAAAGCTGAGCAGATAATGTATCAACAATTAGAACACGGCTGGGATAAGGAATATGGAGGGATTTATTATTTTATGGATGTCAAAGGACATCCCCCGCAACAATTAGAGTGGGACCAAAAACTCTGGTGGGTACATTTAGAAGCACTTATTGCCCTGGCCAAAGCATATGCCTGGGGCAAGAATGAGAATGCAAAAGCCTGGTTCCAAAAAGTACATCAATATAGCTGGGAACATTTCAGGGATAAGGAACACGGTGGAGAATGGTATGGCTATTTAAACAGACAGGGACAGGTATTGCTGGCATTAAAAGGTGGTAAATGGAAGGGCTGTTTTCATGTTCCGAGAGCCTTGATGGAAGTCAGTAAAATTTTAGAAAGCGTGTCATGATTATGAAATCAAAAAAGATCTATATCCTCATCTTTTTATTTTGCTCGTTTACGCTCTGGCCACAACAACGCGTAGATGTGCTCATAATAGGAGGTGGAGCTGGAGGCACTGCGGCAGGGATCCAGGCCGCCAGAATGGGGGCATCTGTCCTTATCTTAGAAGAAACACCCTGGTTGGGTGGAATGCTGACCGCTGCGGGGGTTTCTGCCATTGATGGAAATCATAAAATGCCATCAGGAATTTGGGGTGCGTTTCGAGACAGCCTTTATGCTCACTACGGAGGGCCTAAGGAGGTAGCCACGGGTTGGGTGAGCCACACCTTGTTTGAACCCTCAGTAGGGAACAGGATTTTGAAGAATATGGCTGCTATTCCCAATCTTACGGTTGCTAATAACATCGTGTACCATACCGTTACAGAGTTAGATGATGGATGGATTGTGGTATGGACGAAGCAGAAAAAGAAACAGGTTACTAGGGCTAAAATTCTTATAGATGCCACCGAAATAGGTGAATTGCTTCCAAAAGTTGCTGCCAAGTTTAGATTGGGCATGGACAGCAAAGCACTTACGGGAGAACAGGAAGCTCCGGAGAAAGCTAATAGTATTGTCCAGGATCTTACCTATGTTGCCATTTTAGAAGACATGGGCGAAAAAACCAGTAGGGAAGGACTCGTTAAGAAGCCTAAAGGCTATGACCCAAAAATCTTTGAGTGTAGTTGTAAAAGACCGGAGGGAGAAATGTTTGGTGGAGTATCTGATTGTACCCAAATGCTCAACTATGGAAAACTTCCCAACAATAAATACATGATTAATTGGCCTAATTGCGGAAATGATTATTATGTAGATTGGGGAAATCTAACTTCAGAAGAACGAGAAGAGTCCCTGGAGGAGGCAAAACGGCATACGCTAAAATTCGTATACTATATTCAGAATGAGCTCGGATATAAAAACCTCCGTCTTGCGCCGGAGTTTCCTACAGAAGATAGATTGCCTTTTATCCCTTATGATAGGGAGGCCAGAAGGGCAATAGGGAAAGTCTTTTTAACCGTAGATAATCTAGAAAAACCATATGACTATAATTTATACAAGACGGGAATTGCGGTTGGCGACTATCCAATTGACCATCACCACGACCAAAATCTGGCAGCCCCTGAAATAGAATTCATCAATATTAAGGTGCCAAGCTATAATATTCCCCTTGGATCTCTTATACCTGATAACATTGAAAACTTTATCATGGCAGAAAAGAATATCAGTGTTTCCAATATCGTGAATGGGACTACCAGGTTGCAACCTGTTGTTCTTGGGATAGGACAGGCCGCCGGAGCCCTGGCGGCAACAGCGGTAAGGGAAAACAAATCTCCCAGTAAAGTAAGCGTGAGAAAAGTGCAGCAAGCCCTTTTAGATTCTAAGGCCTACATTATGCCATTTATAGATGTAAACCCCAGGGATGAAGCTTTTGCTTCTATTCAAAAAATTGGAGCTTCGGGGGTGTTAAAGGCCTATGGTCTGCCCTACAAATGGGCCAATCAAACCTGGTTCTATCCAGATCGATTGGTTTCTGAGTATGAATGGGTACAGGGCTTAAAGCAATTTTATCCCGAGCTGAAAAAAGTACATGCTTCCGGGAAACCACTTACCCCTGAATTTATCTTGAAGGCAAACGAGCTAGTGAACCCGGGTAAATCCATGTCCCTTATTGAGAACAATTGGGTACCTTGGGGAATTAAGCAGGATTACAGCACAGACCTTAGTCTCAACAGACGCAGCGTATGCATACTTACAGACCATCTTTTTAAACCTTTTAGTTTCCCTGTAGATCTGAATGGAAATAAAAAATCTAAAGAGCAAAATGAAAAAAAATAAATTCACATTATTGGTTTTCGCTATAGTTCTTATAACGGGCTGCGGAAATAAAGAGAAACCAAAAGAACTACTGACTGCAGATGAAACTCCACCGAATATTATCTATATCCTGGCCGATGATCTTGGCTATGGGGAGTTAGGGGCATACGGTCAAACAAAGATCGAGACACCAAATATTGATGCTCTGGCGGCTGAAGGGATGCTTTTTACCCAGCATTACACCAGTGCTCCGGTATGCGCCCCCGCACGCTATATGCTGATGACAGGCCAACATTCTGGTCGTGCTCATATCAGAGGTAATGAAGAATGGCGAGAACGGGGCGAGGTATGGGACTATATTGCCATGGCCAAGGATTCCGTATTGGAAGGTCAAAGACCTATGCCGGCCAAGACCGTAACGCTTCCGATAAAGCTAAAGGAAGTGGGGTATACGACAGGAATGGTTGGCAAATGGGGCCTGGGCGCCCCTCATACGCACTCTATCCCAACTATTATGGGCTTCGACTTCTTCTTTGGATATAACTGCCAAAGACAGGCGCATACCTATTATCCTCTACATCTCTACAAGAATGAAAAGCGATTTCATTTAAATAACGATACCGTTCCTCCTCATACGGCATTTCCGGAAGGAGCAGATCCTCAGAGTCCGGATAGCTATGCCAATTTCAATCTAAATGACTATGCACCGGATCTCATGTTTAAGGAACTTACGGCCTTTGTAGATCGTAGCAAGGACCAACCATTTTTTTTGTACTGGGCCACACCAATTCCGCACGTAGCCATACAGGCACCTCAGGATTGGGTGGACTATTACATAGCAAAATTTGGAGAGGAAGAACCCTATTTAGCCAAAAACGGGCATGGGTATTTTCCACATAAAAATCCAAGAGCAGGTTATGCCGCAATGATTTCCTATTTAGACGAGAATGTAGGAAAGCTTGTGCAGCAGCTAAAGGATGAAGGCATCTATGATAACACGCTGATTATGTTCACTTCAGACAACGGACCTTCCTTTGCCGGGGGCGCAGATCCTGAATGGTTTAATAGTGCTCAGCCCTTTGACGGGAACTTTGGCCGAGGTAAAGGCTTTGTGTATGAAGGCGGTATAAGAGTCCCGATGATTGCCTCCTGGCCCGGAAAAATTAAAGCTGGATCTACTACAGATCATATATCGGTCCATTACGATGTTTTAGAAACTCTTGCCGAACTTACGGGCTTTGAGGCTCCTGATAACGATGGAACTAGCTTTCTGCCAACCCTACTTGCTGAAGATGGACAGGATAAGCACGAATTCCTTTTATGGGAATTTCCGGAATATGGAGGACAACTTGCGCTTAGAATGGGAGATTGGAAGGTAGTTAGGCAACAATTGAAATCGGAGAACGAGACTCCAACCCTTGAATTATACAATTTGGCTACAGATCCAAGAGAGCAGCAAAACTTGGCCGATGCACATCCGGACATTATAGAACGCGCTGCCGAAATATTTAAGAGAGAACACAGGAATGCTACCATCGAAAAGTTCAGGATTCCGACTATCGAAGGAGGATTAGTGTCCCAAACTGATGAGGAATAGCGTCTTAATTATTCCGTGGTACTAAACTTATATACGCAAGTAGAGGTGTAAGTTTCTCCTGGATTCAGGAGTGTGCTTGGAAAGTTATCCTGGTTTGGTGAATTGGGAAAATGCTGAGTTTCCAGACATAAGGCTCCCCTATGTTCATAAACCTTTTTTTTCTTACCGGTAATGCTCCCGTTCATGAAATTTCCTCCGTAAAATTGTACCCCGGGCTCATTCGTAAAAACCTCAAGGATTCTGCCACTTTCTGGTTCCGTAACTCTGGCGGCAAGCGCCAGACCATCTTCGTTTTTGTTTTCGTTATTGATAACAAAATTGTGATCATAACCCTTGCCTATCAATAACTGTTCATGTGCCTGGTCTACATCCTGGCCAATAGGTTTGGGTTTTCTGAAGTCGAAAGGACTGTTGTCCACAGCAACAATCTGTCCAAGTGGAATTAGGCCTTCGTCTACCGGAGTATAGCTGTCTGCATTGAGCATCAAAACATGATCTTTAACACTACCATTACCCGCGCCTTTCAAATTAAAATATGAATGATGGGTGAGGTTTACATGGGTTTTTTTATTGGTGCTTGCTTCATAAGCTATGATTAGTTCATTTTCGTCGTTAAGGGTATAGGTTACCGTAACATCCAGATCTCCCGGATAGCCTTCTTCCATATCAGGAGAGACCCTATGAAAGCTAATTTCATTTTCATTCGCACTGAGTACTTTCCAGGGAACAGATTCAAAACCAACATTGCCACCGTGAAGATGATTTTCACCATTATTTTTCACAAGAGAATATTCCTGCCCGTCAATACTAAAACTTCCTTTGGCAATTCTATTCCCATAACGACCCACGACAGATCCGTAATACTTACCTATTCCTTCCTTGTATTCACTGAGGGTAGAGAGGCCAAGAACAATATCTTCCATGTTCCCGTCCTTATCCGGAGCCATTAAGGAAACGAGTCGCTGCCCGTAATTTGTAAAGGTGATTTCCAGACCATTCTTGTTTTTCAAGGTGTACAAGTTTACCGGAATACCTTCTATAGTATCTGTGAAATCACTAAAAGCCAAACCAGATAAAGTAGTGTCTGCCTCAACACGGCTTACTTCTTTGTCCTTTGTGCCTTTTTGGGAATTTTCCCGACAGTTGCTTAAGGTACATATGAGTATGATTGCTGCTAATACTGCCAAATAAGGGTTTTTCATGGGTTTTAGTATTGATATTATGAAGATATGAAATAACTTTACATTTCCTATATTTTACCAAAATATGCACAACAGACATCTGAATTGTACGGCCTTTGCTTTCCTATATATCTTCTTGTTTACGATGCTTTCTTGTAAAGACAAGTCCAAAACTGCTATTGAAAAGAAGGCTCCTTCGGTGGTAGAAAAAATTTCTTTGGTTACCGAATTACCTGCTGGAGTTGATGTGCCGGAAGGTATGGTATGGATTCCCGGAGGTGAGTTTGTGCAGGGAGCGGTACCGGGAGATGCCCATGCCATGAGTCATGAAAAACCAGCTCATAAAGTTGCAGTAGATGGTTTCTTTATGGACTCACACGAAGTTACCAATGCTCAATTCACTGCCTTCGTTAAGGCAACCGACTATATTACAGTCGCCGAAAGAGAAATAGATTGGGAAGAGATGAAAAAGCAGCTGCCGGAGGGTACGCCAAGACCGCACGACTCTATTATGCAACCAGGATCTCTAGTGTTTAAAAAAACAAAGACCAGCGTTCCTAACTTATATGATTTTTCACAATGGTGGAAATGGACTATAGGAGCTAACTGGAAACACCCTAACGGCCCTGGAAGTTCAATAAAAGGGAAAGAGGATTACCCCGTTGTACATATAGCTTATGAAGATGCCATGGCATATTGCCAATGGGCAGGTAGGCGATTACCCACTGAGGCCGAATGGGAGTATGCTGCCAGGGCGGGGCAGGAAGGAAGTTTTTTTTGGGGGACAGACGAAACAGTACTCCCCGAAATGGCCAATACCTGGACAGGGGAATTTCCCGTAAGCAATACGGAGTTAGATGGTTTTGAGCGTAGGGCCCCGGTAAAGTCCTTTCCTTCAAACGCCTTTGGCTTATACGATATGTCTGGAAACGTGTGGGAATGGACTAGTGATTGGTATAACACAAATTACTATGGCAGCCTTAACCCGCAAAACGTGACTGTGAACCCCCAGGGAGCTACTACCGCGTATAATGCTACTAATCCGTATGCAAAAGAAAAAATTATGAAAGGAGGCTCGTTTTTGTGCAATGCCTCTTACTGCGCCAGTTACAGAATTTCTTCCCGAATGGCGACCAGCCTGGATTCTTCTTTGGAACACTTAGGTTTTAGAACGGTTAAATCCCTTTAGAGGTTTTGGGCGAATTGCGCCTATTGATGTTACTAGATTGAGGAGCCTCCATAGTCTTATTCCATATGGTTTCGATACCTAAAACTCAAGGTGGCGGTAGATCATACTGTTTTATTTATCTTTAGGAGCATTGATATGACGGTCATGACCAGCCAACGCCATTTTTTTTGCATCCTGATTTTTTTTATTAGTGCATTGGCCTGCGCGCAAAAGTTTAATTATGCCAGGTATGTTGGGGAGGAGCTACCCTTTAAAAAAGTAAATCGGCTGGTTAAAGATGTAAAAGGGTTTGTTTGGCTTGCTACTGATAAAGGGTTGTACAGATTCGACGGTAGTACTTTTGAAGACTTCA
Organism: Flavobacteriaceae bacterium; assembly: GCA_040830565.1. Taxonomy (GTDB): domain Bacteria; phylum Bacteroidota; class Bacteroidia; order Flavobacteriales; family Flavobacteriaceae; genus JAFMPW01. The sequence goes on from JBFOMC010000181.1 coordinate 16,704, forward strand.
ATACTTCGCTAAGGAGTTTAACCATACGATCGTTTTTTAAATCTAATGATTCCTCAATCTTATTCACTAACGATACGGGCATATTCAGAATTTCCTACCAGGCAGATACCCCAAAAATTGAGCTCTATCGGAGATCTGATGACCTTAAATACCCCACAAACTTATTTCAGGATTCTAAGAATAGACTGTGGGTAGGGCAATTGAATGGAGCACTAACGTTATATCCGGACAAGAGCGAAGTTAGGGCGCACTACCGTCTTTCAACTAAAGCCAAAAATCAGGATATTTTTGTTAATGAGGACAAGTTTGGAACTATTTGGGTGCTGGTCCCCGAGACTGGAATTTTCCGTTTTGACGAGATAGGGAGAAGGTTCAATCCTCTGGGAGTGCATAAAGATGCGAAGCATTTTATTGTAAGCGGAGACGAACTTTGGGTTGCTGCGGACCAGCTTTATAAATTAAGAGTAGATCAGAACAGTAATGTTGTCGACAGAAAGACCTTTGCAATAAACAAGGAGGTAAATCTCCTTTCAATTAGAGATTCCAAATCATTGCTGATGGCTACTTCTACAGAACTTTACAGCTTTTACACAGATTCTGACCGCGCTCGAATTAAAAAAGTTTTTGGTTCAAACGATCCACATCGGGTAGAAAAACTGCCCCTAAATGGTATAAATCATCTATACTTTACCTCAGAGGAAATAAATCAAAATGATATGATCTGGGTTGGTATGGACGATGGTTTGGTATTGCTTTGGTCCAGTTTTTTTCAAACGGTGTCGGGCATGGCCAAAGAGAATGTTCTGGGATTAAATGCCACTGGAAATGGACAGGTATTTGTGTCTTTGGGAATGACCAATAGGGTTTTATTAGATGGGGC
>JBFOMC010000182.1:0-7804 GCA_040830565.1 Flavobacteriaceae bacterium
ATTTATGATGCCCATTTGACGATGAGCATAGCTGTCCGCATGAAACAAGCTCCTACATCTTCTTTATTTCTTCTATGTTTTTTTCTTGCGTTTTCTCATCTTAGCAATGGGCAAACCGATCCTGATATCTTCACCACCCTCCAGACTAAGTTAAGTCTATATAAATTTAAGACGGCGCCCGAAAAAGTCTATGTACATACCGACAAGGATTTTTACTTACCCGGAGATACTATGTGGTTTAAAGTATACCTTGTAGATGGGGCTACACATAAGGCAAGTACAAAAAGTAAGGTGGTTTATATAGAATTGTTGGACGAGTCGGGACAATTGGTAGCTGAAAGAAAAATATTCGTCGAAGGTCCGGGGGCTGAGGGAGATATACAATTTGCTCGAAAATTTCGTCGGGGTAGATATATTCTACGAGCATTTACCAAGTATATGCTAAACGAAAAGGAGCCCCGCTTTTTTCAAAAGGGGATCATTATTTGGACCCCCGGAGACAAGAGCGCTCCAATCATAGACAACGCTGACAAAGCATTACCCGCCAACATCAATTCTCCATTACAAGTTTTTCCGGAAAGCGGAAGACTAATTGAGGGGGTGCCCAATAGAGTGGTGATCAATGCTGGTTCTAAACTGCTTGGCGATTCGATAAGAGGGAAGATAGTTGACGGACTTGGTCAGGTCAAAACCAACTTTGAAGGAGAGAGTGATGGGATGATCGCTTTAGATCTATTACCTGAGCCGAACATGGAGTACTTTGTCATTGTCAACGACCAAAAACCCATTAGCCTCCCGAAAGCGACACCAACCGGTAGTTCGCTTAAGGTAAATAATAACCAGGATCATCTGTTAGTGGAAATTCTTAGCAGTAAGGGGGAAAGCCTTGAAGGGGCACTGTTACTGGGTCATGTGCGCGGAACAATTTTTTTAAGTCGAAAAATAAACAGCTCTGGGAATGACTCTCATGCGATAAAGGTCATGACAGGAAAACTTGCCTCGGGAATAGCCCATCTAGGTTTATTTAATAAGGATGGAAAGGTTTTGGCCGAACGACTTACACTGATTGACAATCGCACCAAACTGCCAAGGCCAAAACTGATATTAAATAAGAATACTTTTGAGAAGCGAGATAGAGTGGGGATTAAGGTTAAAGTAGTAGACGAGCTAGGACTACCTCTTAAGGGAAACTTCTCTATGAGTGTGGTTAAGCAAGATAGCGCTTTACAACCTCCCTCATCCAATATGGGAATAGAAAACTGGTTTTTATTCAATGCTGATATAGGTGAAGTACCTTGGTTTTTTAGCCGCTTTTTCAATAAAAAAATGTACAGTAATGAGGTAATGGATATCTTCATGATGACCCAGAATTGGACTAGATTCAAATGGGAAGACCTGCTTAAGCCGGGGGTAAGCAAAACCGAGACGTATACACCTGAGAAAGGGATTATGATCAATGGAAGTACTACTGCATTAGATAATAAATATCGTCCCAAGAGTAGTACTATTACCTTAGGCCTTTTAGGAGAAGACAGTTATTACGAAACTAAAATTTCGAACGGCCAGGGAAAATTTAGCTTTGGACCTTTTGCCTTCAATGATAGCATTGATGTGGTTCTGGATGCTATAGAACTTAGAAAAGGTAGTTCCAAAAACACCAAGGACATTTCCATATATGTAGATCCACCTTTGCCAAATACTATTCCAAGGTCATTTGAGGGATTAAAAGATTTTCCTTACTCTCTGGAGGACGCGGCCGACTATTATGAAAATGTATTTTCGCAACAGGGGGGAAGTTTTGAGATCGGTGAGGAGGTTGTGGAATTAGAGGAAGCGACAGTTACTGCAGAGAAAAAAACCAGGAGCCAACTCATAGAAGAAGAATTAAACACCCTTACACCATATGGGAGAAGCGGACAGCGCGTAATCCTGGATTCTTTGTATTTTAAAGAAACGACGAGCTTAATGGACTTAATCAATCTGATACCGGGCGTTCAGGTAAAAGGAAATTACCCTGCCCAGGTCGTCAAAATAAGAAGTGGCTTACACAGTATTAATCTTTCTACAGAGCCACTTTTTTTACTTGACGGTGTTGCGGTACCTTTTCAGGTTATCCAACAGATGAAAACTTTTGGAGTGCTATTCGTGGACCTCCTGGTCGGTGCTCAGGCAGCTTTCTACGGTGTTAGAGGAGCAAATGGGGTGATTGCCGTATATACAGATAGAGGATTTAGATTTAGTTTTAGCCAGGAACGCTATCCGGGGATTACGAATTTTACCATGCAGGGTTTTAATAGCGCAAATAGATTTGAAGGCCCTAATCACGGTGATAGTTCTACTGCACCTGTTACCTCGGATTATAGGACCACTTTGCATTGGGAACCAAATATTGAGGTAGATGGGTCAAATCACCTACCCATTACTTTTTATACCGGGGATAGTTCAGGGAGTTATCTAATACGGTTGGAAGGTGTTACGGAAAGCGGATTGCCTCTTAGTTGTTCTAAATCATTCACTGTTGAATGATTCCCTGATAAGGATGTCGTTTGAGGCAAGCAAAACGGCTTTCAACAAAATAATTTGTACAGAGCTAAAGATAAAATATACCGCAAGTTTCTGAATATCAAACTTCTATAAACTAAATTAAGCAATAATGCCCCTTGTTATCCCGTTATAGACACCATAACCAGATAACAATGCGAACCATGTTTAAAAAAACCAAATACATCATCACTATTATTGCCTTATTAGGATTTTCTTTTAACAGTACCGCTCAGGGCTTGTATCAAAAAGGAGAGATAATACATGACAATAACAAAATTGAGGAAGCCTACATTAAAATAGACTTTGCCTTCCCACAAAGGTTTCAGAATAGTGTAACCTATCTTACCCCAAAATCATATGCTAAGTACCTTAAGAAGGGGAAGATTAAGAATAAGAAGAAAATAAAGTTGAAACCAAAAGAAATTAAAGGCTTCAATTTAGATAATGGACAGCGTTTCAGCACCGTCAAATATGTGGATATCACGGGAAAAGTCAAGAAAATGTTGCCCAAGAGAATTATTGTTGAACAATTAACAGATGGAAAGATTAACTTGTATAAGCTCTACAGCAGAACTACAGGTAAAATTTCCTATGAGTTGGCCGATCTCACTCATGAGGCTAATTTAAGTGCGGAGGGTAGACAAAATCTTATTGATTACATCCAAAACAATTTTCAATTACTCATTAAGAAGGAGCATAAAAATCCGCGTAATGTGATACATATTAACCTGCTGAATTTCATCGGCGACAATGAAACTGTTAAGGAGCGTTATGATAATAATTATTACGGGCTTAGAAATCAATTTAACGAAGATCTAAAGCAAGGAAAGTTGGTAAACAAGACCTATGAGGCATCTTTTGTAAAAATGGTTAATGATTACAATATCGGCGGTGTAAGGCAAGAAGATGCTAAAAAATAAACCTATTATATTTTAGCTATAGAAAAAGGGCCCATGATCTGGGTCCTTTTCATTTAAAACTATCAAGTAGTATTCCCCTTAGTCCATATTTCTAAAATCGTTATCCAGAAATACGGTCTCCTCATTGAGGTCTGTTAGTTTTACTTTAGCCACGGATCCTGCTCCTAAGAAGCGATAACGAATGCCCACAATCTCTCCAATGGTTTCCGTAAAACTTTCTGAAATTAGCTCGGTATCTTCGGCATAGACCGTCAGCTTTTTGTCTACCACTTCTATTTTCAGATCTCTATAGTCGAAGAATTCGATGCCTAAGCCCGAAAGATCATGCTCCTTTCCACTTAGATAGACATTACTCAACATTAGACCCAGGTCCGAAACGCACCCGGGAATAGAAAAGTTTACGATCAGGGCACTTTTTGTACCTAAAATGAGGATCGCCATTTTCTGACATACCGCCCATTTGTCATTATAAATGCTTTTTACAGTAGTCTGGAATCTAAAGTTATCCCCTGACGCTTTCCCAAAATCACTAACCAGGTGGAATGCGGTTTGCAGGGGTTCCTTACTCTGGTCTAATATATCGATCACTGATGGTGAAAAAGACATCTCACCGTGCAGCACATTTTCTTCTGAAAAGTATTTGGGAACAGGGGTGTAATCTAAAGTGCCAAGCCACCCTTCAGACTTGATAAACAAATCGTGCTCCTTTATAATCTTACCATCAACTAGTAATTTTGCTCTATAATAACCCGGGTAATAGTAAAGGCCGGTAGCTTGCTTTTGGCCGGGCTTCAATAGAATTGTTTTGGTTTCATCCCAGTACTGCTGTATATGAATGCTATCAGACTTCACTCCTTCCAGATCCACATCAAAAATTACAGAATTGGGTAATCCTTTCGTTATTGGCTTACTGCTAAAACTAACTTTTGAGGGATCAACAGGCGGGTTGTTTTGAACACCTTTCAGGGAATAAAAAGAAATAAAGACGATAGTCATTAGTGAGGCGGAGAGCATAATGACCCCAAGGTTCGAGCTTATTTTTTGAGCTATTTTGGACGGTTTCTTCCCTCCTGCCTTATTCTTAAAATCTCTCCAATTTTCGTAACCTGCGAACTTAGAAAGTGTATTTAAAGTAGTAATGCTGGGAGCGCTAGAGTAGTTAACGCGTCCCCAAACTCTTTTCAAGGTGGTAGGGCTTAGAAGCACCTGAGTGCTTTTATGGATTTTCTCGCTTAATTCTAAATATACATCATTATGCCATTGAGCGGCATCGCCCCAACCGAGCTGTTTCTCAATAACTCGCAAACATTGCTGAACTAGTTTATAATCCTGATACATAAAAATAGATCTGCTACAAAGTTCATAAAAAAAAAGCGCTCTGAATGGCGATGCATAAACTTGAACGAATTTGTTTTTAACACCGATGACTTATTTCTGAATTTAGAAGTTCAAAAAATAAGATCATGAATAAACGTATTTTACCTATTATCAGCTTGCTATTTTGGCATACACTTAGTGCTCAAGACCCTATTCCCTTAGATACCGTAAACTGGGATATAAAGGCCAGGTCTTATGTCCTGGAGTCCTATAAAGGGAAGGACGCTATATACCTTCAGGGAGGCTCTATAACCTTAAAGAATATGAGCTTCTTAAACGGAACTATTGAATACGATATTTACCTAAAAGAAGCCCCCGCATTTCCGGGCGTTTACTTTAGAGTGAATGATGCGAATGCAGAACAGTTTTATATACGGCCACATCAATCTGGAAACCCAGATGCAAACCAGGCGACTCCAACGACAAATGGCATAACACCCTGGCAGCTGTACCATGGACCAAAATATTCTTTCCCTTATGAATACCATTATGACGATTGGACGCATGTAAAAATTGTGGTGGAGGACAACAAGGCACAGGTGTATCTGGATCATGCAGAGGAGCCGAACTTGTCCTGGAATTTATTTCATGAAACCAAAGCTGGGGGAATCACTTTTACAGGCGGTAATGCCAAGGCCCTGCATCTTGCCAATATCTCAATAAATTCTGAGGAACACAGCATTCGCAACTTTCAACCGATCAGTCATAAAGCCATTGAAGGACTAGTTCCTGAATGGGAAATCTCTGATATGTTTGAGGAAAAACTTTTGGATGACCCGGGCAAGCTTCAAACCCTTGTAGGATCAAGGAAGTGGGGAAAGAAGATCTACGTAGAAGAAGGGACCGCGGCCAATATAAGCAGGGCAGTGAAATTGTTTAACGGAGCACCCGGTAACACGGTTTTTGCAAGAATTACAATAGATTCTAAGGCCGAACAGTCTAAGCTCTTTGAATTTGGTTATAGTGATAGGGTAGTGGTCATCTTAAATGGAGAACCTGTATATAGGGGTACTAATAGATTTCGATCCAGAGACTATAGGTACCTGGGAACCATCGGACTGTTTGATGGTGTTTATTTAAACCTTAAGAAAGGCAAAAACACCTTACTTATGGCCGTTTCTGAAGATTTTGGAGGATGGCTTGTGACTGGTAGGTTTGCTGAGCCAGCAGGGGTGAGTGTAAAGTAGAATGGGCTAATTCACCACTACCTATACCGGATAAGCGTATCATTGTTTTGTATTTTGGAAACATCAATTTAAAATGGAAAAATATGTATACTATTACCGCTTTTATAAGGTATGGATGTTTATGGAGCTCTTTGTTGTTATTGTTAACAAGCTCCCTGCAAGGCCAGGATTACCCTAAACAATATCCACTACCCAGTTTGAAAGATTGGTTTCTTTCTACCGGAAATTGGCAAACCAGTCCACAAATTTATGTCCGTGAGTTTGGCAAAGGAAAGGATACTATTTTGATGCTCCATGGTGGTTGGGGTGCAGAGCACACCGGTATGATTTCTGCTGTCAAATCTTTAGAAGACGAGTATAAATTCATATTTTATGATCAACGAGGATCGTTAAGATCTCCATTTCCTGATTCCTTGATAACCTTCAATAGTCATATTGAGGATATAGAATTATTACGTAAAGCTTTACCCTTAAATAAACTTCGTATTATTGGACATTCGATGGGTGCTGTACTTGCCAGCGCCTATGCAGCTAAGTACCCAGACCGGGTAAGGCAATTGATCTTGCTTGCCCCTGCACAACTAAAGAATCCTATTCCGGAAGAAGATTCAGAGTTGCAGCAAATAGCATTTCAAAAATTCCAGGAATTTATGAAACGACCGGAGGTAGCTCTGGAAAAGGAAAAGTACGGGCTTAGTAAAGCGGAAAGTAACTTGTCTTCCAAAGAGCAAACAGCGCTTTTTAGAATAAATTTTGCTCAAAGAATGCTCTATAACGTTGATAGATGGGTTGAGTTAATGGGCGGCAGAGCCTTATATAAAGGTCATGTCTTTGGGCTCACCGCAAATACCTATCCGCAGGACGGTTGGGATTATATAAATAGGTTTAGCAAGGGAAATTATCCCGTTTCGATCATTGCCGGGGATCATGATTTTCTGGATTTTGATAATCTTCTAGTCAAAAAATGGATAAAGGAAATTCCCTCTATAGAATTAAGCATTATCAATAAGGCTGGTCATATTATCTGGGTCGATCAGCCAGATATTTTTGATCAAACTCTAAGAAGGGCCTTGAATCGCAAATAACCTGGTGTGGGTTTCTAAAAATCCAAATTCAGCCTTTCCTTCAACAATGTCAGTTTTGTTCGAGACCATCAAGAGTCTCTTCTTTCTTCTTGTTGAATCATCCTGAAATAAATCCCAATCAGACAACTAACTGTTCTGTGATATACCTTTTGTAATTTGTATTTTTATATGCATAATCTAAAAATAAACGGGATGCGGGCCCTCATAATTTTAATACTCCTTTTAGGTTGTAATCTCTCGAAAAAGGGAGAAGGAAATATCGCCTTTAATAAAGATAAGAACAACGACCTGGTCGTCTCTGGTTTATTGGAGGTTCCGGAGAATAGGACCATTAAAAACGGGAAGACTATACAACTTGCTTATACAGTATTGAAAGCTCGGGGCGAAAATCCTGAGAAGGATCCCATTTTATACCTACAAGGTGGACCTGGGGGTCCGACTCTGGCCATGCGACCGTTTTGGGAGAACAACGTATTAAGAGAGGATCGGGATATTGTTTTGATGGATCAGAGAGGTACTGGCCAGTCTAATGCGGTTTGTGAAGATCTTGGAGAAGATCTGGTAAAGATTCTTGCCATGGATCTGACTCCAGAGGGTGAATATCTTGAAATACTGAAGATTCTTAATGGTTGTCGCAAGCAAGTTGAAGCGCGAAATATGGATCTTTCCGGATATAATAGCAGGGAGAACG
>JBFOMC010000183.1:0-4079 GCA_040830565.1 Flavobacteriaceae bacterium
ACAAAGGGCACATACCATTACCCACAATTTCCCTGTGGTTGGCCATCTGCGCTATTGGTTAGAGAGCATAGGTCCTGAAATGCGACAGTACTTTGTAGCGAATAACCGGGAGGAATTACCTTTTAATAGAATAGAAAGAGGTTGGATATATGCCTCAGCCAAAAAAGAGAATAATTACGAGGGATTTGGCACTGACAGGGATATTTATGCCCATCAACATATTTTTATCAAGAATCAAATGATGTCCTTCAAATTGGTTGATGGACATCCGAACCAGAAGGATAAGACCTTTTTGCCTTGTGCAAAGATCATAGGAGAATACAACCAAAGAAAAAAACCGTATAGGCCAGCTTCCGTGATTAATATTTCGGCTATGAGCTTTGGCTCACTCTCGGCGGCGGCAGTGGAGGCCATGAATCTGGGAGTGGCTAAAAGTGATGCTTATCACAACACCGGTGAAGGAGGACTTTCACCTTATCATAAAAAAGGAGGTGATGTTGTTTTTCACTTTGGTACCGGCTATTTTGGGGTACGATCTAAAGAAGGGAATTTTTCCATAGAAAAAATGAAAACCCTTGTGCAAGAAAATCCATGTATCAGGGCTATAGAGATTAAACTTTCGCAAGGTGCTAAACCAGGCAAAGGTGGTGTGTTGCCTGGGGCTAAGATCAGTAGGGAAATAGCCGAGATAAGGGGCGTTGAAATGGGAAAAGACGTTCTTTCTCCCCCGACGCATAAAGCTTTCGGCAATGTTCGGGAGTTGTTAGCTTTAATTGAAGAGATAGCCCAGGAGACCGGCTTACCGGTGGGTATTAAAGGAGCTATTGGAAAGCTGGATATGTGGGAAGAACTAGCAGATCTAATGCTCAAATCCGGAACAGGGCCAGACTTCATAACAGTTGATGGCGGAGAAGGAGGAACCGGTGCCGCACCCCCGAGCTTTGCAGACCATGTTTCACTTCCCTGGGTCTATGGTTTTAGCTCGCTCTACAGGCTTTTTAAAGAGCGGGGCCTAGCGGAAAGAATTGTGTTTATTGGAAGCGGAAAACTGGGATTTCCAGGCAAGGCAGCTATGGCTTTTGCTATGGGAGTAGACTGCATAAATGTGGCCAGGGAAGCCATGATGAGCATTGGTTGTATACAAGCTCAGATATGTCATACGAACAGATGCCCATCAGGAGTGGCTACTCAAAGCAAATGGTTACAGAGCGGTATTCATGTCCCCCTAAAATCTGACCGACTAGCGCAGTATTTTAAAACCTTCAGAAAAGAATTTTTAGAGATCACTCATGCGGCCGGTTATGAGCATCCTTGCCAGTTTACAATGGATGACATTCATGTAAATGTAGATGATGATTTTCTTCACAGCAGTTTAAAATCTACCTATAACTACGAAAAGACTCCGGTACCCTTTGGCGGTATGCAAGAGCTTTACGATTGCTCCTATTTAGGAGGTAAATAGCCTAAGTCCGTTCAAAATAATATATTTTTGTGCTCTGAATTGTATTTTAAGTCCTCATTTAGACACCAAAAACATCACTATGAAAAAACTATTACTTGTATCTACTGTATGCCTATTTGCCATAACATCTCTAAGTGCACAGAAAAAAAGTGAGCTCCTTGCTGAAATTGATGAGCTACAGACCAGATTGGATTCTACGGAGGCTATCGTAATTGAGGCTAGGAAGAATGAAAAGATCAGTGTTGCCAAGGCTACTTCTTTTGAAGACCAGGTAAGGGATCTTCAGGAGGCTAATGCTACTCTGCTAAAAAACCTCAACAGTTTTGCGGAAGTTTCCAGCAAAAACTCATCTGCCATCAATCAGGCCCTGGCAAGTTTAGAGGAAAAGGAGGGTCAGTTAAAATTCATAAATGATGCCATTGCACGAAATGACTCAACGGCAATTGTGGTACTAACTAATGCGAAACAGGCCCTAGGTGAAAATGCCAAGGTAGCTGTTTCCAACGGAGCTGTGATTATCTCCGAATCATTAGATATGCTCTTTGGGGGTAGCAGTAACACCAGTGTTACCAGCGATGCCGAAACCTGGCTGGGTCAGGTTGCGCAGGTATTAAAAGCGAATCCTGAAATTGTACTGACCATAGAAGGTTTAACCATGACTGGAGAGCTCGATATGGCAGCTACCCATGCCAGCACAATCGCCTTGGTACTACAAAAAAGTTTTGCCATTGACCCGGCAAGGATCACTACGCTTGGCAAAGACGGTAATTTTAAAGAGGGAATTCAGCTAAAACTGCATCCCAATTACAGTCAATTTTACAATGGGGTAAAAGCTAATATCAAAAATGGGCTTTAGTTGGTAATGTGACGCGTTTGAAGATAATTTTTGATAGATTCCTGCGTTCTACATCCAGAAACCAAAAACGATACACATGACAGGAGACGGAATTTTTCAACTATTCGCTTATTTACTCCCCGCTGTGGTAACTGGAGCTATAGCTTTTTACTTTTTCAGACTTCACACTCGAAATGAAGAAGGTCGCAGAAGATTTTTATTACACAAAGATTCGCAAAAAAATGCCATGCCCATTCGTTTACAGGCCTACGAAAGAATGGCGCTCTTTTTAGAGCGCATTTCCATCCCAAGTTTAGTAGTGAGGGTTGCACCAAAGTCGGCCGATAAAAATGAATACGAAAATCTGCTGATAAAAACCATTGAAAACGAGTTTGATCATAATTTGTCCCAACAAATTTATATGAGTGACGAGTGTTGGAATATCATCAAAGCGGCCAAAAGTGCTACCATTCAGATGATCCGTAAGGCGGGCATGAGCGAAACTGATTCTGCAGATAAATTACGCGAAGACATCCTTACACAAACTATGGATAAGGCTTCTCCTTCTAACACGGCTCTTTCTTTTGTAAAAAAGGAAATAGGAGAACTTTGGTAGTTAAGCTGATTTAAGTTCAAGGTCAAGCTTAAGTTCAAGTTCAAGTTCAAAGGCAAACTCAAATCAACACGGTTTTGAGTTATTTTATAGTTTGCATTTTATTGATAAGGAATCGAAGAACCGAGGAATCGAGGAACTTAGGAATTAAGTATTAATTCACTGTTCACTGACTACTTATTACTGTTCACTATCAAAAGTGCAAGTTCAGGCGTAAACTCAAATCAAGTTGAATTTTAGTGCAGTATAGTTAATTGCTAATTGCTAATTGCTTATTGTTTATTGAATAACTGCAAGGAAATTACAGATTCAGAGGCTATCTTAAAACCGGGGAGGGGTTAGGAAACCCCACGCCAGATATTCACATTGATTGTTAGCTCTAAAAGTTGATAGTAAAACTTCAACGTCTATTACCGCAGTGAACTTCTTTTAAAAGAAAAGTTCAAACGCAAGGCAAGGGCAAACTCAAATCTATATAATCTTTGAGTTTTTCATTGTTAATTGATAATTGATAATTGTTTATTGGAATGGCCAGTGGCGTGCGCCTACTGCTTACTGTTTACTTTTTACTGTTTACTGCTTACTGTTTACTGCTTACTGTTCACTGCTTACTGTTCACTGCTTACTGTTAACTGCTTACTGTTCACTATTGACCGCTACCGTGCGATTGCTCAACCTGGCCGTCAGCGTTGATTTGTTGCTCAACTTCAATCTCAATTTCATTTAATTCGGTGTTCTTTGTTTTTGCATAATTGTATCCACTTTCCCACCAACTGGTCATTTTCTCCTTATCAAAAATCAAGGAGTTCGTGGTGAGTACCGTTGGAGTATAATAAAAATTGATGATGGCACCATTGTGGTTTGCCACAAACTTTCCGATACGAATATTTTGATATTCGATCCTATCAAGCATAAAACTAAACATGCTGGTCAGCAAGGAAAAAACATTCTTGGACGGCATTCTGTTTAAATGCGTAATTTCTGTATGCAGAATGATGGCATCTACTGTGGTTGCTCCCCTTCTTAGGGCTTCCTCAATGGGAACCATACTCCCAAGACCGCCATCGGCATATTCGCATCCATTTTTTCTAACCAAACTCATAAATGGTGTGTAATTGCAAGAGATCCAGATCCATTCGCAGAAATCATCATAATCAAAGTCGTTGATG
>JBFOMC010000184.1:0-11128 GCA_040830565.1 Flavobacteriaceae bacterium
CACCTTAGCAGAGCTAGTCAAATGCAGGAAAGTCTTGAGAACGCTTCTGCCACATTTGTTATGATAGATCATCATCAGGCCCCGGCAAATTACGCCCAGATCATGTATTCTGATGTCGAGATCAGTTCAACCTGCGAAATGGTATACAGCTTTATTGAGGCTTTGGAGGACAAGGATAAAATTACCCCGGCCATGGCAAACTGTCTTTATGCCGGAATAATGACAGATACGGGTTCCTTCAAATATGCCTCGACTACCGCCAGAACACATAGGGTTGTTGCCGATCTTATAGAGAAGGGAGCTGATAGCACACAAATCCATCATAAAATTTTTGATACCAATAGCCCGGATCGCATGCGCCTACTGGGTTGTGCACTTAGAAATATGGTGCTTCTCAAAGATTATAATACCGCTTTTATAACACTCAGTCAGGAAGAACTGGACGCACACAACTATAAAAAGGGAGACACCGAAGGTTTTGTAAACTACGGGCTTACTTTAGAAGGCATTCGCTTTGCCGCCATTTTCATAGAAAATAAGGAAGAGGGAATAATCAAAATATCCTTCAGATCTTTTGGAGAATTCTCTGTAAATAATTTTGCAAGAGAGCATTTTAATGGTGGCGGACACACCAATGCTGCTGGAGGAAGAAGTGAGCGCAGCCTAGAGGAGACCGTAAGGCACTTTAAAGAACTTCTAAAACAGTATAAAGATCTATTGATCCAATGAAAAAGTATTGGTTAATTCTATTTTGTGTTGGTTTTATTGGCTGTGAGGGACCTCAGCCAAGAAGACCTGTAAAGGTTAAAACGGGTAGCTTTATGAAGGAGTCTGCAGAGCGCAGTAAAAAACTGCTTGCACTAGAGGAGAAGATGATCCAGGATATTATTGAAAATGATAGCCTGCACTCCTATCAAAGCTCAGCGGCCGGATCCTGGTTTTATTATGATGAGCAAGTGACTGCAGATACTCCTATGCCTTTGCCTGATGATCTGGTAACCATGAGCTACAATGTCGTAAGTCTGGCAAACGATACCATCTACAGTATGGAAGATATTGGAGTAATAAAGTACAAAGTAGATAAGCAAGAATTGTTTCCCGGACTGAGAAACAGTGTAAAGTTGTTAAAGGAAAAAGAGACGGCTACCTTTTACTTTCCTTCTTCCCTGGCGTATGGGTACCATGGAGACAATAATAAAATAGGAACTAACGTTCCGATTAAATCTACTATATCAATCTTTAAAATAGAAAAACAACAAGATAGTATTCAAAACTAAACAAGGAAAAATGAGAAATAAATATATCGTATTGTTATTTGCAGTGGTATTTGCCCTAAGCTGCAAAACCAGTAAGTATGCGGATTTAGGCGATGGTATTTTTGCAGATATTCAAACCACGAAAGGCGATATTATTGTAAAGTTAGAACATGAAAAAACGCCTGTTACAGTAGCCAATTTTGTTTCGCTTGCAGAAGGAACCAACCCGTTTGTAAGTGAGAAATATAAAGAGAGGCGCTACTATGACGGTATCATTTTTCATAGAGTCATGAAAGATTTTATGATTCAGGGAGGGGATCCTGACGGAGTTGGGACCGGGAATCCGGGTTACCGATTCAAGGACGAATTTCACGACTCTCTAAAGCATGCTAAAAAGGGAATACTTTCTATGGCCAACGGAGGACCCAAGACCAATGGGAGTCAATTTTTTATCACCCACAAAGCCACTCCCTGGTTAGACGGGGTACATTCGGTGTTCGGAGAAGTGGTTGAAGGCATGGAAGTAGTAGATTCTATTGCCAATGTTCCTGTTTACACAGAACCCAACAGAAAAAATAAGCCGATTACCGAAGTTAGGATGAATAAGGTAGAAATAATCAGAAATGGAAAAGAAGCTAAAAAGTTTGACGCAGTACAGATCATGACGGATTATTTTGCTGAAGAGGAAGCACTGGAAGCTGCTTTCAAAAAAATGATGGTCGATTTTGTAGCCGAGTTGGCAAAGCAAAAAGAAGAAGCTGAAGAACTCCCATCCGGACTACGTATCCTTAAGATAAATGACAGCCAGGGAGACAAACCAAAATTAGGTCAAAAAGTTTCGGTCAACTACGCCGGTTGGTTAGAAAATGGTACTTTATTCGATACCAACTTGCTCGAGGTTGCCGAAAAATTTAATGTTGCTGCAAAAATTGGAAGAATGCACCCCTTTTCACCTTCTCCAATGGACTATAGTCCGGATTCAAGACTCGTGGCAGGTTTTAAAGAAGGATTATTATCTATGAAGATAGGAGACAAGGTAAGACTTTTTATTCCTCCACACCTGGGTTATGGAGCTCAGGGAGGCGGACCTATACCTCCCAATGCCGATCTGGTTTTCGATCTTGAAATTATTGGTCTGGCTGAATAATATACTTTAAAAACAGATAAACTTAAGGCCTTGGTTCAAAAAAGAATCAGGGCCTTCTTCATTTCCATTAGAAGAGCTTTGTTATATTTATAGAAAGGCTAAAACTTCTACCATGCAAAGCACTAAATCATTCCCAGGATTCTTTACGACGCTGATTTTGCTTATTTCATTCTGTGCTTACGGACAGCTTGATGAAAGCAAACCAAACATACTTTTTATTCTGTCAGATGATCATACTTCTCAGGCCTGGGGGATCTATGGAGGTGTTTTAGAAGATTATGCTGTTAACAAGAATATCAAACGAATCGCCTCTGAAGGGGCTATTCTAGAGAACAGTTTCTGTACCAACTCTATTTGCAGTCCCAGTAGAGGTAGCATCTTAACCGGACAGTACAGCCATTTAAATAAGGTCTATACCCTAAATGAATCCCTACCCCCGGGACATCCGAACATAGCACGGGAACTTTCCAAAAATGGATATCAAACAGCGGTTATTGGAAAATGGCACCTGGTAAAACCTCCTGAAGGTTTTGACTATTTTAATGTGCTTCCGGGCCAGGGACGTTATTGGGATCCTATTCTTAAGAATAAGGAGAACTGGAAAGATGGGCATGATGGCTCAGCAGGCACTACCTATAAGGGATTTTCAACCGATGTTATAGCAGATCTTACTATTGAATATCTAAAAAAACGCGACAGGTCTAAGCCATTCATGATGATGTGCAACTTTAAAGCCACTCACGAACCCTTTGATTATCCTGAGCGGTTTGCAAACTTGTATCAAGATGAAGAAATTCCCGAACCCGCTTCCTTATTCGATTTTGGAAGAGAAACTACAGGGAGGACATTTAAAGGACAAAAACTGGAAATTCTTGCTGATAGATGGGATCAGGCTACAAAAAATCCCGATAAATTCTGGACTAGTTACCCGGGACTTCCGTATCCTCTCAATGACTTGGACAGCATTTCGAAACGAAAAAAAATATATCAAAAACTGGTAAAGGATTTTATGCGCTGTGGGGCAGCTATTGATGATAATATTGGGAAGTTACTGGATTACCTGGAGGCGGAAGGGATCGCAGACAATACGGTGGTGATCTATACCGCTGACCAGGGATATTTTTTAGGAGAACACGGTTTTTTTGACAAAAGAATGATCTACGAAGAATCCTTAAGAATGCCTTTTGTGATTCGATACCCTAAGGAGATCAAAGGAGGTACCCGTGTAGATGATATCATTTTGAACATCGACTTTGCAGCTCTAATGGCAGATTATGCAGGAATCAACAAGCCAGATTTTATTCAGGGTGAAAGTTTTAGGGAAAACCTCAAAGGTAATACCCCGGCCAATTGGAGACAGGAGATGTATTACAGATATTGGTTGCATCATCCTAAAAGGCCGGCCCATTTCGGTATTCGAAACAAACGCTTCAAACTGGCACTGTTCTATGGTCAGGACTTGCAAATGAAGGGTACATCCAAGGTCACTACGGATGCCGTTTGGGAATTCTATGATCTCCAGGAGGATCCTAAAGAACTCAACAATGCTATACAAAAGGAAAAGTACGCCACAATCATTGAGGAAATGAAAGTTTCCCTTAAAGTTTTGAGGCAAAAATACAAAGATACGGACGAGGAGTATGAACAGATGCAGGCTATTTTGACGTCCGAGTTACGCTAGCTTCTTAAGGGGTATTTTTGAGTATCGCTTTTAAAAACTTCCAAAATTTTTGGACAGAACGTATACTGGCGCGTTCATCAGGGGAATGTGCTCCTTTAATGGTGGGGCCAAAGCTTATCATATCTAAATTGGGATAGTGTTGCCCCAGTATTCCACATTCCAGACCAGCATGACAGGCTACTACAGCTGCTTTTTCTCCAAAAAGTTCTTCATATTGCGCGCTGACCACTTTTAAAATCTCAGAATCGGGATTTGGAGCCCATCCTGGGTAATTTCCACTAAAAGTTACTTCATAATCGGCCAATTCAAAGGCTGATCTTAGTGCATTGGCCAAATCCAATTTTGCAGAATCTACTGAGGACCTGGTCAGGCATCCAATCTTAATCTCCCCATTATCCACCAAAACCCTTGCTATATTGTTCGATGTTTCTACTAAATCAGGAATGCTGGCGCTCATTGTGTAAACACCATTATGAGCAGCGTATAAACTTTTAAGCAGGGGAGCTCGCTTTTCAGCCTCCATAACCCAACTTGGTTTTTCGGTCTCACCGAGGGTAATAGTTAATCCGGGTTCTGTGTGCAAAAGTTCATTTTTGATGGTTACCGCCATAGTATCAAAAGCGGCGGTATACTCAGTAGCCTCATGATCTTTAATAAGGAGGATTGCCTGACTTTCACGGGGAATGGCGTTTCGCAATCCACCCCCATCAATACGGGAAATTTCTGCGTCGAACGCCACATAGGCATGGTAAAGTAATCGATTCATAATTTTATTAGCGTTCCCCAATCCCTTATGAATATCCATCCCGCTATGACCGCCTTGAAGGCCTTTAACTTCTATTTTAAACGGTTTAAAACCATCAGGACAACTTTCTGTATGATATTGTCCTAAGGCCGTTACATCCAAACCTCCGGCACATCCAATATCTATCTCATCATCTTCTTCAGTATCCAGATTCAGCAAGATCTCTCCCTGCAAAACATCTGCCTCCAAACCCATAGCACCCGTCATCCCGGTTTCCTCGTCTATGGTAAACAAAGCCTCAAGACGAGGGTGTTCAATATCGGTACTTTCTAGTAAGGCCATGATTGCAGCTACCCCTAAACCATTGTCCGCTCCAAGAGTAGTCCCCTTTGCCCTAACCCAATCTCCATCAATAAACATCTGTATTCCCTCCGTTTCAAAATCGAATAGGGTATCTGTATTTTTCTGATGTACCATATCCAGGTGAGACTGCAGAGTGATCGTTTTCCTGTTTCCCAAACCAGAAGTGGCAGGTTTCCTTATTATCACGTTGCCAACGGCATCTTTTAAGGTCTCTAATCCAAGAGAATTCCCAAAATCGATCATAAATTGGATTACGCGTTCTTCCTTTTTTGATGGTCTAGGCACGGCATTGAGATCTGCAAACTTGTTCCAGAGTTCTGTGGGGACTATTTGTCTTATTGAGGTATTCATAGTTTTTGTTCTGGCTCAAAAATACGTTAAGGAAAACAACCCTGCGAATATTTAGCTAATTTTGGTGGCATGAAAGCCATTGAAAAAAACAGGGCACATAAAACTTGAAATGAGTGAAAGATCGGCTTAAAAACGGTATTGCCTTATCCCTTATTCCTCAAATTATCCTGGTGAAATGGATAGGCAGCTATCCTGAATTTATTGAAAATTACTACAGTCGAGGGTTATATCAGTGGATATCTGGCTTTTTCAGAACACTCTTTGGATGGATCCCATTCTCTATTGGTGACATCATTTATATGGCCCTCATTTTTCTTGCCTTGCGATACATGATGGGAAGAAGAAAATACATTATTAAGCATCCGATGATCTTTTTCAGGAATATAGCCATGGTGCTTTCTGTTGCCTATTTTACTTTTCACCTGATGTGGGGTTTTAATTATTACCGGGAACCCATTGCTGCCCCTCTTGGTTTGGAAGAGGACAGAAAAAAGTCCTCGCTTTTAGAAGTTACTCAAAACCTAATTGATGCAACCAATGCATTGCAATTCCGGATCGCCAGAGACAGTACAAAAAGTATACAAATCCCTTATGGTCAAAAAGAGATCTTTAGTAAGACCATAGAGGGTTATGAGAAGCTTCAAGAAGGTTATCCGTCTTTCGCATACCATAATCCAAGCGTTAAAACATCGATCTTTAGTACGGTACTCACCTATATGGGATATGGAGGTTATTTAAATCCTTTCACTAATGAAGCTCAAGTAAATGGCAGGCTGCCCAATTTCAGATTTCCTGTGGTGGCAGGACATGAAATAGCGCATCAACTGGGGTATTCTGCAGAAAACGAAACCAATTTTTTGGGCTATTTGGTAACACTTAAAAATGATGATCCCTATTTCAGATATTCAGCCCTGTCTTATGCGCTTGGCTATTGTCTGAGCGATGTCAAAAGAAAATACCCCAAAGAATTCGAATCGCTTTATGGAAAAGTGAATGAAGGAGTAAAGATGAATTATCAGGAAATGACTGATTTCTGGGAGGCTTTTGAAAACCCTTTAGAGCCTGTTTTCAAATCCGTTTTCAGCACATTTTTGAAGGCGAACAATCAGGCACAGGGAATAAATAGTTATAGTCTGGTAGTCTCTTTGATGGTAGCCTATCATAAGGAGCACCCTGTGGGGCCCTGAATTGGCAGTAGTCAGTAATCAATAATTAGTAATCAGTAATCAGTAATCAGTAAATTAAGCTCTGGATTTTTATACTTAAGTGAATTTTAGATTTAGGGGTTCTTAACCCCTCCCCAATTCAAAATAAGGAATAAGCCTGCAAGAACCTTGCAGTTGTAGGACTAATCAACATAAGGAGCCATAGTTCAAACGTTAAAAAATCAAATATTCCTTTCTATTATCCGAACTTCCGTTATTTTTAGTACGACTAATTAGCTAATTCAATTCTATATGAAACTAAGACTTTTTGTGCTCACCTTACTTTGGTGCGGTGCATCAGCTTTGGCGCAGGATTATTTTCCCGATAATGATGGCGTAAAAGCAGAAAACAACAACTACACGGCGTTTACCAATGCCAAGATCTACGTTACACCTTCACAAATCATCGACAAAGGTACCCTGCTTATCCAAAAGGGAAAAGTAGTGCAAGCTGGGAAGTCGGTAAACATACCCGCCAATAGTGTAGTGGTAGACCTGAATGGCAAATCTATTTATCCGTCATTCATCGATGTCTTTTCAGATTTTGGGGTTGCTAAACCCAAAAGGGCACCTGGTCAGGGAAGATCTCCACAGTACAACGCAACCCGCGAAGGCTTTTACTGGAACGATCATATTATGCCAGAAAACAATGCTATCTCCAAATTTAAATATGAGGACAAAAAAGCTCAGGAATTGCGGAAAGCAGGTTTCGGAGTGGTTAACTCCCACATAAAAGATGGAATAGCCCGGGGTACCGGAGTCTTGGTTGCATTGAATGCCGATGGCAATGATGCGGACAGAATACTAGACGACCGTTCTGCTCAATACTTTTCATTTAACAAGAGCATCGCCAAAAGGCAGTCATATCCTACCTCCCTAATGGGGTCTATGGCTTTATTGCGCCAGATGTATTATGATGCAGATTGGTATGCCAAGGGCAATGTAGATACCAAAGACAGATCATTAGAAGCCATTAATAATAATGCAGGTCTTGTGCAGATCTTCGCTGCCAAGGGTAATGGTAATGTGCTTAGAGCTGATAAAATTGGCGATGCCTTCGGCATTCAATATACCATTTTAGCCGGGGGAGATGAGTACGAAAATATCAATCAGATAAAAGCCACCAATGCCAAGCTAATTGTGCCACTGAACTTTCCAAAGGCTTATGATGTTTCTAATCCTTACCAGGCAGAATATGTTTCTTTGGAAGACATGAGACATTGGAATCAGGCGCCCTCTAACCCAAAGGCACTGGCAGATAACGATATCAGCTTTTCATTTACCTTACACTACCTTAAATCTCCTTCCGATTTAAAGAAACAGCTGATAACAGCCATTAAATACGGCCTTCCTAAAACGAAAGCTCTTGAAGCCTTAACCACTGCCCCTGCACAGATATTAGGAAAAAGCAACAGAATAGGTTCTTTACAAGTAGGCAGGGATGCAAATTTCCTGATCACCTCCGGCGATATTTTTGAAAAGGGCACCACCTTGTATGAGAATTGGGTACAGGGGCAGAAGAATGTAATTAACGATAAGGATTTAAAAGATATTAGAGGAGAATACAATCTTTCTATAGCAGGAACTACCTATGAATTATCTGTGACCGGTGAGGCATCTAAACCTAAAGCTTCTATAAAACAGGACACTAATAAGTTAAAATCTAAGCTTTCTTATAAAGACCATTGGATAGATCTTTCTTTCGCTACAGACAAGGGAGAAAAGCTCTATAGGATGACCGGGCTGGTAACTTCAGACAGTGACAATCTTAGTGGCAGACTGGTATTACCCAACGGGAATGCCACTAATTTTACTGCAATTAAGACAGCGGATTTCACCAAGAAGGAAGAAAAGCAAAAGGAAATTTCGGAGGTCCAAATGGTAGCCGTCACTTACCCCAATGTGGGATATGGATATAAAAGTGTTCCCAGACCTGAAAATATCCTGTTCAAAAATGCCACAGTATGGACGGGAGAAGATGCGGGAGTACTAGAGAATACCGATGTATTGGTAAAAGATGGAAAGATTGCGAAAATTGGTAGCGACTTAAGGGCGGGCAACGCGAAAACTATTGATGCTACCGGGAAGCATCTCACCGCTGGGATTATTGATGAGCACAGCCACATAGCCGGCTTATCTATCAATGAAGCAGGCCATAACTCTTCCGCAGAAGTAAAAATGACGGATGTGGTAGATCCGCAGGACATTGATATTTACCGCAACCTGGGTGGAGGCGTAACCACCATTCAGTTATTGCACGGTTCTGCCAACCCGATTGGCGGTAGGTCAGCAATTCTTAAACTAAAATGGGGCAGAAGTGCAGATGAGATGATTTATGACAATATGCCTAAGTACATCAAATTTGCGCTAGGAGAAAATGTAAAACAAAGTAATTGGCAAAGTTTTGAGCGTTTTCCTCAAACCAGAATGGGGGTAGAACAGGTCTTCATGAACTATTTCCAAAGAGCAAAAGAATACGATCTGAAGAAAAAAAGCGGGCAGGCCTATAGGTATGATGAAGAAATGGAAACGCTAGCCGAAATACTGAACGGAGAGCGCTTTATTAGTTGCCATTCTTACGTGCAGAGCGAGATCAATATGCTGATGAAGGTAGCGGAGAAATTTAATTTTAGAGTGAACACTTTTACACATATCCTTGAGGGATACAAAGTAGCAGATAAAATGGCCAAGCACGGCGTGGGCGGCTCTACTTTTAGCGACTGGTGGGCCTATAAATACGAGGTGAATGACGCCATACCCTACAATGCGGCCATCATGCAAAGTCAGGGGGTCACCGTGGCTATTAACAGTGATGATGGAGAAATGTCCAGAAGACTCAATCAGGAGGCTGCTAAAACCATAAAATATGGAGGCATGACGGAATTAGAAGCCTGGAAGATGGTCACAATAAATCCGGCAAAACTACTTCATATTGATGATCGGGTTGGAAGTATCAAGGAAGGAAAGGATGCCGACTTGGTGCTTTGGTAAGACCACCCTATGTCTGTATATGCCAAGGCCGAAAAGACTATGATTGAAGGAGCAACTTATTTCGATCTGGCGAAAGATAAGGAGCAAAGAACCGCGATAAAAAATGAGCGTAATCAGCTTATAAAAATGATGTTGAAAGAAAAAGAAGGCGGCGGCAGTACCCAAAGTCCGAAGCAAGATAAAAAACAAAGATTTCACTGTGACACCCTCTAAACTGATCCATATGAAAAACATATATATATTATCGATTATAACGTGCTTAGCGCTTGTGTTCACAGGAAATGCACAGCAAACTCCAGCTCCGCCGCAGAATGAAGCCATAACCATAACGGGAGCCACTGCCCATATCGGAGATGGCAGTATCATAGAGAATTGCACCCTTATTTTTGAAAACGGAAATATCTCCGCGATAGGAACAGATGTGACAGCCAAGGGAGCAGTCATAGATGCAAGCGGTAAGCATATTTATCCGGGTTTTATAGCACCGGGTAAATCTCTTGGGCTTATTGAAGTAAATGCGGTTAGGGCAAGCAACGACCAGGATGAGATCGGCAGCCTAATCCCTCATGTACGCAGTCTAATTGCCTATAATGCTGAGTCCAAAGTGGTAGAAAGCATGAGACCAAATGGGGTACTTATAGGCCAGATCACCCCAAAAGGAGGTAGAATTTCGGGTACTTCTTCGATCGTGCAATTTGATGCCTGGAATTGGGAGGATGCAGCCGTTAAAGTGGATGATGGTATTCATCTTAATTGGCCAAGTTCTTTTAGGCGAGGACGTTGGTGGCTTGGAGAACCCAGAGGCTTTCAACCCGACAAAGACTACCAAAAAAATATCTCGGAAATTGAAAATTTCATCAACAATGCCGAAGCCTATGGAAAGGCTTCAGCTAAAGAACAGAACCTTGCCTTTGCAGCCATGCAGGGTTTGTTTAATGGAGATCAGAAGTTATATGTATATGCCCAAGGTGAAAAGGAAATTTTAGATGCGGTCAATACGGTTAAAAAGGCCGGCGTAAAAAACATGGTGCTCGTAGGAGGGTATCATGCTCATAGAGTGGCCGACATCTTAAAGCAAAATAACGTCCCTGTTTTGGTACACTTTACTCATAGTCTCCCGTTTTTTGATGATGACGATTATGACTATAACTATAAACTCCCAAAACTTCTAGTGGACGCAGGACTTCTGGTTGGGCTGCAGAATGCAAGGGCCTCGAATTTGCAGACTAGAATCCGCCCTAGCGATGGCGGGCAAGTGGTAGGGCAGGGAATGGACAAGGAGAGTGCGCTGCAACTCGTCAGCAGAAATACGGCCAAGATTTTGGGTATAGACGAACAATATGGAACCTTGGGGGTGGGGAAAAGTGCAACCTTATTTGACTCTGAAGG
>JBFOMC010000185.1:0-2105 GCA_040830565.1 Flavobacteriaceae bacterium
TGAACACAAGCCATGAAGCAGTTAGAATAAGAGATATTCCACAAGACGAAGCCAAGATAGAAAAGAATATTTTTTATAGAAACTCCATAGCAGAGTCTATTACCCAGAAAGTCGAAAACGTAGAAATTACCTATCCTTCAGTGCCTTTTTCCGGCATTAACTTTTCTGGGAATGTCCTCTTTAATTCCATAAACACTGGCAGCAACAACGAGGACGTTATTCTATTAAATGCCGATGACGATCTAAAAAAATATCCTTTTGACGGGGGCGACTTCTTTGATCAAGACCTGCCCAGAGTAGGGCACGGTTTTACCTTTGAGAACTATTTTGTAGGCCAGTGGCAGAACACCTCAACTTCAAGCCTGATTGTTAGAAATAGCAATGGTCAATTGTTCCGCTATACCTATGATGGGGATTTTTATGATACGGGTAATGGAGACCAGGTAGGTTCCGGTTTTAATTTTGAAGATTATTTTCTTGGCGATTTCACTGCGGATAGCAGAACAGACCTTCTTTGTAGAAATAGCAGCGGTAAACTCTATTTATACCAATTAAATACCTCTGCCTTTTACGGTTTGGGAGAAGTCGGGAGCGGATTTCTCAATTTTACAGACCATTTTGTAGGTAATTGGGTGGGCGATGCCAAAGACGAATTATTAGGCAGGCTTTCTAACGGAAACCTTTTACTCTATAAAAAGGGAACTTCAAGGTTCGAAAGTGAGGGCCAGGTAGGCTCTGGCTTTACTTATGAAAAATACTTCCCTGGAAATTGGATTGCCAATGCCAAAACAAGCTTTATCACCCTGGATGCCTCCGGCAATATGCGCTTGCATAAATTCAACGAAGCCACCAAGTGGTTTGATGACCAGGGTATAGTTGGGAGCGGTTTTGTGTATGAAGATTATTGCGTGGGCGATTTTACCGGAGACGGGATAGATGATCTTATTGCCATAGACCAAAACAATTCTATGTATTTATACCCTTTTAAGAATAATACCTTCTACAGCAATGGCGGACCAATTGCTATTGGGAACAACAAATATTTTAAGGAATTCCTGATGGGGCAATGGGGGAATTAAATTGAAGTTTTTACGCAATTTTATTCGAGTTATCATGTTTATTTCTAATACCAGGACGTAATCACATTATTAAATGAACCCTAATCTTAAAAATTGACGTTCTAATAGTTCGTCTTAAACCATAAAAGAAAAGCTATGAATTTCAGAAATCTTTCTTGGATCCTTGTGATCTCTGTTACCATATTTAGTTGTTCTAAACAGGTTAATCTGGTCAATCCGGAAATAACTATTAGCCCTTTTGAACCCGCGCCCTTAGACACTATTACGGCAAATTTTGTAGGTGAGTTAGCCCTAGACGGAGAAATGGTAGAAATAGAATCTTACGACTGGAAAGTTTTGGATGAAGGTAATAACGAAATTGCTATTCTCTCGGCTGAAGGAAGTACAATGAAATGGGTAGTTAAAGACGAAGGTATCTTCAGCATAAGAGCAACGGTTACTGCTGGGAATAAAAGTATAACCGAAACCAAGCAAGTTAAAATAGAGCATAACATTACTTCTATCCATAAGTACCTGGCAGGAGATTGGTTCGCGGAAGGAAATGCAGATTTTGGCGGAGGTCAAGAGTGGGAAGCGCAGTTCACCATCGAGGAGAATGGTCACTACGCGGGTCACTTGACTAAGCTTATTAAGGGAGACATCTCAAGGGTATTTGATACCGGAGATGACAACCTAGATCATCCTGACAAAAGATTCGAGATTACGCAAATTGATGGGAACGGAGAAGCTCTAGGCGTAGTTAGATATGTTCATCAAGACGGACAACTTCTTGAATTTGGCATAAAGGACATGGTGTTTTCTAATAACTATGATACCGTAAATTATACCGTTTTTAAGGGTGCAGAAATCCATTATGAAATGCAAAGACAATAAAATCAATGTACTATTACTTGTCAAAAACTACGGTCATAGACAAGTATTCCTTGAATAACGTTCGCAGAACTAACTATAACTTCTCTCTTGGGTGCTTTCTTTGGGAGTACGTTTTTGTCATTAGAGTACAAAACTAGAACATTGTGCCATGAA
>JBFOMC010000186.1:0-4763 GCA_040830565.1 Flavobacteriaceae bacterium
TTTGAGTCCGGATCCGGTTGTCCAGTTCCCCAACAACGCCCAAAATTTTAATCGCTACAGCTATGTCCTGAACAATCCCTTGTCTTACATGGACCCAAGCGGGTATTTTCTCTCGGGGCTAAAAAAGTTCTTCAAGAAGTTCTGGAGGCCGATATTGGCGATCGTTGTTTCGATCGTAACTGCTGGAATGGCAGCTTGGGCAATGGGATTAGGTAATGGATTCTGGGGATCCTTGGGAGCAGTTTTTAACGGAGGATTAGCTAGTGGTTGGCTCGGGGTCGCTCAAGGGGCTGCCATTGGTGCAGCAGGAGGTTTTGCTGGAGGATTTGTGGCGACTGGATCGTTAAAAGGCGCTCTTGTAGGGGCATTTACAGGTGCACTAGCTGGTGCTGTTGGAGGAATCTTTAAGTTCCAAGGTGTTACCGATTTCTTTGGAAGTTTCACCGAGATGGCCAGAGCGGCTGCACATGGCATTTCTGGTGGAATATCATCTGAACTCAGTGGTGGAAAGTTTGGGCAAGGATTTTTGTCTAGCTTTACCTCAAGTCTTGCTTATCACTCTACCCCGATTGGGGAGATGAAATATGGAGTATCAAGAGTAATGGCTACAGCGGTCGTAGGCGGGACTGCTTCTGTGATTGGAGGTGGGAAGTTCGAGAATGGAGCTGTGACAAGTGCTTTTCAAGCGATATTTAACGCTGAAATGTCAGGTAAATCTCGGAAAGAAATATTGAAGCAATATGAGGATGCAGATGTTATATTGGTACGGGCAACCTATGACAAAGACTTTAACAGAGCTTGGGATGACAATATCGATATTTACGAAGCCAAGGTAAACGAAATGATTGATGAACTACTGGAAGAAGGAACAATTACAGACAAAAGCCAAGTATTATTCAAGGTTGCTCCCAACGAAAGAAATATGCTTCAAATTCTAAGTTTTGCAGATTACTATAATAAACCAGTGTTCGTTTTTTCTCACGGTAAATCAGGTTCTATTACTCATTATATGTGGAATACAGAAGGCACAACTTCTGTTATCTTGGCCCGTTGGAATGTATTGTTGAAGCGAGATTATGGAGCACGCCGAACGTTGGATTTTTCAAATTGTCGAATTATAGGTTGTGGATCAGGAGCGAAAACTAATCCTGATAAGGTGTTAAATGGTATTGTTAAACCCTATTTAAGGAATCGCAAGTGAAGTATTTGATAGTTTTTTTAATGCTTCCAATCATCCCGCTTCAAGCGCTTGGGAATGTTAAACCTGCTGCCGATGCGTTTCAGTTCTTTAAGATTGCAGAAATATCTGAGAAGGGTGAAAAGGCTCTTCAGCAACATCTCTTAGATGTGTTTCCGATTGGAGATACACCATCAGATGTTTTCGAACTAATTAGAGAATTTTCTGAGTCGAGTGGCATGAAGGCTAGAATGGAATATTATCCAAATGTATTGGAATTACTTTTTGAAGAGTATTGCGATGACAAGTATATCCTTACAGGTATTACCTTTCACTTCAAAAACTGTCAGTTGAATAAAGTTACTATTGGGTCTTCTGTAATTTATGGTAACTATGAGAGTAAAAAAAGATTTGTTGTTCCAAGGTTACCATTAGTACCACGGTAAGGCCTGCCCTACTTCTTGGTGCTTTGAATACCCCAAGATAGAATGATACAGGCCAACCATGGCCAAGAGCATGCCTACTTATCCAGCTCCTTACACTCCTTGTCAGTGCTCTCCCCCTTGATCACAGCCTCGGCCAGGTTGATACGCATTTCCATCATTTCCCTTAAGACACACTCCACTTGCTCGCAGTTCGCCTTCGGGAAGCGCTTCAGCAACGCCTTATCATAAATACACAGATGTGTAATCGTAAGCGTCCGGTGAGGTGACCTCATAAGTGTGAGATAAATCTGATTTAATCGGGTCGTACAGGTGACCTGTATGATGACTGGCCGGATCGTATGGGTGACCTTTACGAAGCTATCCGTTCGGATTCTATGACCGGCTCAGTTGGTTTCCATGTGGAGGGTAATAGTCTAGCCAGCTCGAAAAAGTCTGCTCGTTTAATCCCTCACGACGGCAAAACTCCGCCTGGGTCATCCCACTGCCTTCGTATGCGACAAGCAGTCGTTCCCGCTCTTCCGGTTTCATAGTCCGCCGTCCCCGGCGGTCCACACGCACATCTCTCTCGCACAACTGCGTTTCCAGTGTTTCCATCCTTTGACTATATCACCCACGTCTACAAGGCACCGCACCGGACGCTTACAGATCATCATGCGTCGCTACGAAATCAAATCCACCCTCATGACCTCCAATCGTCCGCTTGAAGAATGGGGCAAACTCATTGGAGACGTCCCCGCGGCCACCGCTATCCTGGACCGCTTCCTTCACCACGCAACTGTCATTAAAATTAAAGGACAATCCTATCGTCTCCGCGATAAGGCTCGACATCTCCAATCCGAAAATTAACCAATCAACACCGTCCCGGGTGGTACACTTTGAAGTGAAAAATGGTGGTACACTTTAATCCGAAAACTGACAGTCATGGCCAAGAGCAAGCTTGTGTTGCTGCAATTATGTAATATCAGGATAAAACAGGTCATCGTTACTAATCCTTTGCGATTGGGCTCACATGATCATACCGCTTTCGGCTCGGCTCAATTCGGACCCAACACCACCGACATCTAATTAAACTTACTGTAATCGCCAGTTAATGAGAAGTTTTATAAAGGGAACTAGGTGACACATGGAAAGATAAGTGCAGTACAGGTGTAATCACTAGAAGGCGATCCAGCCCTAATTGTGGCTGACTTGGTAGAAAAGCTGCAACACACACCACAATATTTCTAAATAGCAATGGTCTAGTCCATATGGACTAGGCAGGGATCACATAACAACTCGTTGCGCTATCAGAAACACCATCATGACCTCAGGCTACGCAAGACTTGATCCTGAGTTTTCGCCAAACTCTCTCAGCCGGGTTTCTCACCCGGTCGGTATCAGTACAGAATTTCTATGAACAATTTGTATTCTTCTCGTCATCCCCCATCCGTTTGGACTTTCACGATGCAATGGCCTTTAGGTTCATCCTTTCAATCTCCAGCACTGGAACAAGAGTTGCGATTAGTCTCGGAGTAACGATCCAAAGTCTTCTAGGAACTTTTTCATCCGCTTTTCGTTAGCCTTTAGAATTTCATCTGAATTCATCCTTCTCGACAAAACATACACATCGGCGTGGGACCAATCTTCATGCTGAAGGTGTGTCTTGGCAATAATCGCTCCTGACCAATTCTTCATTTCATGATTTAATCCTGAAATAACCAACTCAAGATAAACGAAACTTTCGAGCCCTGCGATGAAAGAAGCAGATTTAGATATCTCATAATTTAAATCTCCCAACTCGGATCTGGAGTCAAAGATTACTGAAGATAAAGACTCTGAAAGAACAACCCCAGGTGAGGGTTTCCCGAATAAAGTATGACATAGAAAAATGTAAACATATAGCAAAAGGATCGTACAGCTTTTCATCATCATCCTACCTTTCATAGATGCTCCTTATCTTATCTATATCTCTACCCCAAACAGTACCACCGGGTTCAGCCATAATGTTACCTTCCCACCCTGGATCTACTACTCCTGTCCAAATATCATAGCGATCATCCAGCCCTAATATATGACCGAACTCATGAGCCGCAGCCCAATCGCTCATTCCAGAACTCCATTGGCCATTCTGCGGCCGCCAACTGTTTCTGGTAACTACCATTGTAACCGCTGCATCGGAGGATTGGTCGATTACAAGATCAGTCCTGATAGTTTCCCCATCAAAGGTGCCAGACCAATACTCTTCAATTGCCAACTCCCATCGATTCAGGACACTTTCATTGTCGAATGTCATTCCATTAGAAAGAATAAATTTAGCTCTTACTTTAATAAATGTTACTCCATCTACGGTAAGAACGGAAATACTCTCACCATCAATAGCAGGAAAATCACCGCCTCCGTCACCACCAAACCTAGGGTCATCAGGATCTCTCCCGTGGGCAGACTTTGACTTTGACATCACACCATTGAATAATGCTTGGAATCCACTAGTTACAGCTCCGTTCTGGAATTTACCTCCACCAATCTCAGAAGCGGTACCTCCAATAACGGAAGCTGCGAGCACCATTCCAAATGGATTTTCTATCTTTTGCATGAAACTCGAATGAAAAGCTAAGCTTGAACTGAAGCTTGATAGAAATCCAGCCCCAAACTTTCCTCCTTGGATTTCAGATGCTGCGCCACCAGAAATCCCGTGTGCTAGAGCACGTTTAAATTCTAAATCGGATACATCCGCCCATGGGCCTCCCTCTCCAAATGCACCTCCCACTGCTCCAGCAATTCCACCAGTTATTGCACCAGTCAATGCACCTTTTAACGTTCCGGTAGCCACAAGCCCTCCGAAAAAGCCTCCTACAGCCCCGATAAAAGCTCCTCCCCCTATTCCAGCACCAAGGGCACCTGTTGCCATTAATTTCAAGGTCGCCCCGAAAGTAGCCCCAGCCGCATTTCCAATTCCAAAATACCATGCTGCCCAACCTGCAGTCACAAACCCAACAACAATCGCCAGTATCGGTCTCCAAAACTTCTTGAAGAACTTTTTTAGCCCCGAGAGAAAATACCCGCTTGGGTCCATGTAAGACAAGGGATTGTTCAGGACATAGCTGTAGCGATTAAAATTTTGGGCGTTGTTGGGGAACTGGACAACCGGATCCGGACTCAAA
>JBFOMC010000187.1:0-9133 GCA_040830565.1 Flavobacteriaceae bacterium
CCCAATCATTATACCCGCCGAAGGCACCTTTTTTTCCGGTAGGGTTAAACTCGGAGTCCTTTACATGAAAAGAGCGAATAAACTCGTGGTAATGATCAATATATGTAATGTAATCTAGCTGTTGCAGCACAAAATGACTAGGATCGTACAGAATATTTACCCGCTTATGATTCCCCGTGGCCTCAAGGAATCTTTCAAAGGTGTCCCCATCGTGCAAATCCTCTCCGGGGTGAATTTCGTAGCAGACATCTACCCCTTCCTCATCATAATGATCAAGGATAGGCATCCACCTTTTGGCAAGCTCTTCAAACCCCATTTCTACAAGACCCGGTGGTCTTTGTGGCCAGGGGTGCCATGTATGCCACAGCAGGGCTCCGGAAAAAGTCGCGTGTGCTTTAATGCCTAATCTCCTACTTGCAGTGGCGGCCTTTTTGACGACATCAACAGCCCACTCCGTTCTGGCTTTTGGATTCCCTTTGACACTGTCTGGGGCAAAATTATCGAACATAAGATCATAGGCCGGATGTACCGCTACTAATTGTCCCTGCAGGTGGGTGGAGAGCTCTGTGATCTCCAAACCATATGAATTTATTGTGCCTTTTAATTCATCGCAATAGGTCTGACTTTCCGCTGCCTTATCCAGATCAATTAGAAAATGCTCCCAAGTAGGAATCTGAATTCCTTTATAGCCCAGATCAGAAGCCCACTTGCACATTCCTTCTAAAGAGTTAAATGGCGCTTTACTATCTACAAATTGGGCTAGGAAAACTGCTGGTCCTTTAATTGTTTTCATTGGTGTTCGATTAAATTATTTGAAAGTAATTCTTTTGTCAAAATTTAATAATTAAGCCCTATATTTAGTGGATATTTCCTCACGGGGCTTACCTAATAAGGGAAGTCATAAATATAGGAAATACCTTAGAATAAAAAGAAAAAATAGCAGCATGAATGCAAACCGGCCTTATGATATCCTTTCAGCGCTCCCTGGAGGGAAAGATGATCTTGAGAAGGTCCTTGTTCTGTTGTTATTTATTACTACCACAAAATTCTACAGGACGGAACATTTCTCCTAAATCAAACAACCATTTCTATGAAGAATGCATCAGCAAGAAATATGTGGGGCGATTATTTGGACAACCACCTGGAATACGCTTTCGAGGATGAACCAAGGGTAACACATTTCTGCGATAACGAAAAAGACGCAAACGAACTAATTAAGTTGGTGCTAAAAGGAAAAAAAAGAGCTACTTCGCATTCTCTTTTAGGGCTTCAGTATAGAAAGGAACCTTTGCCAAAGATCGGAGACTTTACCATACTAACAGATTGGGATGGTAATGCAAAATGCATCGTCCGCACGGTAGCAGTTCGGTTAAAACCTTTCTTTGCTATCAGATCTTCCTATGCCAAGCTCGAAGGGGAAGGGGACGGATCTTTAGACTATTGGAAAAAGGTTCACTGGGACTACTATACCAGAGAACTGGAGCCTTTTGGGCGCGTACCGCGAGATAGCATGATAGTGGTATGCGAAGTATTTGAAAAAGTATTTCAGAGGAAATAGGTTTTCCGGCTGAATTCGTAATAATAATGGGAATTGCCTAAATACTAACAGCTTATGAAATTGAGAAATGTAATTGCCTGGGTTTTTATCATTGGTTTTTTTACGTCTAATAGCTCTTTAGGGCAGGCCGCTAAATGGGAAAACCCGGTTTGGGAAAATCCTGAGGTTTTTCAGATCAACAGAGAGGCTCCTACCGCTTCTTTTTATCGATTTCTGACAACGGAAAAAGCTTTGCAAAATAAAGGTTGGGAGAACTCTCCTTTATACAAGTCTCTTGATGGCTCCTGGAAATTTAAATGGGTTGAGGGGGTAGCACAGCGCCCTCTTGACTTTTTTAAGGAGGATTACAATACTGAGGGATGGGAAGAAATTCCTGTTCCTTCGAACTGGGAACTTCACGGTCATGGAATCCCGATATATACCAATATTATTTATCCCTTTCCTAAAAACCCTCCTTTTATTCCCCATGATCAAAACAATGTAGGGAGTTATAAGCGCAACTTCGAAATTCCGGAGAATTGGGTGGATAAAGAAGTGTTTTTGCATTTTGGTGGAGTAAGTGGGGCCATGCATGTATGGATAAACGGAGAGGCAGTTGGATATAGTGAGGGGAGCAAAACACCTGCTGAATTTAAAATCAGTGAATTTTTGAAACCCGGTAAAAACTCACTTGCCGTACAGGTATTGCGCTGGTCCGATGCCAGTTATATGGAAGACCAGGACTTCTGGCGTCTAAGCGGCATTGACAGAGAAGTATATCTTTATGCTACCAACAAGGTTGCCATCAAAGATTACCGTCTTATAGCAGGTTTAGTAAATGACTACACCGATGGTGACTTTAAATTAAATGTGACTGTGAATAACGCCAATAGAAGAAAGGCTAAAAGATCTGTAGCCGTTACGCTTTTAGATGGGGAGAAAGCCCTTTACTCCTCAGAAGAGAAGGTAGACATAGTTCAGGGAGGCGCAACGATCAGTTTTGAAACCGTGCTGCCAGACATCAAACAATGGAATGCTGAAAATCCTGAGTTATATACCTTATTAATTGCTTTAAAAGACAAGAATGGGGAGGTAACGGAAGCCACGAGTTCTAAAATCGGGTTTAGAAATGCGGAAATCAAAAACAATCAGTTTCTGATCAATGGCAAGGCTGTGCTACTCAAAGGGGTTAATTTACATGACCATGATGAGACAACAGGTCATGTAGTTTCAGAGGCCCTTACAAGGAAAGATCTTGAGATCATGAAACAAAATAACATCAATGCCATCCGTTGTAGTCATTATCCAAAAAACCCTTTTTTCTATAGCATGTGCGACGAATACGGTTTTTATGTTATAGACGAAGCCAATATTGAGATCCATGGGATGGGAACTACAAATCAAGGATTGGATGCTGATCCCAAGGCTAAGGAAGATCACCCTGCCTATCTCCCAGAGTGGAAGGCCATGCATATAGATCGGACGCAAAGAATGTTTGAAAGGGATAAAAACTTTACAAGTATTGTTACCTGGTCTCTTGGCAATGAAGCAGGAAATGGGGCCAATTTTGAAGCTACCTATCAATGGTTGAAGGAAAACGATAAAACAAGACCCGTACAATACGAAGGAGCCACCAAGTATGAAAATACAGATATTCAGGCCCCAATGTATGCCACTATCGAGGACATGGTAGCTTATGCCGAGAATAATCCTAAACGTCCCTTTATACAATGCGAATATGCGCACGCCATGGGGAATAGTGTAGGAAACCTTCAGGACTACTGGGATGTTATTGAGAAATACGAAGTGCTTCAGGGTGGCTTTATTTGGGATTGGGTAGACCAGGGACTTAAAACAAAAAATGAAAACGGAATAGATTTCTATGCTTTCGGGGGAGACCTTGGGGGTCATGATTTACAAAACGATAACAATTTTTGCCTTAACGGCCTGGTAAATCCGGATCGTTCTGCCCACCCATCACTATTCGAGGTCAAAAAAGTATATCAGAGTATTAAGTTCGAAGCTGTAGAAAATAAGCCTGGAACTTTCAGGATTAAAAATGGGTATGATTTTACTAACTTATCTAAATTCAAGTTTTCCTGGAAACTCTTAGAAAATGGTATAGAAATCTCAGCCGGAGAACTAGACCCTATTGATGTTCCCCCTTACGGAGATCAGAATATTTCAATCTCCCTTCCCGAATTAAAGGTTGATGAATCAGAATATTTTATCAACTTGTATGCCCATACCAAAAATGAAGCTCCTTTAGTACCTCAGGGTCATTTGATGGCTTATGAGCAATTTCCGTTAACAGTCTACAAACCTGATGCTTTTGTTAATAATACAAAAGGGATTACGCTCAAAAAAGATTCATCAAGTATTGTTGTTTCGGGTGATGGTTTTGAAATTGTTTTCGATGCTACAACCGCGGAAATAACCTCTCTGGATTATGGCCAGGGCAATATACTGGTTAAAGGACCAGTGGCTAATTACTGGAGAGCCCCGGTAGACAATGACTATGGGTACAATATGCCAAAGCGTCTTGCAAAGTGGAAGCAAGCGAGTGAGGAACAAGAATTGGCGGCATTTACCTTGACATTCAAAGATGATGAGCAGCAAATGGATGCGATTAAAATCTCCAATAACCCGTTTAAGGTTAGAGGAAATTTACAAATGATCGCTACTTATAATTTACCCTCTGTAGATGGCAAGGCGATAATCACCTATGCCATCAATAACAAAGGTGAAATACTCATACAAAATCAATTAAAAGACATTGAGAAGAGCCAGCCTATCTTGCCAAGATTCGGGACGAACTTTATGATCAATGATACCTTCAACAATGTGGTTTGGTACGGTCGAGGTCCCCACGAAAATTACATCGACAGGAAAACCAGTGCCCTGGTGGGACTGTACAACGCCAAGGTTGCTGACCTTTATTATCCCTATATCAGACCACAGGAAAATGGGTATAGGACAGAGCTAAGAAACCTAAGTTTCACAGACGAAAGCGGTAATGGTATATCTATTAGTGCCCCGGAGCTATTTGGATTTAGTGCTCACCATCAACTTAATTCCGACTTTGACGAAGGCACTGAAAAAAGGCAAAGACATACCTATGACATTCCCGTTCGTGAATTGATCAATATTAATATAGATTACAGGCAAATGGGTGTAGGGGGAGACAATAGTTGGGGACTGATGCCGCACAAAGAATACCAGATAAACGCCGGAGATCTATCTCATGGCTTTATGATAAAACCCATTAGAAAGTAAGCAATATTAAAGAAACTACAGTCTTACTTCTTTAATCTTACCCATTTGTTCCCTCCTTTGTGGGAGGCCACGGTGGCTTCTATGAAGTCCATCCCTCTTACCCCATCCGTCATAGTAGGGAATTCCCCGTCATTGTATTTTCTACCACGAATTGCCTTGGCAGCACCCAGGTAGATATTCGCCATTGAATCAAAAATACCTTCCGGATGTCCTGCAGGTAATTTTGTGCCGTCTAGGGATAACTTTGAATTGTAATCATGACCAGGTTTATAAATCTGGGTAGGTTCCGTATCGCTCATTTTATAGAGAAAATTGGGCTTTTCCTGTTCCCAACGGAAGGCTCCTTTTTCCCCATAGATGGCAATTGCCAAGCCGTTTTCTTCGCCAGTGGCCACCTGGCTGCCTCTGATAACCCCTTTAATATGGTCTCCCATACGGATTAGTACGGTGCCATCAACATCCATTTTATTGTCCTTGTAGAGGTAATTAAAATCACATAGTAGTGATTTCACTTGTAAACCAGTGGTGTACTCAATTAGATTAAAAGCATGAACGCCAATGTCTCCCATACAGGAACTTATTCCCGCCTTTTTTGGGTCTAGACGCCAGACGGAGGAACGCTTCTTCTTGTCGTGAATTATTGTATTGATCCAACCCTGATAGTAACGGGCATCTACCTTATGAATTTTACCAATAGCTCCCTTTTTGATCATCTCCCGCATTTGCCTAACCATAGGATATCCCGTATAGGTATGGGTCAGAGCAAAAACCGTCCCGGCCTTTTTATGGGCCTTCTGCAAAATCTTAGCCTCCTCGTAGGTAGTGGTCATCGGCTTTTCGCATATCACGTGAAAGCCATTTCCCAGTAGCTTTTTGGCCATTGGAAAATGAAGAAAGTTCGGAGTTAGTACGGAGCAAACCTGGATGCGCTCATTTTCCGGAAGTTTCATTTCTTCTTCCACCATGGTATCGAAGTCTGTATAGATCCTATCAAGTGGAACATCTATCTCCCGGGCAAATGCCTTGTTTACTTTGAAATCCGGGTTAAAAACCGCTCCCGTAATTTGATAATTATCGTTAATATGAGAGGCAACCCTGTGCAGCACTCCAATGAGAGAGTCTCCTCCTCCACCGAGTATTCCTAGTCTAATTTTTTTAGGCATAATTTTAAGATTCTAAGTTGTATATTCTATTTTCTCATTTTTAAATAATAGGGCAAAAACCACAAAAACTACGGCTGCGAAGACCGCAGGGAAAATCCATATATCCTGCCAGCTATGTGTATTCTCACCAATAAGGTAGGTATCCGATATTTTACCTGCTACCCAAAATCCTATGAGCATTCCAATGCCATAAGTGGCCAGGGTAATGAGGCCCTGAGCAGCACTTTTCACTTTATCTCCTGCCTTGGAATCTGTGTAGATCTGTCCGGATACAAAAAAGAAATCGTAGCAGATACCGTGTAGGGCAATCCCAATAACCAGCATAAAGAATAATTCCCCCGCATCACCAAATGCAAATAGCAAGTATCTGATCACCCAAGCAAGCATCCCAAACAAAATAGTTTTTTTAAAGCCGTACTTCTTGAAGAAAAAGGGCAGGAGCAACATAAAAAGCACCTCGGACATTTGACCAAGGGTAGCCCATGTAGTGGAATTCTCTACCTTATATTCTGTTAGAAATAAACTGATGTTTTGATAGTAGAATGCCAAAGGAATACAGATCAATATAGAGGAAATGAAAAATATCAGAAAGTTCCTATCCTTCAACAATTTTAGGGCATCTAAGCCCAGGATATCAGAAAGTGAAACTTTCTCTCCCTTCTGTAAACTAGGAGGCGTTTTTGGCAGTGTAAAACTAAACAATCCAAGTATTGCTGAAGCCACAGCTACCATCAAAAAGGTATTAGATAATGCACCTTCGGCAATATTCTCTATGGAGTCCCATTTAAATCCGAAGCTGATAATCCATCCGGCGATGATCCATCCTAAAGTACCAAAAACACGTATGAAAGGGAACTGTTTGGCCGGATCAGACATCTGATTGAAGGAAACCGAATTCACCAGGGCCAGGGTTGGCATATAGGCAATCATATATCCCAGGACATAAGGATAAAAGCTGCTGAATTCCGTGGTTTGCGACATTTGATACATCAATATTGCTCCAATAACATGGAGTACTCCAAGTATTTTCTCGGCATTGAAATATCTGTCGGCGATAAGTCCTATAATAAATGGTGCAATTATAGCCCCCCAGGATTGTGTAGAAAAAGCCATGGCAGATTCTGCACCTGTGGCATTTAAATTGTTTCCTAAAAAAGATCCCAGGGTCACAAACCAGCCTCCCCAAATGAAGAACTCCAAAAACATCATAAAGGACAGCTGGATTCTCGTAAAATTGGACATAGGCGTTATTTATCTTTTATAGAATACAAAATCGAGGGAAAGAGGCTCCAGGTCATTGTTTCTAAAGTCGGTAGAAATCTGTGCTCTGTGATGGGTTGAATGGTTTATGATATGAAATAAAATATCTTGTAGGGTATTTGTAAACAATCTGCCCTCAGTATTCTCATAATCAATTCTACGCTCAAAGTCATCAGCATTGGTAGTAATCTCAAAAGAACTTCGCTGATTCTCGTAATGGATATCCCCCCAATCCTTGATAGCGTGTATCTGCCAAACTTCATATTCTGCCGGCTTACCAAGAATTCTCGCATTCCAAATATGATGCGCGTTTAACACATGACTAAAAAGGGAAATACTCCTCTCAGGAACCTGCTCTAGCTTGTTACATTCCTCTATAAGTTTTTTGTTACAATAGAAGTTGTAATCAAAAAGTTGATTAAAAAAAACTTTCATAAAGTAATGTCGGGGTTAGTTTTAATTCAGTTTTTTGGCTGCATTTAACAAGAGTTCTTTGGTTGCTATTATTCCCTCTTCCTCTCCTATTTCTCCACCTTCGTACTCCACGCCTATATGACCTTTATAGCCTGCATCTTTAACTATTTGAAGCATTTTTACATAATCTATCTCACGTTCATTTCCATCCTCATCAAAATTATGCGACTTGGCACTCACTGCTTTAGCATGAGGCATTAACTCTGTAACTCCCTGATAAATGTCGTAGCTTTCGGCGCAGCCTGCCTGGTAATTCTTGGGGTCCTTTCTTTTGATGCAAAAATTTCCAAAATCCGGGAGTGTTCCACAATTGGGCATATTAACCGCCTTCATTACATCTGCTACCATAGCAGCGTTAGAAGATAATCCCCCGTGATTCTCTACGATGATATTGATGTTCTTATCCTTGGCATAAGTAGCTAGTTTTGTAAGTCCGTCAATGGAATTGGCTCTCCATTCTTCGGGCACATCACTCCCTGCTAAATTCACCCGTATGGCATGACATCCCATGGCCGCAGCGGCATCAACCCACTTATAGTGACGCTCAACGGCTTCATTGCGTTCCTTTTCATCGCTCACCGCAAGGTTCCCTTGCCCGTCAATCATGATAAGCAGATTTTTCATTCCATGCTTTTCGGCCTCTTCATTAGACCTGGCCACAAAGGCAGCCATAGCTTCTTCAGAGTAATTAGCATCTGCCAATTCCGGATTATAGAGCTGACTTACGTACTCCAATCCAGTGAAGCCCCATTCCTCTGCCATCTTGGCAAAATCATAGGGATCTGTGTCCCCTTCTCGTATCATTCGGTGTATAGACCATTGGGCTAGTGAAATTTCAAAGAAAGGTGCTTGCTCTGCCATTACTTCCTCTTTCGCCTCCATATTATCTGCCTCCTTTTTTTTGTCTTCCTTGCAGGACATTACCAGGATCCCCAGCAAAAAAATTCCCAATAAAGCACTACTTCGAAAAACCTTTCTCATTCTCATTTCACCATTAGTTTAGTTGATTTTAACCATCCAGATGCACTATAACGTTATAGTGTAACGCTCCTCTGAAGTATACTGTTTAAATGTAGAAAATTAATTTTATATTTAATAAATTTAGAGAATAAACAATTTTATAAATGGGTAAATATTATTATAACGAGCCTCAGGAATCATATGATGCCATTGTGGTTGGAACCGGGATTAGTGGAGGCTGGGCCGCCAAGGAACTTTGTGAAAACGGCCTCAAAACTTTGGTCCTTGAGAGGGGTAGGATGGTTACACATATTAAGGATTACACTACGGCTAATATGGATGC
Source organism: Flavobacteriaceae bacterium (assembly GCA_040830565.1). Lineage (GTDB taxonomy): Bacteria > Bacteroidota > Bacteroidia > Flavobacteriales > Flavobacteriaceae > JAFMPW01. Next base: position 9,014 of record JBFOMC010000187.1, read on the forward strand.
CTGGGATTATCCAAATGCAGGGGAGCCAACCAGAGAAGATCTCGCCAAACAACAAAAGCAAAACCGAACAGGCTATACTACAAAAGCAGCTAGCGCTATGTGGTTTGTGAATGATTTGGA
>JBFOMC010000188.1:0-3724 GCA_040830565.1 Flavobacteriaceae bacterium
AACCTAAAAACAGTATCAACCATCCCTAAATCAAAGAAAAACGCTGTCTGCCAATATGTCAATGAACTATTCCTTATCAACCCCAGAAGGACATCCCTCCCAAAGCGGCTGCAAATATAGAGCACTTTTTTTAAATGCAACTAAATTTTCAGGTATTTTTAATATTTTTTTTTGAGTGAATTTTTAACCAGCTAGAAACTAGTTTATTGCTTGTAAATAGCTCTCAAAAAAGGCTAGTAAATTTAAGAGAATATAATGATTTGCGCAACTATTTTTTCTGCTTCTGATTCTTAGCCCATTTATTGGTGAGGGAAGCGTAATCATAATCCAATACAGACTCCTGTCTTTCTAGCCTGTTCGAAGCAAAAGCCCGCTGCAAGATATCTTCAATAAGGTAATCTTCATGGACGCTTTCCGGATGATACTCCTCTTTTATACTAATCTTAAACATCTTTGCCGTAGTGTTATACCAAAAAGCACGCCATCCGCTACGCAATTCTTTCACCAGGTTAAAGGAAGTCTTTCCGGTTTGCCTGTAGATCAATTTGACCAAAATCTGACCCTCAGTCCGCGTAAGCTTTTTTAATTCGGCAGAAAACTCTTCTTCGATATACTTCTGAACTTTTTTAGTATACTTTTTTCGCTTCCTCTTCTTTTTTATTTTTCCCAGGCTATCGTTAAGCTGTTCCAGCTGCTCAGAAGCCAGCTTAGCATAGGGATATACCTTTATAGTTTTCCTCCTTAAAATATAGTACCTGAGTTTTTCCTTATAGGAAGCAAATTCCAGCTTGCCAAAAATGTAAACTTCATCCAGGGCAATAGACCTTTGAAAAATAGAATCACCCTCAACAATGATCATTTTCTCGGTAAGAGAATCCAGCGGAACCTCCTCTACCTGAGCATTGCAAATGGCCGCCAGAAATCCGTAACAACAAAATAAATACCAATGCTTCATATCCTGATAAAACCAAAAGTCCTGCCAAAATTAACGATAAACCTACTATTGTATTATTAAATAAAAGTGAATATTGCTAAGTTTGCCTACTAAACAACTATACATGAGCTCAAAAAAGATCATCACTAAAAAATCCTTAGATTTTTTTGAACAATACTTAAATAATGCGGCCCCAACCGGCTACGAATGGGAAGGTCAAAAGCTTTGGATGAAATATTTAAAACCCTATGTAGACACTTTTATCACTGACACCTATGGTACGGCAGTTGGGGTGATAAATCCGGAAGCCGACTATAAGGTAGTCATAGAAGGCCACTCCGATGAGATCTCATGGTATGTAAATTATATCACTGATGACGGTTTGCTATATGTCATTAGAAATGGTGGAAGTGATCATCAAATTGCTCCCTCAAAATGGGTAAACATTCACACGAAAAAAGGTATTGTAAAGGGTATTTTTGGGTGGCCCGCTATTCATACAAGAGACCGAAGCAAAGAACAGCCCCCAAAACTTGATAACATCTTTATAGATATTGGCGCCAAAGATAAGGACGAGGTGGAGAAAATGGGTGTACATGTGGGCTGTGTTATTACCTATCCTGATGAATTTCATATACTTAATGGTAATAAGTTTGTATGTAGGGCAATAGACAATCGAGCAGGTGGATTTATGATCGCCGAAGTAGCGCGCCTATTGCACGAAAACAAAAAGAAACTTCCCTTCGGACTCTACATAACAAATTCTGTTCAGGAGGAGATAGGGCTTCGTGGTGCACAAATGATCACAGAAACTATTAAGCCTAATGCGGCAATAGTTACAGACGTCTGTCACGATACTACCACTCCTATGATTGAGAAAAAAACCCAGGGCCATACCGAAATTGGAGCTGGCCCGGTGATCTCCTATGCCCCGGCAGTACAGAATAAATTGAGGGAACGTATTATTGAAACCGCGGAGACAAAAAAAATCCCGTTTCAGCGTATGGCAGCCTCAAGGTCTACAGGGACTGACACTGATGCTTTTGCTTACAGTAACGGTGGTGTGGCCTCTGCACTTATTTCACTTCCGTTAAGGTATATGCATACGACTGTAGAAACGGTTCATAGGGATGATGTTGAAAATGTGATCAGATTGATATACGAAACCTTATTGAATATAAAAGAGGGTGAGACGTTTAGCTATTTTGACTAAACCCCTTCGTCGCGAGTTCTGCGTGACACCTCCCCTTTACTTCGATAAGCTTAGCTTGCTACCTTCACCGCGAATAACTTCGCAGCTCGGCAATGCTCAGGATGACAGGGGAGGAGCTCAGTTTTTAACATAAAAGGAATACCTGGAGGTGGATGAGTTAGTAGAAATATTTGATCAATGGGGCATGCCAATAGGCGAAATTGTGCCAAAATCAGTTGCTCATAAAAAAGGGCTTTACCATCCTACCGCCCATGTTTGGCTCTACACCGCTTCCGGAATGGTTTTACTACAACAAAGAGGCCGACATAAGGACACCCACCCCCTGCTTTGGGATGTTTCGGTAGCCGGACACATTGCCTCAGGGGAAGCATACACCAAGGCCGCCATCAGGGAAGTACAGGAAGAAATTGGCCTGAGCATTAAAGAAGAAGACCTTAAAAAAATTGGGGTTTATAAATCTGTTCATCAACATAGTGATACGTTGATCGATTGCGAATTTAACCACACCTATTTATGTAAGCTTTCAGTATCGTTAGAAGCGCTAACTAAACAAGAAAGTGAGGTTGAAGCTCTGAAACTAATGCCGCTGGTACAATTTGAGAAGGAAGTACTAGACCCGGCAAAAGCATCTAAATTTGTGCCTCATGAAAACTCTTATTACACTGCGGTCATTGAGGCTATTAAAGCAATACTATAAGGTTTCAATAAAGGTGGCTACTTCGTCTAACCTATAGATCTTTTGCTCCCCCTTTCTCATGTCTTTTGCCACAAAACTGTTATTTGCCAATTCCTGTGCTCCTATGGAGATGACCCATGGCACGTTCCTATTGTTAGCGTATTTAAATTGCTTCTGAATTTTGGTTTTGGTCGGATATAAATCTGCTGTAATCCCCGCCTTTCTTAATTCCCTAATAAGGTTCAAAGACATCAGGGCCTCTTGCTCCCCAAAATTTGTGCATAGTACCTGAAGACTTTGTGAGATCTCTTCTGGAAAAAGTTCTAATTCTTCCAAAACCAAATAAATTCTGTCGAGGCCAAAAGATATGCCCACCCCACTAACGTTCTTTAATCCGAAAATACCTGTAAGGTCATCATATCTTCCCCCGCCGCCGATAGAACCCATTTCCACACCTTTGGGCGCTGTAACTTCAAAAATGGCTCCGGTATAATAATTTAGTCCACGAGCAAGGGTTACATCGATCGCAAGTTCAGCTGTTGCAAGTCCAAGCTTAATCACGTTAGAAATAATGTATTCTAATTCCTCTACTCCTTTTAGTCCTATTTCAGAAGAGGCCAGAAAATTACGCAGTACAGTTAATTGATCCTCATTAGAACCAGTAAGGGCAAAAAGTGGCTCTGCCTTAGCCACGGATTTCTCCGAAATTCCTTTCTTCAACATCTCCTCCACTACTCCTGCTTTACCGATCTTGTCTAGTTTGTCAAGTGCAATGGTAAAGTCCACTAAATGATAGGGAGCCCCAATGATCTCCACAATTCCGGAAAGGATCTTTCTATTGTTCAATTTTATGGTGACCCCTTCTAGCCTCATTTCAGAAAAAACAGCGTCGTATAAGGCT
>JBFOMC010000189.1:0-17712 GCA_040830565.1 Flavobacteriaceae bacterium
AGGTCGAATTTTTCCTCGATAATGAGATCATATAGTTCTGGGATTTCTTCGGGATTATCCTGAAGGTCGGCATCCATGGTGATTATCACATCTCCTTTGGCCGCTTTAAAACCTGCATGCAGGGCTTGAGATTTGCCAAAATTCTTTTGGAACCTTATTCCTTTAACGCACTCATTCTCTTCAGATAATTGGGAGATTACACTCCACGACCTATCTGTGCTACCATCATCAATAAACAGGATCTCATATAAAAAATGATTGGATTGCATAACTTCTACAATCCAATCATGGAGTTCTCTTAAAGATTCTTCTTCGTTGAGTAAAGGAATTATTATGGAGATATTCATAGAGTATCTTGGACAATTCCTATCAAAAGTACAAATAATACTATTCTGGCCGCTTTTTTTTCATGACCAATGCCGGAATTAAGGTTAAAATAAACCCAAAAAACAGGCTAAATAATAGGCCAAAGGCCACTTGCATTACCGGAGTCGAGAATTTTTTCTGCATTTCTAACTGACCATCTATTTGTTCTGTAGTCAAGTTGGTCTCCTCTAGTTGTGCTCTGGCATAATCCATTGCTTTGGTCATGGTGTCAGGGTCAATGACGTTGATCAGTATTTGGTTGAACAGAATACCTACAATGCCGCCAATAAGGCAAATTCCAACGCCAATCTTCAAGGCCTGACCAAAGGACATAAACCCACCGTTAGCTTTTTTAAATTGCACTAATCCCAGAATAATAGCAGCTAGGCTAAGCAACATACTTACGATCATGACTGAAAAACCGCCCTGATAGTGCATGTCCATGGTGTAAAGAATAAAGACGAATACGGCGCTTACCCCTCCGAGCAGTAATCCGTAGTTCAGGGCAATTTTGCCCGTTTTTGGTTGATTTTCTTCCATTTTACTTTAGATTTTTAGTTGTATACTAAGTTAGTTATAGATAGAGCTGTTTTGTTACATATACAAGGTACAATATTTACATTCTTTTTTAAAGATAACTATTGTTGTTTCTTGAAAAAAAGACTAAATTTGCAGCCTGAAAAAATCAGACAGTATTTAAGTTAGAAGCGATGAAAAAAGACATACACCCGGAAAATTATAGATTAGTAGCCTTTAAGGACATGTCTAACGACGATGTGTTCATCACTAAATCTACGGCCGAAACCAAGGAGACATTAGAAGTAGATGGGGTGGAATATCCTTTGGTCAAATTGGAGATTTCCAGGACGTCTCATCCCTACTATACAGGAAAGGCCAAGTTGGTTGATACAGCAGGTCGAATTGACAAGTTCAAGAGCAAATATGACAAGTTCAAAAAAGCTTCAGCTAAACCTGCTCCTGAGAAAGCCGAGACAAAATCTAGTGTAGAAGAAGAATAGTATCCTTATGGGATATAAGAGAATTAAAGTCACGCTTAAGCGTGACTTTTTTTATTTTTACCCAAAATACCATCCATGAACTACATTCTTTTTGACGGCGGCTCAAGAAACTCATTACTCCCTTTTACGTTTACCAGACCTGTAGCAGATATCAGGATGGGTATTTTAACCATAAGAGAAAAGTGGGAAAAATATCTTGAGACTGAAACCTCAACTAAGACCGAGGCGTACTTATCCCCGAAGTTCCCGCTGAAGAGCGCAGAAGAGAATGTATTGATTAACGCTTCCTTTTTACCTAATGCTGTAATGGTAGATCTGGTCCGTAAGCTTAAGCCGAATGAGGCAATTTATTTTGAAGATGAGGTGATAGCCTATTATTCTAAAGATCCTAAGCAGGAAGAAGCTGTAGAGCACTTTAATATTACCTATCTTGAGGAAGCCCCATTACAACTTAAAAATACCTGGGATATTTTTTCCAGGAATGGGGAAGCGCTTCAGGCCGACTATGAGTTTATTACCAGAGGTAGAAATAGCGCACCTATTTCCGAAACGAATAGCCTTATTAATCCAGACAATATTTTCTTAGAGGAAGGAGCCAAAGTAGAATACAGCATACTCAATGCCACAGATGGTCCTATTTATCTCGGGAAGGATTCTGAAGTGCTGGAAGGTAATCTTATACGTGGAGGTTTTGCGCTATGCGAAAAAGCAGTGGTAAAAATGGGAGCCAAGATCTATGGACCCACGACCGTTGGACCACATGGCAAGGTTTGTGGCGAAATCAATAATTCTGTCATTTTTGGCTATTCTAGTAAGGGGCACGACGGATACTTGGGTAATTCTGTTTTGGGGGAATGGTGCAATATTGGTGCAGATTCTAATAATTCTAACCTTAAAAACAACTATGCTCAGGTGAGATTATGGAATTACGCGACTGAAAAATTCGAGCAGACAGGCCTGCAGTTTTGTGGTCTTATGATGGGCGATCACAGCAAAACGGCAATTAATACCATGTTCAATACAGGTACGGTAATAGGGGTGAATTGCAATATTTATGTCCCTGGTTTTCCAAGGAATTTTGTTCCAAGTTTTAGCTGGGGAGGTGCTTCAGGCTTTAGTACCTACCTGCCAAGAAAAGCTTTTGAAGCTGCAAAGGTTATGATGGCCAGAAGAGGAGTGGAGTTTGATGAGAAGGAGGCCGATATGCTCAATCACGTATTTGAGCTCACCAAGAAATGGCGGAATTACTAGTTTAGTCGTCAGTAATCAGTAATCAGTAATCAGTAAACGGTAAACAGTCCGCAATAAGCAGTAATAATAAGTAGCGATTTAAAGTTACTTCGCACGGCGTGCCCCTTGCTTCGAGCCCACCCCAATAAACAATTATCAATTAACAATAAACAATTTCCTCAATTCCTCAGGTTCCGTTGTGATCTTCGCGACTTCCTTGCGCACCTTGCGGTTAATGTTGAGTAGGCAGTAGCCGTTGGCAGTAAAAAGTAATAATAGGTGGTGATTTATTAAGTTACCTCGCATCTATTCCGATAAACAATTATCAATTAGCAATAAACAATTTCTTCAATTCCTCAGTTCTTCGATTCTTCAATTCTTACACTTTCAACTTTCAACTTTCCATTTTCCATTTTCCATTTTCAATTCTTAATTCTTAATTCTTCCCTATCTTTGCAATCCTTTTTTAGTCGCTTGTATGAAAAAGAAAGTAGCATTTTATACCCTGGGTTGTAAGCTCAATTTTTCAGAGACCTCCACTATTGCGAGAGGTTTTGTGGATGAGGGATATGACCGGGTCGACTTTTCCGAAAGGGCCGACATGTATGTTATAAACACCTGTTCGGTTACCGAGAATGCGGACAAGCGATTTAAGACCATTGTAAAGCAAGCGCTAAAAGTAAATCCTGAAGCATACCTGATCGCTATAGGGTGCTACGCCCAACTGAAACCGGAAGAGTTAGCCGCTGTGGATGGGGTAGATCTGGTACTGGGGGCTACAGAAAAGTTCAAGATCACAGATTATATAAACGATTTACTGAATCAGCCTGGGCATGGAAAGGGGCTCGGTCAGGTTCACTCCTGCGAAATTGAGGAAGCCGACTTTTATGTGGGGAGTTATGCTATTGGAGATAGGACCAGGGCATTTTTGAAAGTTCAGGACGGCTGCGATTATAAATGCACCTATTGTACAATTCCCTTGGCCAGGGGTATATCGCGCAGCGACACCCTGGAAAATGTCCTTAAGAACGCGGCGGAGATCTCTGCTCAGGGTATTAAGGAGATCGTACTCACAGGTGTTAATATTGGAGATTACGGTAAAGGAGAATTTGGGAATAAGAAGCATAAGCATACTTTTCTTGAACTGGTAAATGCCCTCGATCAGGTGAAGGGAATTAACAGACTCAGAATTTCTTCTATTGAACCAAATTTGCTTAAAAATGAGACTATTGATTTTGTGGCACAGAGCAACTGTTTTGTTCCTCACTTTCATATTCCCTTACAGAGTGGCAGCAATGAGCTTTTAAAGCTGATGCGTAGAAGATACCTCCGCGAGTTATATGAAGATAGGGTGAAGCGTATTAAGTTCACCATGCCGCATGCCTGCATTGGGGTTGATGTAATAGTTGGTTTTCCCGGAGAAACTGATGCACATTTTTTAGAAACCTATAACTTCTTAAATGAATTAGATATTTCCTACCTTCATGTATTCACCTATTCGGAAAGAGATAATACTCCGGCTGCTTCCATGGAAGGTGTTGTTCCCAAGAACATCCGTAGTAAAAGAAGTAAAATGTTGCGAGGTTTATCTGCAAAGAAAAGACGTGCTTTTTATGAGAGTCAACTTGGATCTAAAAGAACAGTGCTTTTTGAGGCAGACAATAAAGAAGGGCATATTCAGGGGTTTACCGAGAATTATGTCAAGGTGAGAACTCCCTGGAATCCGGAACTGGTGAATACCCTTCATGAAATTGAGCTGACCAAAATTGACGAGGAAGGCTATGTGCGCTTCGAGTTTGTCGATGAGAAACTAGTGGTCTAGAATTGCCGCAAATTTTTGAACAGTAAGAAGTATGCCGTTAGTTTTGGTCATAAAAAAACCGCTACTTTGAGCGGTTTATATGCTTTTACTTCCTTAATGTCAAATTCTTATACCTACCGGAAGCATTTCTTTATACTGTCTGTTCTTCCTTAAAAAACCAGCTATTTGGGGACTTGTGGGAACAACTCTTAAATTCTGTTCCTGAATGTGATGCAAAACGGATTTTATAAAGTCTTCTTTAAAACCGTCGTTTGTAATTTCTTCGGGGATAACCAATTTGGTTAGAAAAACTTTCCGTTCCTGGGAGGAGTACTCAATCTTGGCTAAATGTCCATCAACCCTCGTTTCAAATTGACGCAGAAAACTATTGTCCTTAATTGTTACTTCATTCATATAGTTTGATTTAATTTTGGTTTTAGATAAAAAAATTACGACGTTCTCAAATCGTAATTTTCCAAATGCTCAACGTGTAATTATTAAACTCTCAGGTTGGGGTGTAATTATTGTTGTGCGCACAAAAGTAACACAAATAATGGAAATTTCCTAGTAAAAACAATAGTTTCCGACGAATGGACAGCGCTAAAATTCATGTTTATATGATGCCGGGAATGGCGGCTAATTCTAGTATTTTTCAAAACATTGCACTTCCCGAAGATAGATTCGAACAGCACTTGTTAGACTGGTTTGTACCCGTGAGAGGAATGTCTCTTGAGGACTATGCCCGCAAGATGTGTGAAAAGGTAAAACACAAGGAACCCGTTCTAATAGGGGTTTCCTTTGGAGGCCTGCTGGTCCAGGAAATGGCCAAGTGCATGGCGGTAAGGAAAGTAATTATCGTGTCTAGTGTGAAAAAGAAAGATGAACTTCCGAAACGTCTCATTTTTGCCAAGTATACCAAAATTCACAAGCTATTACCTACAGGTTTGGTCAATAACATTGAATTATTGTCTAAATATGCCTTTGGAGAAACGGTCACGAAACGACTCGAATTGTACGAACAATATCTATCTATACGGGATAAGTATTATTTGGATTGGTCTATAGATCAAATAGTGAATTGGGGATCAAGTAGTTATGATCCGGATCTGGTACACATTCATGGAGAAAAAGATGCTGTTTTTCCGATACATCACATCAAAGATTGTATTCAGGTGCCAAATGGCACTCATACTATGATCATTCATAGATATAAATGGTTTAATGAACGATTGCCCACAATTATTTTGGATTAAGGGAGTTCTATTTAATACCTTTGATATACAAACAAACTAAGCCTTATGAAGTTTTTAAAGAGTATCCTGATGCTTATCGGCCTTTTTGTGGTTATAAGTAGTCTTATTTTTGCAGCGCAACAGACCAATCCTTTTAGTTCTGTTAAACTTCCTGAACAGCAAGGACAGGGGGAAGATAAGAACGTAGCTTCTGAATATAAGATTTCTGCCATCGATATCCCGGAAGATCTCAATTTTGCCGGAGAAGAAGTACCTCAGGAAGATCCTGAAATTATGGAGCGTGTAGATCGGGAGTTTCTCGTAAATACCTATTGGCAATCTAACGCTCTCTTACTGATGAAGCGGGCGCACAAATATTTTCCTATTATTGAACCTATATTGGCCAAGAATGGTATCCCGGACGACTTTAAATATCTTGCTGTAGCTGAGAGTGGACTTCAAAATGTGGTCTCTCATGCGGGAGCAACAGGTTTCTGGCAGATAATGAAGGGTACCGGACGAGAATATGGCTTAGAAATCAACTCGAATGTGGATGAGCGCTACCACCTGGAGAAGTCTACTGAGGTGGCCTGCAGATACCTAAATAAATGGAAAGACAGGTATGGAAGTTGGACGCTTACCGCTGCGGCTTACAACGCTGGCCCCGGAGCAATAAACAAGTTTATGGGAATACAACAGGTAGACGATTATTACGATCTGCTTTTAGGGCAAGAAACAGGCCGTTATGTGTTTAGAATCATGGCGATAAAGGAAATACTTTCTAATCCTGATAAATACGGTTTTGAGATAGACAAGGAAGATATGTACTCTGCCGTCCCTACCTTTAAAGTTGAGGTAGATGAACCTGTTTTGAGTTTTGCCGATTTTGCGCAGCAATACGAAATCAACTACAAGATTCTTAAGCGCCACAATCCCTGGCTTAGAGAAGCACATTTAAACAATGCTTCCAGAAAAAAATACACCATAGAAATACCAAACAAGGGGTATTATAAGGTTGGGAAGTAAGCGGTAAACAGTAAGCAGTAAACAGTAAGCAGTAAGCAGTAATCAGTAAACAGTAAATTGTACTGCTAGGTAGCTACATTGAGCCTCACGCTTCGAGCTTCCTTCAACAAACAATGATCAATTGGTAATTGATTTATGTTTTGTATTTGAGTTTGAACTTGATACTTGTTCTTGAACTTAATCTTCAACCATCAACTAGACACTAGATCTTCTTCATCTGCTGTTGCATCATCTTAATCTGATCTGTCAGCATATTGTTTTTGTCGAGTTTTTTGGCCTCCTGAAGTAAGGTGGTGGCTTCTCTTTTTCTTCTCTTCTGCATAGCGATGCCAGCAAGACTAAGCTTGGCCATGGCTACGTCATAATCCATATTCAATCCAAGCTTCAACGCTTTTTTAAAATATTTCTCGGCAGTAGTGAGGTTTTTCTGCGAAAAGATGATCCCATACAGGTAATTGTAATATCCCTGTTGTTTTTGGGTAAGAGCAGCCTGGGGGTTTCTTATTTTAGAGAGCCATTTTTCAGTCCCGACCATATCTTGCTTTCTCATGCGAAGAAAGGCCAGAAGAATAATTTCATTTCTGAAATAGAGAAAAACGAAAATCAAGGCGAGGAAAATCAGTGCGATCCCATTGCCAATATAACCTTCAATAAATTGATAAACGGCAAGGCCCATAACTATCCCGGCCAAAATCATTTTTATATTCTTGTTAAACATATTATTCCTTTATAGATTCCGAACTTGTAGGTTGAATAAGTTCGTAAGTAATGGTTGATTTAATAGTAGTGGGGATCTCCTGATCTCCTAATTGCGTCATTGTCGAAGTTCCCGAAGATGCTCCTTCTACTTTCATCATCTGAATAAAACCTGAAGAAATGTCCGTTGTTATTGAAGTATCCTGAGTTCCTTTGAGTTTCATGGTGGTTGCAGGCTCGACAATATCCATGATCACCTCGGCTTTTCCGCTAATGGAAGCATTAGTGTCTGATAAACCATCCAAGGTCCAGACGTTTTTGGCCGAAAGCTTCCCTGTATATTCGTTCTCCCAGCTATCGCCCACAGCAATATCACTGTCGGGATATATGTAGGTCATCTGCTTATAGCTATCAGAAAGTGCTTTGGAACCGAACTCTTTCTCAAGCGATTTTTTCATCATGTTCAGAGAAAATTCGTCTTGTAGCCCAGAGGAATAAGCCATTTTGCTGACAAGGCTGTCTCCTCCGTTCACCTCAAGAATATCACCGTTTTTAGCCAAAATCATTTGTATGGGAACGTTTAGGAGGCTATTGAAGATCTTGGTTTGTACGTCTTCCTCATTAACCTCACTGGCCTTAACATTAAGCAGTTCTCCTTGTATGCTAGAGGTCATTTTCAGGTTAAGATCCTTGAAAGCGATGGTTAGTTCGTAGTTTCCCTCCATTTCCCCAACGACGATGAATTCCATCACTCCGTCTATATTGTTCACAATTTCATGAGATGCCCCGTCAATTTCCTGAGTTATGATCTGCTGGGCGTTTTGCTTTATAGTGAAAGTATCCCCCTCATTAAGCCTGTAGCTTAGTTTACCTTGTCCGAACAAGAGGCCATTGCAGGTTATAAAAACAATGAATAGTACAATTTTTTTCATCTGGGAAGGGGATTGTTTTATGTTGCGGCAAAAGTAGTAAAAACAAATCGAAATAATTTATATTTCAATTTGGCAGAGAAAAAACTCTTCGTATATTTGCGCCCAGATTTTGCAGAGCTATAGCAAAATATAAAAGTCAAATTTTTTTCCTAATGAAAAGAACATTTCAGCCATCAAAAAGAAAGAGAAGGAATAAACATGGTTTTAGAGAACGCATGGCGTCTGCCAATGGCAGAAAAGTTCTTGCGAGAAGAAGAGCCAAAGGAAGAAAAAAATTAAGTGTATCCTCAGAGCCGAGACACAAAAAATAATGATTATACCTTTCGAAATAAACCGGTGTTACTTTCTTAAAGTAGCACCTTTTTTTTGTCCTTTAGTTAATATTTCATTGGAATTACCCACCCACAAACCCTTAAAAAATGCCTAAAAGAAAAGACATCAATTCTATTTTAATTATCGGCTCAGGCCCTATTATTATTGGTCAGGCCTGTGAGTTTGATTATTCCGGTTCCCAGGCCTTGAGATCACTCAGGGAAGACGGTATCAAAACCGTTTTGATCAATAGCAACCCCGCTACCATCATGACCGACCCCTCAATGGCTGATCATGTTTATCTTTTACCACTTAATACAAAGTCCATAATAGAAGTATTAAAAGAACACCCCGAGATAGATGCTGTTCTGCCCACCATGGGAGGACAAACTGCCCTTAATCTCTGTATTGAAGCCGATGAAAAGGGTATTTGGGAGGATTTTAATGTTGAGATCATAGGGGTAGATATCAATGCGATCAATATCACCGAAGACCGGGAAAAGTTCCGTGAACTGATGCTCAAAATAGGCATAGGGATGGCCCCTCAATCTACAGCGACCTCATTTCTGAAAGGAAAGGAAATTGCTCAGGAGTTCGGATTCCCCTTAGTAATAAGGGCTTCATATACCCTCGGAGGTGCTGGTGCATCTATCGTATACAAACCCGAAGATTTTGATGAACTTTTGAGTAGAGGACTTGAAACATCGCCCATACATGAAGTGATGATAGACAAGGCGCTGATGGGCTGGAAAGAATATGAGTTAGAACTATTACGAGATAAAAATGACAATGTCGTAATTATCTGTACCATAGAGAATATGGATCCTATGGGGATCCATACTGGAGACTCTATTACCGTTGCGCCGGCCATGACTTTGTCTGATACCACCTTTCAGCGTATGAGAGACATGGCGATCCACATGATGCGCAGCATCGGTGATTTTGCCGGTGGATGTAACGTTCAATTTGCCGTGAGTCCTGATGAAAAGGAAGATATCATTGCCATTGAAATAAACCCCAGAGTTTCCAGGTCTTCCGCGCTAGCTTCTAAGGCCACAGGTTATCCTATTGCTAAGGTGGCCGCTAAACTGGCCATAGGGTATCATTTGGATGAATTAGACAATCAAATTACCCAGTCTACTTCGGCCCTTTTTGAACCCACATTGGATTATGTAATTGTAAAAATTCCTCGCTGGAATTTTGATAAGTTCGAAGGATCAGACAGAACTTTAGGACTTCAAATGAAGGCAGTAGGTGAGGTTATGGGGATAGGAAGATCTTTTCAGGAAGCCTTGCATAAGGCTACGCAATCTCTGGAGATAAAAAGGAATGGTCTGGGTGCTGACGGTAAAGGCTATAAAAATTACGATCAGATTATCAGCAAGTTAACCGTTCCCAGTTGGGATAGGGTATTTGTAATTTACGATGCTATTCAGTTAGGGATTCCTTTGAGCAGGATACACGAGATCACAAAAATTGATATGTGGTTCTTAAAGGAATACGAAGAACTCCACTTACTGGAAAAGGAAATCTCCAAATACACCATTGCCAACCTCCCCCGGGAGTTGTTACTCGAAGCCAAGCAAAAGGGCTTTGCTGATAGACAAATTGCCCATATGCTCGATTGCTACGAGAGTGAGGTTCACAAGAAACGGGTAGCATTGGATATTAACAGGGTTTATAAATTGGTAGATACTTGTGCTGCGGAATTCGAGGCAATTACCCCCTATTACTATTCTACTTTTGAGGAGGAGATAGAGACTGCGGAAGGTGAACGTTATGTGGCAAATGATAGCGAAGTTACAGACCGAAAAAAAATAGTGGTCTTAGGATCTGGTCCAAACCGTATAGGGCAGGGAATAGAATTTGATTATTGCTGTGTTCATGGAGTTCTGGCGGCGGCAGAATGCGGCTATGAGACCATAATGATCAATTGTAATCCTGAAACGGTTTCTACGGATTTTGATACTGCAGATAAGCTGTACTTCGAACCGGTATTCTGGGAGCATATTTATGATATCATTCGCCATGAAAAGCCAGAAGGAGTTATTGTGCAGCTTGGAGGGCAAACTGCCTTGAAACTGGCAGAAAAGCTTGATAAGTACGGAATAAAAATTATGGGGACCAGTTTTCAGTCCCTTGACCTGGCAGAAGACCGGGGGAGTTTTTCCAAATTGTTAAAAGACAACAATATCCCTTATCCAAGATTTGGAGTAGCCGAGAGCGCGGATGAAGCTTTGGATCTAGCCGATGAGCTAAATTTCCCGCTATTGGTAAGACCTTCATATGTTCTTGGGGGTCAGGGCATGAAGATCGTGATCAATAAGGAAGAACTGGAGGAGCATGTTGTGGATCTTCTTAGAAAAATACCGAATAACAAATTGTTACTAGACCACTACCTCGATGGGGCCATTGAAGCTGAGGCAGATGCTATTTGCGATGGGGAAGATATTTATATCATCGGTATCATGGAACATATTGAACCCTGCGGCATTCATTCCGGGGATTCTAACGCTACACTTCCTCCATTTAATCTGGGAGAATTTGTAATGCAACAAATTAAAGATCATACCAAAAAAATAGCTCTGGCATTGAATACGGTCGGACTCATAAATATTCAGTTCGCGATCAAGGACGATATGGTGTATATCATTGAAGCAAATCCCAGGGCTTCCAGAACCGTTCCTTTTATTGCCAAGGCCTATGGAGAACCCTATGTAAATTATGCCACCAAGGTGATGCTTGGGGAGAAGAAGGTGAAGGATTTTAAATTTGACCCTAAATTGGAGGGCTTTGCAATTAAACAACCGGTATTTTCTTTTAATAAGTTTCCTAATGTAAATAAAAACCTGGGACCCGAAATGAAGAGTACCGGCGAAAGCATCCTCTTTATAGACAGTTTAAAAGACGACGAATTTTACAATCTGTATACCAGAAGGAAGATGTATCTTTCTAAGTAAAGTTCAAGTTCAAACGTCAAGTTCAAGTTCAAAACACAGGTCAATTATTACTAATAATTAACTGTTGATTGGAGTAGGTTAGATGCTCGAAGCGTGAGGCTCGACTTAGGACCAAGATGAACCGCAAGGTGCGCAAGGAAGGGGCAAAGACCACAAGGAGATGGGAAGAATCGAGGAATCGGTGAATTGAGGAATTAAAAAAAGAAGTAATTAATCGATAATTGTTAATCTCGGTTCTTTGCAAGGAAGTTGCAGGCTCGGGCATTATCTTCAATCGGGGAGGGGTCGATAGACCCCTAGATTCCCGTTCAACATTTATATCAAAAAAGCTTTAATTAAATCAATTTCCACTGCCCGCAACCCAGGAAAAAAGCTCAAGTATCAAGTTCAAACTCAAAATCTAAATAGAGTTGGGTTTGACTTTCAGACACTTTGAAAAGAATCTTGATAGCAATTATTGATAATTGCTTATTGTTTATTGGTCATTGCAAAAGCCTTATTGCTCTGCCATTTGAAAGGCTACATCTACCTTCACTTCCTGGGCAATTTTTTTGAACAGCAGTTTAGGAACCTCTATTTTGAATTCTTCCGGTTTAACGATGAAGTTTGTCACTAGCTTAATACCGCCCGAACCTTTACTCAATTTGGCCTTGGTAGAAAAGGCTTTGGTGACTCCATGAATGGTCAATTTACCGTCAACCGCAAATTCTTTAGGCGAAGAACTCAGCCCTTCGGAATTAAAATCCTTAATCTTTCCCGTAAAATAGGCTTTTGGATACTTTTCCGACTCCACGTAGTTCTCATTGAAATGTTCTTGCATCAGCGATCGTCTAAACTTAAAGTCTTTCATGAGCAAAACGGAAGCAAAATCTCCATTGTCTGGTTTTAAGATCGCATTCACTACCTTGTTTACAGCATGAATGTCTTCAAGTGGGGTAGAGGCATTAAATTCAATCTCTCCCTTAGTTGTTTTGTAATTCTGGGCATTTGCTATTCCGCAGTAGGTAAGAGCGAGCAATAAAAAGGCAATTTTTTTCATAGTTTTTTAATTTTCCGGGAAGCCCTGATCTACCCAGGCCTGAATAAGGTCTCTGGGAGCATCAGGAAGCAAACCTGTTGGGGGCATTGGATTAGAGATGCTATTTATTCTGATTAACAAAGGCCGTGTCTCTACGGCATTTCTAAGCGCATCATAGCTGTTGAGCGGCATTGGTGCGCCATTAACAGGAGGGTTTGTATGGCACATGACACAGTTGCTTTGGACAATAGTTCTAATATCATCCTCATAGGTAACCGCATCGGGCATATCCATGTCCCTTGAATCATCACTACCTACACAACTGGTCAAAAGTGATAGACACAGATAGCAGCCAAAAAGTGGATAAATAAATTTCTTTTTCATTGAATATAAGTTCGTTATTCCGCAATTTTAATTACAAGATAGCTAACTTTTTTGATCTTGGGCGTCCTTATTTCAATCCTTCCGGATGCAAAATCAGGCAAAATACCTTACATAATGCCCTTTAGGATAGCATCCCAGGGTATTTTGTCAAAATTAATGCCAGATTTATCTTCAATAGGCATTTAGCTATACTAAATAAGTTTTCACGGAAGAATTCATAAATTTATTGAATCGGGTTAATGCTCTTTGGATACCAGAACTAATAAAAGGTTACAAAATTTTTGTAACTATTACATCTTAAGTTCATCTAAAGACAAAATAAGATCAATGAACACTATACCATTTAGAGAACATCAGAGCTGGAAAATTTCGGATAAAGAGGTGATCCGCAAAGTGCTGGCTGGTGAGAAGGCCTATTATGAACTTTTAATGCGGAGATACAACCAAAAGGTTTATAGGGTTATTGCCGGCTATCTGAGTAACAAGGAAGATATTGCAGATGTGATGCAGGAGGCCTATCTGAAAGCCTATCAAAAACTAGATCAATTTAAGTTCAATGCTACCTTCTCTACCTGGTTAATAAGAATTGCCATTAATGAGGCCCTGGGAAAATTAAGGCAAGATGGAAAGTATTTGAAGTTCAGGGGTTCGTCAGAGGATATACAAACCAAAATACTTGAAATGCCGGGGGTTGGGCAACAAAATCCAGAACACCAACTTATTCAAAATGAAACCAAAATGATGCTTGAAAAGGCAATTTTAGGGCTACCCTATAAATATCGAATTGTTTATATGCTTAAGGAAGTTGAGGGCATGTCTATTGCTGAAATTACAGAATGCTTACAATTAACTATAGTAAATGTTAAGGTCAGATTACATAGAGCAAAGAAAATGATCAAGGAGGAATTGTATACGCTCTCTGCAACTTCAGATCCTTTTGAATTTGGGTTTAAAAAATGTGATGCTTTAGTTGAACGTGTCCTTTCTTTGTTGTGAATAATTAGAGGGTAAGTTTAAAAACACTTTCTCGTCCGAATAGAAATAATGGATTAAATTGCCTAAAAAGACAACCAAAATCCCATCCTATGAAAAAGATATCCTTACTGATGCTCCTGCTGTTGATGCCCTTAGCAGGTCGTACTCAAGATGACTTACTAGCCGAAATAGACAAGCAAGATACGGTGCAATTTGCCGAAGCCGCCTTTAAAGGCTTAAAAATTGTAAATCTGGAGTCTACCAAACTAGCTTCCAAAAAGAGTCTATATTTTGTAGTCTCGCACCGCTTTGGTTCTATAAAAGATGGCATACGTGAGTTCTTTGGCCTCGATCAGGCTGTCACCAGATTACATTTTATCTATGGAATTAGTGACGGTTGGAACATTGGATTTTCCAGAAGTTCTTTTCAAAAAACCTACGATCTCAATACTAAATATAGATTGGTCCGCCAAAGAGACGGAGGTTCTCCGGTGACAGTTGTAGGATTTAACGGGATCTTACTCAATGGAAATTTGGATGAGGCGCTTGTTCCCGATCTCGAGTTTATTGACAGGCTTGGATATATTTCGCAGATCTTAATTTCACGAAAGTTTAGTGAACGACTTTCATTAGAATTAGCCCCTTCCTTTTTTTATGACAATTACTTGCCAGACGTTGCGGGGGATCAGGATCAAATGAAGGCCCAATTTGCCATGGGAGTAGGAGGAAGGTTAAAACTGTCTAAAAGACTTTCGCTAAACGTAGATTACGCTGCACATTTAAACCGAGCCGATAACAATCCGTTTAACGACCCTCTTTCAATAGGCGTGGACATTGAAACCGGAGGGCATGTTTTTCAACTCCACTTCACAAATGCACAACCCTCCTTTGAAAATGGATTTCTAGGACAGGCTAACGGGAGTTGGGGAGATGGAGTGATCTTCTTCGGATTTAATCTTAGCAGAAACTTTTGATCAATCAGGCCTAGGCAGCTCTTAATGCTCCATAGGTATGCTAATGTCTTCATCCCATAAATGCTCACCAAACCACTGCCAATTATGCCAGGTTGCAGCCAGTCTTTCTTTAGGTTTGTTGATACCATGGCCAAAACCCTTGTAAATAATTAGCTTGGTTTTAACTCCGACATCTTGTAACCCTTGAAATAACTCATAGGCATTAGCTGTAGGCACCCGGCGGTCAAACTCTCCATGCTGAATTAGCGTAGGGGTTTTTGCGTCAGTGATATTAGTCATTGGAGAAGTTTTTTCATAAATAGCTTTATCAGACCAAGGCGTAGCCTTTAAGTACTGTCTGGTAAAAGGATGAATATCGGTATTTACGTAATAGGTCATCCAATTAGAAATTCCAGCCCCGACAGAAATAGCCTTGAACTTATCTGAATTTGTGGTAAGAAAGGCCGAAATATAGCCTCCCTGGCTCCATCCCATAGCGCCTACCCTGTTGGAATCTACAAATCCTTGATCCTCAAGATACTTTACGCCTGACACCACATCCCATGCATCGCCTACTCCCAAATTTTTTACATTCAACGATCTGAACTTTTCACCATATCCTGCAGAACCCCGATAATTTGGGCGCAACACTATGGCGCCTTTATTCACCCACTGAGTTATGGGATACACATATGAGCTTACTGCCGTCGGGGTTGAGATTCCGGTTGGACCCCCGTGAATGACTACCAAAAGCGGATACTTTTTGTTAGGATCAAAATTTTGTGGAGTATGCAGCACCCCCTCTATGCTGGTACCATCTTCACTCTTCCAGGTTATGACTTCACTTTTGGCAATGGCCCAACTTTCAATTTGCTTGGAGGAATTTGTCAGTTTATGAATATTCTTTACCGGGTAATCTCCCTGGTACAACTCCGTGAGGTCATCATCATTTGCACCGGTGAAAGCAATTTTTTTGGCGTCTGAAGAGAACGAGTAACCCCAGGTTCTCTCTGGGCCAGTGCTAAGTACTGAGACCTTTCCTGTTTTCGGATTTATTTTAATCAATGGCCTTAGCGTTTTTTGCCATGATAACGCAAATATGCCTTCCTTTGTCCACTCCAGGGCAAAAATGTCCTCATCAAAGTCCTTGGCAAGTTGCTCATTATTATTGCCGTCAATGTCTATTCGAAATAGTTTTCCGTTTTTGTAATAATTGGAGGTACTGTCATTTAAGCTCGTACCATATAAAATAGATCTACCATCCGGGGACCAGGCTTCAAGGCCATCATAGCTGGGGTTTTTAACCAAAAATTTCGAAGTTTTAGAAGGAATATCATAAATGGAGATATCCGCTTTAAAAAAAGTGTTCCTAAGAGGATCAGGTTGATGTTCAATCGCAATCTTTTTACCGTCAGGAGACCAAAGAAAATTATTAATCGAGTAGGAGACCGAATCTATCAATAGTTTGGCTTTTGATTTTTCTTTGAATAAGGAATCCTTCATTTGCACCGGCAGGGGCATTGCATTAAGATCTTCAGAGTTAAAGTTTTTGATCCATAACTGATTAAGGCTATACTCGGCATCTTCCACGGCAAAGCCGCCATACAGGTCTTTTCTTTCTTTCTCCTCTTTTGATCTGTCTTCAGCCTGAAGAAAGGCAATTTTCTTGCCATCCGGAGACCATTCGTAACCGGAGATATTGCCATTTGTATGGGTAAGCTGGAAGGCTTCGCCTCCTTCAAGCCGGAGCAGATGTAATTGCGTTTTTTCTCCTCGCTTAGACCTAAAAGCAATCCATTGACCGTCAGGAGACCATTTTGGATTACTGCTATTTCCCTCAGGATTATTTGTAATTTGAAAGGGTTGTCCTCCATTTTTAGATAACCACAATTCTCTGTCATAGCGGTTTTCTTTCCAATCGACCGAAGACTTTTCAAAAACAACATGCTTACCGTTGGGTGAGATTTGTGCATTGGAAACTGAGCGAAGTGAGAGCACTTCTTCAAAGCTTGGATCCTTGGCATTTTGGGCACTGGTGCCCACACAAAAGCAGAGCATAAGAGTAATCAAGAAAACACTTTTCATCCTGGGTTTAGGTTTAAATTAGGTTGTTGAAATTTGCTTTAACCGCTATAGATGTTGATCTATAAGAACAGGATTTCCGTCAGGATCCATTAAAACCAAACTGGCCGGACCGGTACTACTTTCGTCAGCCTCTCTCTCTAATTTAAGACCGGATTGTTTTAAATGAGCTTGAATTTTTCTTACGTCATCAAAGTCGGCAAGTTTAGATGCACTCTCGTCCCAACCAGGGTTAAAGGTTAAGATGTTTTGCTCAAACATGCCCTGGAAAAGCCCTACAAGTGCATTTCCGTTTTTCATTATCAGATAATTGCGTTCCATTTCTCCGGCAAAAACGGAAAAGCCAAGGGTTTCATAAAATTCTCTCGACTTTTTGAGGTCTTTGACAGCTAGGCTAACAGAAAATGCTCCAAGTTTCATAAGATATTTAGGTATTGATTATTGGCATTAAAGTAATGATTAGAAATCACTTTTGGATGTTTTTCAATAGTTTAAGTTCAAAACATCCCATAAAGATTATAATTTCTTTACAATACGTTCAATGGTCTTCCAGTTCCGGGTAGTGATTTGCTGCTTTCCATAGGCTTTCTCCAAAATTTCCATGGCTTTTGGAGTTTGAGAAACGGAAAGATCAAGAACACTGAGAATATTTTTATTTTGGTGTTCCAAGATGCGATAGGCTCCATCTTCACTATCCCATGTTAAAGACATCTTAGGGGGCTGTTC
>JBFOMC010000190.1:0-5073 GCA_040830565.1 Flavobacteriaceae bacterium
CATTAGAAACCCAACAAGTTTACTTGATTGGGTTTTGTTGTTTCAAGCCATCTGTCTTGCAAAGACAGTGCAGTTGTATTTGCAACATTGGTTAGGGGTGAACACCGACTGTTTACAGGAGGTAATCTCCCCGGGTCTCACGCCAACGCGCCAGCGGGCCGTGAAGAGCGATAGCGGTGTTTCCACGGGATTTTCTTTGTACGGTTTCAGGTTATTTCACCAGATTGCCGCGTCGCCGCCAGTAGGCGGCTCGTGAGGTGGGCAGGGACCACAAAAGGTGCGAACCTCGGCAATCCCGTACTTTGAAGCGCAACTATACTAGCGAAGCTACCAAATCCGGATCTGGGCTAGTATTGGTTTCATGCAATCCGGTGGTGGTTAGAAAATCATTGGAAAAAACCTGGGCCATTTCCGGTGTTAGCAAGGCGCTGCGGTGAGACCTCCAGGTTTCGGCATCGTCCCCATACATATGCTGTATTAATCCGGATAATGCCCAATCAGAATTTTTTCCCCAATGCAAGGTAAACGGAATATTGTTCTGCTGTAAAACCTGGATCATTCGCCGACCATACTCCGTAAGGCTCATAAGCTTCTTGGTCTTCTTCCATTGTATGCCATCTATTTCTAACATACAGGTAATTGGGAAACGCGCAAAAGAAAGTGTGGCCTTACTTTGCTTTATAAATCGCATCGCAAAAATCCCGGGGATGGGGCCTTCTTCCCTGGTCATTTTTGAGATCGCCTGCAAGGCTTTCACAGAATCTTTATGATCTATCCCCACAGAACAGGCAAAAGCCGGGCCTTTGTACTGCGCATCCCAAAACGTTTCATACAAAGTACCTACGGACGCCTCTTCCTTAGCCAGGGGCAGTATATTTTTTTCTAATCGCTTAATAAAATAAGGAATGGTTTTGGGCCATTTCTGGCTTATTTTAATGAGTACATTAATAAGATCGGTATAAATGGAATTTTCAATCACCGTAAAGGGATCCGGATAGGGGGTGCTATAGGGCTTTTTATACATGAATTCTACCACATACTTAGATTCATCACTATAGGGATTAAAAAAGACTTTATAGTGATAGGGACGCAAACCCTTGCCATTGGCATCTCTTTCCTCTTCAATGCTAAACGGTGAATTCTTAAAGTCCATCGTCTCTGACAACTCAAGCGCTATATTTTTATCGATTTTCCTAACATATCGTTTTAAAAGGTAGCGGTCTTCGGCCTCTATAGCTACGCCATGAATAAACCCAAAGGAGCCCATACTCACCAGAGCCGCATTAAACAACCCATCATTTCTGATGACCCTGGCCTTGATTTTACTTGCAAATTCATCCGAAAGCCCCGGCTTTGTATGCCTTTCTAAGTAGATATTATCTTCTGGCCCCGGTCCTATAATGAGATTGAGCCCTACCACATAGTCTTGCACAGAGCCTACATCAAGTGCAGAACCATGTACGCCTGTAGAAATACATCCAGCTATAGTCTGACCGTTACTGGCTCCACAGGTCTTTAAAGACTTCTTATGCGCCTCGAGGACCTGAGAGATCCGTTTTATGGTAGCCCCACACTGAAAAAAGAATAAATTTTCCCTGGCGTAAGGAGATGCGCTATGAACATCCTGATCCGAAATTGGGATATTTAGGGTCATATACCTATTGTAATGCATCCGATCCTTGTTGTAAGCTACATTTGACATGGACCAACGCGACCCATAGGCTCTGAAACCCTCTCCATTATCTGACGCTTCCTGGATCAACCGCCTCATTTCCTCGCCAGTGTCATTGTATTGTATAATTGTAGAGGCCAAGTCTAAACTTGAACCGTTATGCGTAATGTATCTATGCTTAAGTTGCCAGGGGCCATTTTTATGAATGGTGTCCCATTGTTCCATGAGGTGGGTGATGGTCTCTGCCATAATAAAGAAGTTTAGGGTTGTATACAGACGTACTTTATAGACACTTTGCGCTTTGCACCAAAGGTGACCAAATAAAGCAGAGAGCCTCCAAAGGTATTTTTGAATTGCATTGAATGCAGTTTTCCAGACGTACAACGATCTCGCTGGGTCTTGATAAGTGAATAATTTGTGGTAACACCAGCTGGTACCACGGTATCTAACTCGATCACCATTTTATCTTTAAAAAAATCCTCTCGTTCATTTTCTTCCGGCATATAGTTGCCATGTGTACTGGTTAGCACTACAGAGTAACAGGATTGAAGTAAGGCACAGACCAGGAAAATGGTGGAAACTTTTAAAAACACTTTACCGATAATTTTCATATTAAAAAATTTAAGTTAGTGTTGGTACTAAAAAAGGTAAACCATTGAAGCATGGCTACCTATAAATTCAATAATGAGGGGGAATAGGAAATGGTCCAAACAATTTGCAGGACCTCTACAGTTGTAGGAAGTTTTTTATATCAAAAATCTTTCCTCGCTCTATACGATTAAATGTACTACCTAAGTATAGGATTTTTCCTCCTTTTTGTGTAAACGACCAGAAATACTGTACGGTTGACGCTTTTACACGTGTAACACGCTCCCTTCCGGTTCGTCATTACAAGCGTAGGAGGTTTTTACTATCTTAGAAGCAAGCAAAAATGCTGTATGACTAAAGGCAAATCCTGGCTACGAACCTTAATAGAACTCATAGAAGTCTTTTTTAACAGCGCTCAAAAAAGCAAAAGGGGTCGCACCTGGCACCAACATGTGGTCCCCTATGAAGAAGGTTGGGCTGTGCGTAGAGAGGGCAACAAACGCATCACCAGTAAGCACCGAAAGCAAAGCACTGCCATCCGCAAAGCCAAAAGCCTGGCGAGGAAATACAAGGCAGATGTTATCATCCACCGGGCCAGTGGGGGGATTAGAGAGCGGATAAGTTACAATGACTTCTGAAATGGCTAAGAAGGCATAAAAAATCTAACCTCATTATTGCTTATCCAAAGATTCTAACCATTCCCGATATTTTTAAGTAATCTCACGCCTTAAATCACTATCAATGGGCTCTGGCGGATTCTCAGGTCTTTCTGTTCGTGGCCTTTCCTCAACATGCTCAGCTGTTAAAGTAGCTTGTAATTTAGTAATGCTATCAGCAAAGAAGGCCGAACTGACATCAAATGTGACTTCGAGCTTCCATACATCAAAATGATCTTCATGTCTTTTAACACTCACATTATCTTGTACTGTATGTGTTCCCTCGTCATAATCATCTGCATCTATAGCAATGGCCAGACAAAGCATTCCGCTCGGAAATCCCCTTGGAGTTGGTGCCTCCCCATGAGGAGCTATCAAATGTCCCCCATCTACTACAACAACCGCGCTGTCGTTGACAACATTGGACATGATCAAAACTGCCATTTCATAGCGCCAATTACCCGTACCCGCAGTTCTAATGCGCTCCCCCTGGCGTATGTTGACTTTTGCCTCTAAAGAGGTCGCGTTATTTTTAATGATTTGAATATCAGCCATAGAATTATCCTTTAAGGGTTATAAATAATATTTTCAACATTAAGGGGGATTAATAAAATTGTGGAGGAAGCTTCTCTAAGCCAGATGTAATTAAGCTCAAGAGATCTGTTTTAAGTTACGATTTCTGAAAATAAAAGTCAAGCGATTTCTGAGTATGGGGTTGGGGCCAGGCAGCCGCTGTCTATTTCAAGAGCTTGCAAGGTTCGCGGGCAATCGTTTAGTATAAAATCCCATTCATCGGTATTTTTTATTCAAACAATTGAATTATCAGTTTTCACTGATAGTTTTTTTAGTGTAACAATCTATTTCAATAGGAATAAGTCTTTAAAAAGACTCTTGCAGATATAATAGTCTAAACACAAGCCGGCACCACCCTATCCCAATTTTTCTTAAATTGTGTAAGTAATTTCCTGTTTCCCCCAGACATGTTTTAGCATTACTTTCAAACGGTTTAATAAAATGGATTTCACAGAACTAGAGACCAAGGTGAGAACCCTTATTGGAGGAAATAAAATTTCCGAGTCCATAGCACTACTCAACAGTTTTTTTAAAGATGAGGCCGACCTCAACCAGATTGCCCTCCAATCTGCCAAGTACCACACCATTATGGAAAAGAAGGTAGACGGTACTGCTGATCATCTGGAGGTGGATCTTGCCCTTAGCCAGGTACGTGCCAACGTATTGCAATTTTTAAGCTCTAAAAGCGAATACTTCAAATTTAAAGAGGAGACCTTCGGAGAAGCGACTCAAAAAAATGGCTCAAACAATGGGCAAATCAAAGTATTCTTTAGTGTGGCAAGCCCGCATAATGAGGATCAACAAAACTACATCAACAGGCTTAAGGAATACTTTATTGAAAATGGTATTCAACTTCAGACCCTGACAGAATGGGAAGACAATGATCCCCTGATCCCCATCCTGAAGGAATTAAAAGATTCTTGTGGTTGCCTGGTACTTGCCCTGGAGCGCTATTACATCCAGGAAGGAACCGCCAAACGCGGAAGCGATCAGGAAAGTAGTTTGGCTAAAGAGGCGTTTACCAGTCCCTGGCTCCAAATCGAAGCTGCCCTGGCCAGATCTTTAGACCTACCCCTGATTATCCTAAAAGACAAGGCCCTTACCAATGAAGGACTTATTCATAACGACAAGCAAGAATGGGGCATTGTACGCATCAACCAGGATGATATTGAGGAGATTCGAGAATATCCCGTTAAAAATTTTATTCTCAACTGGATCAATCAGGTAAAAAAATACAGTGCTTCCTAAGAATAACTAAGGTCTAAATACCCGTACTTGGGCATTTCTATGGCAATATGTCGACTCCTTTTCTTCCAAAAAAGTAAATAAAACCATCGCGTAATAATAATATTTTCTTATCTTGAAAGTAAAATCTCTCAGGATTGCCCTACATCACTTTGGGCGTATTCATTTTTTGTTCCCCTCAAAAAAGTTTATTGGTAAAATTTATTAAGGAATTAAATCTGGAATATGACCCAAGATGCAATTGATCTGGTAGTTAATAATGTTAAAACCTTATTGGACTACGATAAGGTTAAAGAATCCCTGACGCTTCTTAAGGAAGAAATTGCCCCAATTTCTAAA
>JBFOMC010000191.1:0-18014 GCA_040830565.1 Flavobacteriaceae bacterium
CAAGCGCTTTGACTGGATGCGTGGGTACCATGTGGGAGGACGGTCTCTTCAATGGGGACGGCATAGCTATCGCTGGAGTGAAATAGATTTTACGGCGAACAAGCGCGAAGGGATTGCTGTAGATTGGCCGGTACGTTATAAGGATATTGCACCTTGGTACGACAAGGTAGAATCTTACATTGGAGTTACAGGAGAATTGCTTGGCCTTCCTCAATTACCTGATGGACAGTTTGAACCTATGATGGAATTGAACTGTGTTGAACAACATTTTAGAGAAAAAGTTGCTGAAAATTTTGACGGACGTGTTGTAACCGCCGGGCGTGTCGCTCATATCAATAGTGATAAAAAGTTTGAAGGAAGAACCCGCTGTCAGTTCAGAAATCGCTGTATTCGCGGATGTCCTTTTGGAGCTTATTTTAGCAGTTTATCTTCTACCCTTCCGGCCGCAGAACGAACCGGAAATATGACCTTACGACCAGATTCTATAGTTCACGAAGTAATATACGATCCGGATACAAAACGAGCTACAGGCGTTAAGGTCATCGACCGTGTTACAAAAGAGACGTTTGAATTTAAAGCAAAGGTGATTTTCCTTTGCGCCTCAGCCATCGCATCTACCTCTATTTTGATGCAATCAAAATCTGACCGTTTCCCTAATGGCCTGGGCAACGATTCTGACCAGCTCGGAAGAAATATTATGGATCACCATCTTGGAGTTGGTGCTTCAGGAAAGTTTGATGGTTTTGAAGACAAATATTACAAAGGAAGAAAACCTAATGGCATTTACGTCCCTCGCTTTAGAAATTTAGGTGGAGATTCTGATCGTAAAGAATATAAAAGAGGATTTGGATACCAGGGAGGTGCAGGAAGAGGAAATTGGGATGAGGCCGTGGCCGAATTGTCGTTTGGTAAGGACCTTAAGGAAGCTATTTTGAAACCGGGAGGCTGGACCTTCGGAATGGGTGGCTTTGGTGAAGTACTTCCGTATCAGGATAATAGAATGACCCTGGATTACGACAAGCTCGATGGTTGGGGTTTACCAACGGTTACCTTTGATGCAGAATTCAAGGAGAATGAGCTGGCCATGCGTAAGGATATGCAGGCCTCTGCAGTTGAGATGCTTACAAAGGCAGGCATGAGAGATGTAGAACCCTTTGATAGAGAAACTGCCCTGGGACTTGGAATACATGAAATGGGTACTGCCAGAATGGGAAGAGATAGAAAAACCTCTGTCCTTAACGGAAATAATCAAGTGCATGATGTTCCTAATGTTTATGTCACAGATGGAGCGTTTATGACTTCTGCATCTTGCGTGAACCCTTCATTAACTTATATGGCTTTTACGGCAAGAGCTGCAAACCATGCCGCCGAACAACTTAAAAAAGGACTATTATAATGGATAGAAGAATCGCATTAAAAAATATGGGACTTGCCCTTGGTTACACTGTAGCCACTCCTACCTTGATCAGCATTGTTCAGAGTTGTCAGGCCGACAAAGCATTGGAATGGACGCCCGACTTCTTTTCAAAAGATGAAGGCGCCATGATCACTCATTTAGTAGATATCATCCTCCCAAAGACAGATACACCTTCTGCGACCGAAGTTCAGGTTAACCTTTTTATTGATCGCTTTATTGATCAGGTTATGGAAAAAGAGCAACAAGATTTTGTAAAGATGATCAGTGGTAAATTTCTGGAAAGAGCGCTTAAAGCATCCGGTAAGGAAAAGGGTACTGAGCTATCGGCAGAGGATCTAGAACCCTTACTTGCAAGTACCCTCAGCATAAGTAAGGAACAGGCGCAAGGTTATGAGGAAGCGGTTGGTGAATTTATGGAAGCTATGGCAACGGGCGAAGCTGTTGAGCTAGATGATGCTGCTGCCAGATACGCCTTTGCTAGCAACTTAAGGAATATGACCATTTGGGGTTATAAAGCTTCTGAATATGTTGGGGAGGAAGTACTCGCATATCTTCCAGTTCCCGGAGAATATATCGCCTGTGGTGACCTCAATGAACTTTCTGGAGGTAAGGCTTGGTCTATTTAGTGTTCAGCTAGTGAAAAGAAGAAATTTTATCCAAAAAACAGCACTCAGCGGTGGGGCAATTGCTTTGGCGGGGACTTCTGCCTATGGAAGTGTGAAAGCTGATAGCCCATCTTCTCCTTATTCCTTTAATTTGAAATATGCTCCCCATTTGGGTATGTTCGCTCATCATGCCGGGAAAGATCCCATAGCGCAGCTAAATTTTATGGCAGACCAGGGTTTCAAGGCTTTTGAGGATAATGGAATGGCGGGCAGGGATATAGAGCTACAAGAAAAAATGGCAGCCACTATGAAAGACCGGGGAATAGAAATGGGGGTCTTTGTGGCGAACAAAATCTATTGGAAAGAACCTAATTTAGCTTCGGGAAACAAAGATAAAAGAGCTGAATTTTTAGAAGATATTGCCAAGTCTGTCGATGTGGCCAAACGAGTTAATGCCAGATGGATGACAGTGGTACCGGGCCATGTAGACCTTAAACTTCCCATGGGATACCAAACTGCTAATGTGGTAGAATCTCTTAAACAAGCTTCAGCAATTCTAGAGCCGCATAATCTGACCATGGTATTAGAACCGCTGAACTTCAGAGACCATCCTGGTCTCTTTCTAACCGGTTCTCCCCAGGCTTATGAAATTTGTAAGGCCGTGGATTCACCTGCCTGTAAGATCCTGTTCGACATTTACCATCAACAGATCCAGGAGGGGAATTTGATCCCAAATATTGAAGCTTGTTGGGATGAAATTGCGTATTTCCAGATTGGAGATAACCCGGGGCGAAAGGAACCTACCACTGGAGAGATAAATTATAGGAATGTCTTTAAATTTATTCACCAAAAGGGTTTCAAAGGTGTTTTGGGAATGGAACATGGCAATTCCCAACCAGATAGCGCAGGAGAGCAGGCCGTAATTGACGCCTACAAAAAGGTCGATGATTTTCTCTAAACGGTCGACTCTATTTCCGTTTTTTAGCCTGGATCAATGCTGCTATGAGTTGTTAAATATCTGCCAAATCTGGTAAGTATTCCGCTACTTTTATGCTGTTCATCCAATAATTTGAAATTTTTAACGTTCTCTTTGGAAAGGTTAACTCTCTGAGAACCGTCTAAACCAACATGGACATTTATATTTACATACTTGCTTTATACTGTGTGCTGTACCTTGCGGTACGCACCATTTATCGTCAATTTATCAAAGAGTAAGTTGTCCTTTTCTCCTTTTTCAAGACCTTCTATTAAATTTTAACATTTAGATTACAATTTTCTTATCTTTTGGTAATCTTTTTTTTTGTTTCAAGCGTATATATACAAGACAATATCAAAATGGGGCATTGATATGGATAATTATGTCATTTTACTACTGATCTACACAGCGGTATTTATAATATCGTATAATGTGTTGAGGCCCTATTTTAACAAATAGATTGAAGTTTTTTCCTTAGATTTCTTTTCCTACTTCTTCTTCTTTTTCGAACCAATTGATCTGGTCGCGGTATTTGTGTTGGGAGTCAAACAATAAAATACCCCGAGATCTACCTGATAAAAATGTGGGGTAGTATATCCCGAGGTATTTAGAACAATAAACACTATCCTGATAATTGTACTTTTATCAGGTATTTATGAAGTTATGATCCGCACATAAGGCAATCATCATCCGCTTGTCCTTCTTTCGCCCTAGCGATCAATTCCTTCATTTCTTCCGGAGACATGGGCTCAACATCTGGCTCATGTGGCTTCACCGGTGTAGTTTGTACAGGTAAGTCGGCTGCTGCTTCTGCTGAAGCTGCGGTCACCTCGGCTTCTGCGGCAATGCTCACAGGAACCTCCTTTTTCTTTGTATTATCCAGAGTAAACTTAATAGCATCTACAGCTGCTTTTGTCCTCAGGTAATACATCCCCGTTTTAAGCCCGCTTTTCCAAGCGTAAAAATGCATTGACGTTAATTTGGCATAATTGGCATTCTCCAGGAATAAATTAAGAGATTGGCTCTGGTCTATGAAATATCCTCTTTGCCTAGACATATCAATGATGTCTTTCATACTCAATTCCCAGACCGTTTTATAAAGTTCTTTTATTTCATCCGGAATACTATCTATATGCTGAACGGATCCGTTAGCACGCATCAATTCTTGTTTCAGACTTTCGTTCCACAATCCTAACTTCACTAAATCTTCCAACAGATGTTTGTTTACTACAATGAACTCGCCAGATAAGACCCGTCTTGTATAGATATTAGAAGTGTAAGGCTCAAAGCATTCATTGTTCCCCAGGATCTGGGAGGTTGAAGCTGTTGGCATAGGTGCCACCAACAAGGAATTTCTTACTCCGTGTTTTTTGACATTCTTCCGCAACTTCTCCCAATCCCATCTTCCGGAGAGCTCTTCATCCTTAATCCCCCACAGGTTGTGTTGAAACTCACCTTGTGAAATTGGAGAGCCCTCATAAGAAGAATACGTTCCTTCTTCCTTGGCAGCTTCCATAGAGGCGGTTACTGCGGCATAATAAAGCGTCTCAAAAATATCCTGATTGAGTTGCTTAGCTTCATCACTGGTAAATGGCAAGCGCAGCATAATAAAAGCATCGGCCAACCCCTGTACTCCAAGACCAATAGGCCTGTGCCTCATATTAGAATTCTTAGCCTCCTTTACCGGATAATAATTCCTGTCTATTACCCTATTCAAGTTTTTGGTAACCCTTTTAGTTACTTTGAAAAGTTCTTTGTGATCAAAGGCTCCGTTCTTTACAAACATCGGAAGCGCAATTGACGCAAGATTACAGACCGCTACCTCATCTGGGGAGGTGTACTCTAAAATTTCTGTACAAAGGTTAGAGGACCTGATAGTTCCCAGGTTTTTCTGATTGCTCTTACGGTTAGCTGCATCTTTGTAAAGCATGTAAGGCGTTCCGGTTTCTATCTGGGATTCCAATATTTTCTCCCATAGGTCTCTCGCTTTCACTGTTTTACGCCCTTTGCCTTCTGCCTCATAATTGAGATACAGCTTTTCAAATTCCTCGCTGTGATTTGTAAATAGGCCTGGACATTCATTCGGACACATCAGGGTCCACTCTTCATTGGCCTCAACCCGCTTCATAAACAAGTCCGGGATCCACATGGCGTAAAAAAGATCACGAGCTCGCATTTCTTCTTTCCCATGGTTTTTCTTTAAATCCAGGAAATCATAAATATCTGCATGCCAGGGCTCAACATAAATGGCAAAACTTCCTTTTCGTTTACCTCCTCCCTGATCTACATAACGAGCTGTATCATTAAAGACTCTGAGCATCGGTACAATACCATTAGAGGTACCATTTGTACCTGCTATATATGAACCCGTAGCTCTGATGTTATGTATAGACAATCCGATACCTCCTGCAGATTGTGAGATCTTGGCAGTTTGCTTTAAGGTGTCATATATTCCGTCAATACTATCGTCTTTCATGGCTAATAAAAAGCACGAAGACATTTGGGGTTTTGGAGTTCCTGAGTTAAATAAGGTCGGCGTTGCGTGTGTAAAGTACTTCTTAGACATCAACTCATAAGTCTCAATAGCGGCATCGAGATCATCAAGGTGAATGCCTATAGATACCCTCATCAACATATGTTGAGGTCTTTCGGCTATTTTCCCGTTTAACTTAAGGAGGTAGGAACGTTCCAAGGTTTTAAAACCGAAATAATCGTAGCCAAAATCGCGGTTGTAGATAATAGTAGAATCTAATTTATCTGCATTCTCAGATATTACCTTGTATACCTCATTAGATAACAGCGGTGCTTTTTTTCCCGTTCTTGGATTCACATATTCGTATAAATCCTTCATGGTCTCTGAGAAGGACTTTTTGGTATTTTTATGCAGATTTGATACCGAAATACGGGCAGCAAGCTTGGCGTAGTCTGGATGAGCTGTGGTCATCGTGGCTGCAATCTCTGCTGCCAAATTGTCTAATTCCGAGGTGGTTACTCCGTCATATAATCCTTCTATTACGCGCATAGAAACTTTTATAGGATCTACTCGCTCATTAAGACCATAACACAATTTACGAACTCGAGCCGTGATCTTATCGAACATTATGGGCTCCTTTCTACCATCTCTTTTTACTACGAACATGCTGCTACAATTATTTTTTGGTTATACCTTGGTTAGAGAACTCCAGGAACTGAAGCCTTGGAGTCCTAAATTATTTAAACAATGTCCCACCTGAGCCTTCGCCAGGTAGGTACTGGAATTTTATTTAGAAATCTGCGTCGAAGCTGATTTTTTGTGCATCTGTATCTTTCTCCTTATTAAGAACTCCTGCCTTCTGATATTCAGAAACTCTTTTCTCGAAGAAATTGGTTTTCCCCTGTAGGGAGATCATATCCATAAAGTCGAACGGATTGGTAGAATTGTAAACCTTCTCACATTCCAATTCTACAAGCAAACGATCTGTGACAAATTCTAAATACTGGGTCATGAGCTTGGCATTCATCCCAATAAGACTTACCGGAAGCGACTCGGTAATAAATTCACGTTCAATATCCAAAGCGTTCGTCAATATTTCTGTTATACGAGCTTTGGGCACTTTGTTCACAAGATGGTTATTGTGCAAATGCACGGCATAATCACAATGCATTCCTTCATCTCTTGAAATCAGCTCGTTGGAAAAAGTCAGGCCAGGCATCAATCCTCTCTTCTTTAACCAGAAAATTGAGCAAAAAGCTCCGGAAAAGAAGATTCCTTCAACAGCAGCAAAAGCAATAAGACGTTCAGCAAAACTTGGAGAATCTATCCATCTCAATGCCCAATCGGCTTTTTTCTTGATCGCAGGAAAATTTTCAATGGCCTTAAACAGTACATTCTTTTCCTTTTCATCCTTTACATAAGTATCGATCAATAAAGAATAGGTTTCTGAGTGAATATTCTCCATCATAATCTGAAACCCGTAGAAAAATTTTGCTTCGGAGTACTGCACCTCATTGACAAAATTTTCGGCCAGGTTTTCATTCACTATACCATCAGAGGCGGCAAAAAAGGCAAGAATATGCTTTATAAAATACTGTTCATCCGCACTTAGTTTGTCATTCCAATCACTGAGATCCTGATGTAGATCTATCTCCTCAGCAGTCCAGAAACACGCTTCGCACTTTTTATACCATTCCCAAAGATCATGATGTTGTATGGGGAAAATAACAAAACGATCTTCATTTTCTTGCAATATAGGTTCTAACGGTGCGGACATAGTTATTTGTTTTTTGTATTAAAGAATTAATTATAAAAGGATGAAAATTACCTTACGGCTGGGACTGACAAAGATTGAAAAATGTTATCAAAATGTAAAGTCAGTTTTTTGAATATGGCTTCAAAGTTTTTAACATGACTTGTTGAAATGTAGGTTGGGATTAGATGTTTACTGCACTTCCGAAAAGTTGGGGATTTGTATAAAAAATTGAATCAAAAAAATAAACCAACAAGTATTAAAAAATAATACTTGTTGGTTTGTAACATACTGTTAGCCACCCTTTAAAAATGTCTTCCTTAGTGCTTTCTGCGATGCCCTAAGATCTTAGCCTTAAATAATGCTCCCGTCTTAGCTGGTGTTTCCAGGGCTTTGGCATACGGATAATCCTCCTTGTCACAACGGACTACCTGCCCGGGATTTTCTTTACAGGCACAGAGATAATCTCCTTCCCTGATCTTTCCTTCGGCAAAAGAAGCATCTCCCATGTCTTCTGTTATTTTATTCTCTCCTTTTACTTTGTTTACTGTAATAAAGGGAACGTTAGTACAAAGACCAAGGATCATCTCAAACTCATCGCCCGAGCAAATAGAATAGTTGCCTTATTCGTACAAGCAGATTAAATCTCCTAATTTTGCTTCCGGAATCGTTCTTCTTAACATCACTTCTGAAAAGTCCCTAACGCTTTTACTGTTTTGACCGAAAGCCATAGTTGCGGATAAAAGCCCTAAACATAAAATATACCTAAACATAACGCTTTAAGTTTTGATCATTACTGCATAAAATGCCGTGTCATCTCCTCGAAACCAAAAGCCGTCATCGGCATCATCCGAATGCCAAACCCAAACCTCATATCTATGTGTTCCGGGAGTAACATCTGTATCTAACTGACTAATTTCAAACTGCCATCTTTCGCGGCTTCCGGCAATTTCATAACAGCTCTGTATGGTTCGCCTGATGATCACGCCATCTCTACGAATTTGAAGAATAACATAGTCGGCGTCAATGACCGCATGACTATTAAAACTTATTAAAACTTTACTTCCCTTTTGTACATCAATGTCTAATCTTGCTCCAGGAAATAACACATAATTGCCACTTGCACTGGCCGGAGGATCCCAGAGTCCGTCAACCAGGTTTGCTCTATATACCCCTTGATTCACGAAGTCGGTGTCCATGGTTATACCTGTACTTGAAATTGCCAAACGTGCCCTGTCTCTAGATCCGAGCAACAAGTCTGCATCCGGACTTAAATTTTGTGTGCTAATCAGCTTCCCATTCCCTATACTACTGTTGTGATTCTCAATTATCAAGCTTCTACTGTCCTCCAGAACTCTTAGTCTTCCCCGAATATCCAGGTCTAAAGACGGACTTGTGGTCCCAATACCAACATTGCCGTTGGCAGCTACCGTAAGTCTTGGAATTGCATTTGTAGTAAGATGCACTTTGCCAATATTATTTCCTACACCGGTTCCAAAGTCCATGTCATGATCGCCTGTCCAGATCCCCAAATAGCCTCGGTAACCCTGAGTATTAGAAAATGATATAAAATTATCGTTAGTATTTGTTTCCAGATTGATAGGAATACTGGTATTGGTATAAATATCAAGTGGGGCTCTAGGGGCCGTAAGTCCTATCCCCACATTGCCACCTGCATAATGAATTTCGTTTCCATCCTGGGACCATACAGAGCTTCCTCCACTACCGGTCTGGTCAGTACCGAGAATCCATGAATTTGTTCCTGCGTCCCATTTAGGAACCTGCCCGTCAGTATTGCCAATGAGTCCGGATACGGTGGAGCCGTCTCCTGTTAACAGTCCGGTCTCGGCCGTAACATCAATCTCATTTGTAGGATCAGAATCGGCATCATCTCTATAATTACTTAGATCAACAGATCCTGAACCGTTCTCAATGGAAAGTTGGTCTCCGCTGAGTACTAAGTTCTGATCGTCTGTACCTCCGGGGGGAATAATTGGGGCAAGATCTATGGTCGACCCATCACTTATACTCAATTCCGTCCCGGCCAAACTGAGGTCCTGTAATTCGTTCGTCGGATCGGCGTCTGCGTCGGCGCCTCCACTTGGAATGGTTACCGCATTCCCATCTGAAATACTAAGTTCATTGGTAGTTGTATTAAAACTAAGGGTTTGGAGTTCGTTCCCGGGATCGGAATCTGCGTCAACCGTACCACTGGCTACAAGTTCATCAATGGCATCCTGAGTGGTAGTTGCGGAAAGACCGGAAGTGGAATTATCATAGGGTACCTCAGTGGCCGTTTGATTATCAGTACCGCTACCGGCATTGGCATCCACATAAGATTTTACTGCTCTTTGGGTGGGAAGTATAGCATCGCTATTAGATGCAAAAGTACCATCTGAAGAAATTTCATTTACTGCTGAGCTATTGTTCAAATTAAAGGTGCCTTCTATTTGTACGAGCCCTGGTGTTTTGTTACTGATTCCCGCTCCCGAATCTTCCCATAAGACATTCCCGGCACTTATGGCATAGGGCACGGCCATCATCTCTGTAGTTCCAATTTCTGTTCCGTTTAAGGATACGGTTGCGAAACATGCCATAGTCCCCCAGGGTAGCGCTGCATAATTTCCACTCAGGACATTGCCGGCACCAATTTTAAGGCTAAAAACCCCATTGACATCTGTACTTACACGATGTGTCTCTTGGTATATAGCGGTTGCTGTACTTGCTCCAAACTTCAGGGCAATCCCAATGTCTATGGTTTCATTTGCCATTAGTTCCCCTCCGGCGCTTCGGGCTACCGCCTGGTAATTAATATGGTTCTTTTGCACATCCTGGGCCCAAATGCACTGAAAATGCAACATACTTATGGCCCAAAAAATTAGTATCCTAGGTTTTTTCATGACGCTATTTTTTTAAGATCTTAAATAGTTTTCGAGTGTTATCTTCAAAATGAAGTCGAAGTACATACATTCCCGTAGAGATATAACTGAAGTCTATGGTATGTTCTAGCCGAGTAGCATCTATTTTTTTCATCATTACCCTTTTACCGTCAACGGAAAACAGGGTAATTCCAAAAACTTCTTGGCCGTTGGTATGCAGGTGCAGTTCATCGCCTACCGGATTTGGGTAGACAAAAATCCCGTCGAGATCTACTGTTTCAGAAACAACTTCCATTGTCAGAGAACCAGCCCAGAAACCCTGATCTATTGATTCAGAGTTTGAAACCAGGCCTACAAGGGGTTCTCCTATTGTGAAGCCCACTGAAGTTTGGGCATTTACAAAAGTGATTCCCGCTGTTCCGAGGACGTCTTTGCCAGTAGATTGGCCATATAAGCCTGCAGTAAATAAAAACAGTAAACTGTAACATAATAGTTTCATCATCATCTCCCCTTTGTTGACTTTAATGTTTTAAATCAAAAAAGGTTAACATCTCTGGGAACACTTTTTTTAAAAAAGACAAAAAGGGAAATGTTGAAACAACATTTCCCTTTTTACTTGAGTGCTACGGAACTCTGGGCACTCTTCTTATGGGGCAGTAGACTATCGTATGGTTCTTGAGTTATTGGTCTAAGCGAAGATGCAGGTATAAAATAACACCGTCTTCGGTTTTGCTCACTTCAATTTGTTCGTCGGTAAAGCCGGCCTCCAATCCCATTTTCAGGAGTTGCTTTTCTGTCCTATGGTTTAGGAACCACTCCCCAAAGATCTCCATAAAATCCCGGCTTGGGTTGTAGTCCTTATTGAAGTTTCCAATGATTATTTCACCCCCTGGTTTTAGCCAATCCTTAAATCTTTTGATCAGCAAAAGCGAGGCCCTATCCTCCAAGGTATTTAACAATCCTGCACACCAGATAATGTCCCTTTCACTATCATTGTCATATCTAAAAATATTATCATGAACATAGTTGATCT
Organism: Flavobacteriaceae bacterium; assembly: GCA_040830565.1. Taxonomy (GTDB): domain Bacteria; phylum Bacteroidota; class Bacteroidia; order Flavobacteriales; family Flavobacteriaceae; genus JAFMPW01. Next base: position 11,137 of record JBFOMC010000191.1, read on the forward strand.
TGCCTAGATAATTTTTATTCAGGTTTTTGGAATATTCAATAGCGCTATCATCTATCTCAATACAAGTAGTTCTTAAGGGGTAGTTTACCGGAAGGGTGTTGTACAATTCTAACAATTCTCTTCCGGAGCCGCTTACCACATTGAGCAATCTTAGATTTGGCATTTGACTCGCTTTTCTATAAAGTTGCTCCTTAAAATATTCCTTTCTATTTCTTATGGCCCTTGCCGCGGTTTGTTTTTGAAAATAGGTGTCCCAAATTTTGTGTTCGGGATTGGTAGAAGTTCTGTTTGTATAGATGTAATCTAACAATAAGTAGTCTCCGGAATACCCACAAGGTTTGGTTAAGCTACGACCTTGTAAAGTTCCTTGAAGAAATTCTCTACTGAAGGCAGAATTGATAGCCAATAGGTCTTCTCTGTCAAGGGCTCCTCTTCTGAACTCCGATCCCACCATCGCAAGAAAAGCATCTAGTTGATTAAAGTCGTAAAGATTTATCTGCTCATCCTGCACAAAATCTTTAATGAGTTCTAAAAAAAACTTTTGCTTCTTACCCTTTTGAATTGTTGAGATCATATGTTTTTATTTTACTTCAGCCGTGCCTCTTAAAATTTATATGTAGGACTATTAAGATTTGTTTTTATCCTGTCTGACGTATACATCCATATACCCCAGGTCTAGCATGAAATCCTTTGACACTTTAATTATCCAACGGTTTAAGAGGTAACCCAGAAGTAAAATCGCTTCCGAACCTGCAAGTACCCAAGGGCTAATTTCTTGAGAAAGGCTCGCTAAGGGCTCTGCAAATAAGAATGTAGTATTAAGTATAAGGGCTGCGATAAGCACAAGTGAGATCCTCATAACCATAAATTTTAAAGTTTGCTACTTTGAAAGACCAGTAGCTGAGCCTTCAGAAGACCATCAATTAGTAGTAAAAACATCGTTGGTCGTCCTTATTTACATCCAAAGTAGCCAAAATGGTCTTTGGGGCTTATGTAAATTGTATGACTTGCACCAAATTCTGTACAACAGGTAGGGAATTTTACAATGAGGATTCTAAAAAAGTCGTTAGGAGTTCCAATTCATAAAGTACCCAAAGCTCTGGTTTCCTTGTCCTTAGAAACATCAATTCTAAGGCTTTTTCAGACTTTACAGGCTCCAAAACTTCATTTAATCCCTGACTTAGGAAGTAAGCGATAGGAGAAATAGTACCAGTATGGTAATTACCATCGCTGCAAATACTATTGAACTACTTTTAATCTTTATCATTTTATTTAATCGTTCCATTTGCTTATTAGTCTGTCTTTTGCAGGATAAGGTTAACGTAAGCTTGACAAAAAAAGCAGCCGTTATTTTTTTATCATTGGGTTCTTAGAATAAGTTCTCCTTTTTTGCTCGATACTACCTTGGCCTTGGCCTTTCCGAGGTTAAAGTTATCTCCCGGAAAAAGATTATCTCCCGGGAAAAAATGTTCTTCCGGAAAGTATTGCTTATTAGTATACATGATTACTGTAGCTCCTTCTCCAGGAATGATTTGTCCACTTTCTTTCTTAAAATTACCCTCTAACAGGCCGATATAAAATTTGCTGTTCGGGTATTTCTTCAGTATTTCCTCTTTGGTATAGTTCTCCTTTATTTCCAGGAAGAGTCGCATTTGGGATACTTGATGAGTGCTTTCATTCACTACAAAAATTACTTTGGTCTCTTTAGTTGTTCTTTGTTGTGCATAAGCTACCATTACCCCGGTCAGAAATAGCGTTGCAAATCTGAAAAATGTTGCCTTCATCTTCAATCCTGTAGTTTTATGATCATCGGCTGGGGTTTTCTCAGAGCACCCATATGACCTGAATTAGCTGCCATTTTCTTTCTTTGAAATGGTGAGTCAAATGTATAGGAGGTACATTCGTCATGATGTCACGTATGTAACAAAGTATACAAGAAATGTAACCGATAGATTAATCTACTCTATGCCAGAAGATTGTAGGTACTCTGAAGGCGTTTTTTTATAGGTTTCTTTGAAGCATTTAATAAAGTAAGAAGGGGTATTAAACCCTACAGCATACGCTATTTCGCTAATCGAGGCATCGGAGGTTTGCAAAATTTGTAATGCTTGTTTTAACCGTTGTGAACGAATAAAAGCAGTTGTGGAAAGGCCCGTAAAGGCAAGCAACTTTCTATGTAGTTGCATCCTACTCATTCCTAGTTCTTTACAGAATCTGGCCGCATTAAAGTCAGGATCCGAGAGGCAAACGTCCAATACTTTTTGCATTCTATTTATGAATACCTCATCCGTAGGGGTGATAGCAATGTCTTTTGCCTTTAGTATGACCTCCTGACTGTACCTAGTCCTAAGTGCTTGTCTTGTTTGAATAAGATTCTCAACCCTCTTTTCCAGAATTCTTAGTTTAAAGGGTTTTGTTATGAAATCGTCTGCTCCGGACTGCAGGCCCTTTAATTCATCTTCTTCCCCCAACCCTGCTGTCAATAAAATGATGGGAATATGGCTAGTACGTTCGTCTGTTTTCAGGGTATTGCATAGGGTAATGCCGTCGCAGATGGGCATGCGAACGTCAGTTAAAACAAGGTCTGGCACTATTTCCAGTGCCCTCTCAATGCCAATTTTCCCATTTTCTGCATGAAATACTCGGTATTTGTGTTGCCATACTGATGCCAGAAAGTCTCGAACCTCTTCATGATCTTCCACTACCAAGACCAGAGGTAATTCTGCTTCTTCATTTTTAGTAGTATTTCTTTCGTCTCCTAAATCTATTGAAGCAGATAAAGTTGTTTCTTGTTTTTCTATTTTTTCATCCTTGACTTCCTTTAACTCTTTTACAGAAAATGCCTCTCTTTCAACAGGAAGCCTTACAAAAAACTCTATACTGCCGTCTGCATGAATTTGAACCCCTACTTCACCTTTGTGTAGACCTACAAGTTCTTTAACCAGAGAGAGACCTACTCCGGCGCCTTCTGCATATTCATCTTGCTGATAAAACCTTGTGAATAATTTCTCCTGATCAATAGTATCCTTTGGATCAAGGGTATTAATTACCATTAGGTTTAAGTCTGATCCCTTTCTGCTTGCACGAAAGGTGCAGCTTCCTTCTTCCGGACAATATTTGATCGCATTGGAGAGCAGATTGGTAGTCACTTTCTCAATAGCGTCTTCATCATACCATGCACGACTTAAATCGTGTACCTCAACAGTATAATCGATCTTTTTAAGCCCCGCCTTATATTCAAAAGAGCTGGCAATGGCCTTCAAAAACAGTTCAAGGTTTCCTTTGGCAACATTTAAAGTAAGCCTCCCCTTTTCCAATTTTGCCAAATGCAGTAGTTGATCTACCAGGGCTATCAATCTGTTTGTATTGCGCTTTATCATTGAAAAATTCGCATAGTCCGAATCAGACAAACCTCCTTCACCCAGCTTGGCCTCGATTGGCCCGGAAATTAAAGAGAGGGGTGTTCTAAACTCATGAGAAATATCTGTGTACAGTTTAGATTTAAAATTGTTGAGCTTTTTTAGCCTGAGTGTTTCTTCTTCCTTTAGTCTAAGATCAAGTTTCATTCTCCAACGCCATTTTAGATAGCGATAGATGAATACAACCAGCAAACCTATCAAAACGGCATAGATAGCCTTTGCCCAATAGGTTAGGTACCAGGGAGCCAAAATGCTAAACCGCAGGCTTACAGGTTCCTCGTTCCAGACACCATCATAATTACTAGATTTTACCTGAAATTCATAGACCCCAGGAGGGAGAAAAGAATAGCGCGCAAAGTTGTTATTCTCTGCGTGTACCCAATCCTTGTCATAGGAGATTAAGCGATATTGATATTGATTTTTCTCAGGTAAAGAATACTGAAGGCTGGAAAAAGTGAAGGATAAGGTATTTTGATCATGTTTTAACCTCATACCTTCAGACATCGGATAGGGTTCATTAGAGACCTCAAGACCTGTGATGGTAGTTTTTGGCAAGTTGCTGTTCTCTTTTATTTCATCTGGCTTGAACCAATAAAAACCTTCTAACCCTCCAAAATATAGATTGCCATCGTGGTCTTTAAAATATGCCCCGGTATTAAATTCTGTAGCAAGCCCATCATAGTTGTTGTAGTTGACAATATTGGGTGGCGACTTGAAATCCAAGCCTATGTCAAATTTGGTTATTCCCTTATTAGAGCTCAGCCATAAATTGTTTTCGGCATCAGGTAAAATAGCATAAATGACATTGTTTGCCAGGCCGTCTTTCGTAGTAAATGCATAAAATCTTTCTGTTTCCAGTTCCAGTACATTTAAACCTCCTCCACTTGTACCAATCCATAGAAACCCCCTGGAATCATAATAAAGTGATTTAATGCTACTGTTGCTCAAAGCAGTTTTGCTATACAACTTAAAGGTCTCTTCACGAGGGTCAAACCTTGCAATACCGTCCTTTTCTGTCCCTATCCACAGATTTCCTTCCGGGTCAGATGTAATTACTCTAATGTTATTGCTGGGAGGTCCTGAACTATTATCTAAAGTTTTTTTAAATGCTCTGGAAACCCCCTTTTCCTTATCAAATTCTAACAAGCCCTGGTCCCTGGTTCCTAGCCATTTATTTCCTTTAGAGTCCTCATGTATGGTCCATATGGTACTCGCTGGCAAGGGTATCCGAGCATCTTGATCATAGACCGTAAACCGCTCATTTTTATCATAAATATTGAGCCCCCCGCCCTGGGTACCCACCCAGAGATCTTGCTGTTCATCAACATAAAGGCTCATAATGCGATCTGATGAAATCGTATTCTGGTCTCCCGGAAAGTTCTTAAACGTTCTCCAACTATTACTTTTAGGGTCATACTGCGTTAGGCCCTTACCAGATGTTCCTATCCATACAGATTTATCTTGGTCTACCGCTATGGCTCTAACCACATCTATACTAATAGACTCGGGAGTCTGGTAATTGGTATATGAATTGAACTTTTCTAAGAATTCATCATAATAACTTATCCCTCCCCCATCCGTACCAAACCATATAGTACCTGTGTAATCCTCGTATATACATAGTACATCCTTGTAATGAATTGCTCTGGGGTTATGTTTATCTACGTTAAAATGGTCAATCTCATGTTTTTTGAAATCGATCATATAAAGACCTCTCCCATAGGTTGCAATCCACAATCGGTTCTTTGTGTCTGCGTGAAGGTCTAGAATATTGAGATTTTCAGGTAAAGGATCCGTAAAGGTCAAGTCTGAAATTCTTTGTAAAAAGGCTTTTCCAGGATTCTTAAAATATAACCCATCTCCAAAAGTTCCTATCCATTGAACCCCGGTATGGTCTTCGACTATATCACTAAAGTTCTGAAGAATTGGACCCCCATCTAAGGTAATGGGTATGGTGTGCTTCGCCTTTTTGGTAATGGGATCTATTTTTGTTATTCCTCCATCAGAGGCGAGTAGTAGTTCTCCCGTTTGAGTTTCAAAAATATTGTATACCGTGCCCGGTATTTTAGAAGAAGGAATGAACTCTGTGGGGCTCTTAGCTCCTTTAGCCAAGGCGTATAGGCCCTGGGAATAGGTACCTATCCAAAGTGTTGAATCTGTAGATTGATATAGCACACTAGCATCATCAACATTATCCAGTGGCTTAAACGTATTGTTCCCAACATCATATTTATGGGGTATTCTACTGTCGGGAATAATCCAAAGACGGCCCTCCTTGTCTGAATAAACCTTTCCCAAATTACTATAGTTAGATTTGGTTATGTCTACAAAGGCATAAGGGAAAAAAGAAAATTTACGGCCATCGTATTTATTTAATCCGTCTTGAGTTGCAATCCACAAATACCCGGTGCTGTCTTGTACAATAGAGATCGCACTATTCTGAGAAAGTCCTTCTTTAACCGATAATTGTCTGAAACTAATCTGGGACTGAGTATAACTGTAGCCGTAGCTGAGAAGTACCATAAAGCATAAAATACATTTGGCGAAACCTCTGTATTTATTGGATCTCATAGGGCTAGTTAAAAAATGGCGAGATGCTTTTTGAGAAATCTAATTCCTCCACATAAAATACCGCCAAACCGTACGACCCCCTGATGTATCATAATTCGAATTACTGTAATTGGGTCTGCTGATCTAGGTAGTTCCCCCGAAACCTAAAAACCGAGCAAATACCATGGCCAAAACGTTGGTCTGGCTTTCCAATTAGTAATAACACCAGTGGGAATGCTATAAAGCAGTTGTATATCTTTTTTTAACATACATCCCATAAGGGCCGTACCTAAGGCTTGACAGTGTCATTATCTTACTACTAAATATACTCTTTTTTATTCTATTATTCTTCTTATAGCAGTGAAATCTCCGTTGATATTCAATTGTTTACCCTCCGCATTTTTCAATGTAACTTCTATGGTTCCGTGAAGAACTTTTGGTCCTATTCGGGTAATATTGATTCGTCCATTTTGTGCAAAGAATGGAATTTCTCCCAATTCCTGGAAATTTGCAAAACCAAATACGCCATCAAAATTATTAAGAAGCCCTTCAATTTTATTAGGCACTTTATATTTACCTGGTCTTAATTCTCTTTCGCTATTCTGTTCACAAATTAAGAATCCCAGGGAATGTTTATTATCATTTTGGTCGCTGTGGAGATCAAGTTTTAAAGTAGAAAATGGCTTGTTATGATCTGAATATTGAATCGCGGTCCGGAAGCTTATTATTCCTGAAAGCTCCAGATTATGGCTGCCAGAAGCTTTTAGGTTATAATTTCCGTCCACAATAAAATTGTCCTCACCATATATTTCAGGAGACACATAGGATGTAAAGAAAAAGGGTAAAACAATCCAGGTTATGACTTTCAAAAATTTGTTGAGGATAGTGCGCATAGTGTTCTTAAGATTA
>JBFOMC010000192.1:0-2207 GCA_040830565.1 Flavobacteriaceae bacterium
AACATGAGGTACCATATCCGGGGGGGTTGTAACAAGATTGCACAGTAAATGATCCCCAGACCGAGCAATACAAAAAAGGACAGAGCTTAACCAGCCACCCAGTACTCTTCCATCAGTACGAATATCAAGGTTTGGCAGATTAGGACTCCCAAGATAATCATGTCGAAGCGCATCCGTTGCCCATCGACGTTTTTGCTTCTGAAGGCTCTGATGATGGAGTAGGTCAGAAACGCTACCGAAAAAACCAACCATGCGTAAGAGACAATATTGTTGATTTGACCACCCCAACTTTCGGGGGCGGTGAAGAAATAGGCTCCCCAGAATGCGGCGAGTCCGTCACCTAAGTTTGCCAGCAGATCATCGGAGTAACCATTTCGTCCTCCAAAGAATGCCTGAAAATAATTCCACCAATCAATAGAAGAGGTCGCCTGTTTTTTCTGGATGAGAAGAAACTTGATATTCGATTCCCAAATAGGGATCAAGAAAAGCGCCAAACATGAACTCAGGAGCAGTAATGTCGGAATCAAGGAGTAATTCTTTCTGAGAATCACAACAAGTAGGAATGTGGCAAAAAGAGGTAGAAAGAAAAAACTCGCTCCCTCCGGATAAATATAAAGGGCACCGAGATTCAGAAATAGGAATGTAAAACAGGCCTGATGGGACCAAGTATTTGATTCCTCACGGGAGGAAGCCAAGCTCGTCACGATTTGGGTCGATGCAATGGGAAGAGCGGCCCAAGCAACCTGACTCCAGGAGTTTATGTCGATGATATACTGTCCCCAAAAACCGGTAGTGAGAAGTCCCCCAAGCAGAATAGCTACAAATGATGACAATTGCGATTGCAGGGTCTGGATGAGACCAACGAGGGAAACAAATACTATTATCAATAAGGAGCAGGTATAGGCGTAATGTAGCTCGAAAAAGCTCTCTGGATTGATATATGTGAAAGTGGCGAAGACGAAACAAACCGTAGGCCTGAAATTTAGATTCATAGCCGGGAAGAGGAGTCCGCCATCATTAATCACGTCCAGTTGGCCGGTCTCGGCGAGACTGGAAATTTCAAGGTTCCGGTATACAGCTGAACTTTCAAGATAGTTAAAGCTGTCGTGGTGATTCCCTTGGAAAATACTAAACTGAAGTTCACCCTTGGCAATGGGTGAGAGGAGCATCAGCAGCACCACAAATATCGCTAAGAATGGAACCAAGTAGTTTTTGTATTCCAGAGATTCAAACTGTTCCTTTCGGGACCGAAATAGAAACAAGCCCGCTCCCAGGGAGGAGAGCGATAATATGATAAAAAAGACTTTTTGTAAACCGACCCCCCAAAAGTAACCAATTGTTGATATGATTGCGACAAGGCTGAGCCCGGTGCAAAGGCACAATGACAGAGTCTGGAAAATACTTCTAGAATTTGTGCTTTTTACGAAAAAGCTGCCACAGCCTGCAAATACTATAATATAGAATAACGTATATATTATACTTGATGAAAACATGTCTTAGTGGATCGGCTGGATTTGAATTCCTTTATGAAAGCAGCTGAGGGATGGAATCAATATGCTTTGCCTAAAGTACTTCAAAGATTTCAAGAGATTCTCTATATGAGGAATTGATGCTCAAACCTATTGACCGATGCATACTTGGGGCTGGGATCGTCTACTTGCCGGATTTGTCTCTCAAAGTGTTCCGAATGGCGACTCTTCCCTCTCGTCCTTGGGCCATTGATTCGGAGACTAATCGGAACGTTATGGAGTAATTATCTCGCTTCAACTGAGCCGGGGAAAGGGATGAAGCCGGAACGTGTGGGACCAAAAGCATCAGCAGCCTTTGAGGCCATCAGCCATGTTGGACACATTTATCAGATAACAGGCACTGTTACCTTCATTGTAAATGTGCGTTGTGATGTCCTCATCTGGCACTCCAAGTCGGCCAATATAGGCCTGTAGGTAGGCCGGAGTAAACGTGAATCCGTGGTGACTCTTATCCGGAGCCACCCCAAATCGGGAGAGGGACTCCTCATGAGGAATTTGGTGGGCAGTAGGTACATCGATCACCACCCACTGCCGGGAGATCCGCATCATTTTGTAGATGGCGAACAGGGGAAAGAACAGGTGGTCCAATACTGTGCTCATGAATACCAAATCGAATTGGTTGTCTGGCAGGGGGACGTTTTTGTCCGCTGAGTTGAGCAGCCCCTGATTTTCGTGGTC
>JBFOMC010000193.1:0-2316 GCA_040830565.1 Flavobacteriaceae bacterium
AATCTCCAAAGCATTGTCCCTAACTAAAAAAGTATCATGCCCTATAAGCTGCGTATCCGAATTTTGAGTTTTCAATTTCTGCAGGGTAACGCTCAACTTTGGCTTTCCTATGTCTTGTTCGCTATAGAGAGGTTGTCTTTGTAAATTAGAAAGCTCAATGGTGTCTTGTTCTACTATTCCCAAAGTACCGATTCCCATAGCGTTGAGATATTGCAACACAGGCAATCCTAACCCTCCGGCACCAACTACCAATACCGCAGCTTCCGAGAGCTTACGTTGTCCTTGCGCTCCAAATTCTTTTAGGGAAGTTTGTCTGATATAGCGATGCGCTTTCATCTTGGAGTTAACTTTGCAACTGCATGTTCATAATCCTCTATAGAGTTCGCATTTAACACCAGCTGATCACGATCAGGACTAACCAGTTTTGTGTGCGAGTTAATCAGGTACTTTCTGGGACAACTGCTAGAGCTATTTCTTAGATAATCTATAGCTCCGGCCAATCCCTGCGGCTCCCAAATGGCGGCCAGGGGCTCTGGTAAGCCACTCTCCTGGGTAGCGAATGCAGTAGCAATATAATCTTCGTCACTTTGTTCCAGAAGTTTTCTAAGAGCCTGTTCGTCCATAAATGGCATATCACAAGCCATCACCATCCATGCCACATCAGGAAATTGCTCATGGGCACTCAACATGCCATTAAAAGGGCCCTTAAATATATTCTTATCTACTACACATTCTTCAAGCTTGGAAAACTCCTCAACCTGATCTTCCCGAATACTATAAAAAGTCCTATCACAGACTCTTTGTAAAAGATCGTATAAATGTTCTCTTTGAGGCCGGTTGTGATATACAATGGCGCCTTTGTCCTTGCCCATTCTTGTGCTCTTGCCTCCTGCCAATACCAAGCCATATACCTTATTATCCCGCATTATTCACTCGATTTTTATCCTCCGATGGAAGTCATTGAACTTTTAAATACTGCCTTGTGCTGATTTTGCGCCTCAAATCCTGTTTTGGCTCTTTTCCCAATAACATCCAAGATGGCAGCCTTAATTTGTGCCTTTGAATCTGCCCCCCTCATAAGCGCTCTTAGATTGGCCACGGGTTTACCATACAGACATGTGATGACATCTCCTGTAGCTGTAATCCTCAACCTGTTACAACTTCCACAAAATGTTCTGGTAAAAGAAGGAATAAGTCCGAAAGTACTGGTATGTCCTTTTATCTGATAATTGATTGAGGTAGAAGTCTCTGGCGACGGCAATTTCTCAAAGTCCGGATATTTGCTGCTTATATGTTCCAGGATCTTCTTGTAATTCCAGGTAATTGAATTGAACTTTTTGCTTCCGCCGTTGAAGGGCATCTCTTCTAAAAAACGTACAGAAACAGGATAGTGCTTCATCAGATCAAGAATAGGTAATATGTCTTGAATATTTTGATCTTCCAGGGCAATAAAATTAATCCGCACATTAAAACCTTCGGTAATTAGCCTAATTAAGTTGTTATGAACAATATCGTAATTATTTCTTCGGGTAATTCGCTCAAAGGTCTTTCTGTCAATAGCGTCAAGGCTTACGTTGATGTTTCTTATCCCCAAACTTTTCAATTCATCTATATAGGGGCCTATAAGGGTGGCATTTGTGGTAATAGAAATGTCATGGAGCCCTTCTAAGGTGCTCAGGTTTCGCAATAAAACCATAATGTCCTTACGCACAAAGGGTTCTCCTCCTGTTATTCTGATCTTGTCTATGCCCTGTTCCACAAGAATACTGCTCAGGACAGATAGCTCCTCCGTGGTGAACAATTTATCTCGCCTGGCGAAATTGATCCCCTCTGAGGGCATACAATAATTGCACCGGAGGTTACAACGATCGGTTACTGCCAGGCGTAAATAATTGATTTTTCTATTGTGATTATCTATAAGCACTTAAGCCGAATTAAATTGTCAATTGTTTATTGCTAATTGTTTATTGTTTATTGTAAATATGATTTAGCCCCCGCTAACCGGAGGAATTAATGCAATTTCATCAAAATTATCGATTTTAACGCTGTCTTTCGCATAAGAATTATTCACAGCAACGGCCAAGGACGAAAGGGTCTTTAGTCCGGGGTAGGTAGTTCCTAGATAGGCCTTTAACTCCCCTACTGTTTTTAATTTATTAGCGCTGGAAAGCGGTAAGGACAAAGAGGGACTACCCACAATGTCCTTAGTAATTCCAAAAAGTAAAATCGTCATATATTAACCTATAATTTCCTTGTTGGGAACCGTCAAAAGTTCAGGATATTTAGCAAACGGCTGATTATACAGGCGCTTTCCGG
>JBFOMC010000194.1:0-6258 GCA_040830565.1 Flavobacteriaceae bacterium
AGGCTGTAAGTGAATAAACTTTGTGGTTTTGAGCTGTATTCTAGTCTAAGAGAATTCCAACGATGTTCTGTTCCTGTAGCCAGGGAGTCCTTCCCGGTTCGGGTGGGATCAAATGGTGAAAGAAGTTTTACATATTCATTAATAACTTCCAGTTCCAGTTCGGATCTATTTCTAAAGTTTAACTCATACTCAAGGGAATTTTGATGATCCGTACTTTGAAAATCCAGATTAAAAAAATAACTGGTACTCAACTCCGGACCGTGACTCACAATCTTGCTTTCATCTTTTGGAAAAAACAGATACCCGGCAAAACCGCTAAGATTAATATATCCCCTTCTTGGCACAAAGCCCACTTCTGCCGTATACTCCTCTCCTACCGATTCTTCCTGAAGCCCCCAACTCCATTTTCTACTTCTGTATTCAAGATTGGCGGCCTGAGTAATACCGTTACCACCCTTATCCGGCGCAAAGGATTTTAACAAAAAGGCCTTACCTGACCACAAATTATTGGAAGATGCCAGGTTGTATTCTATTCCCAGGTTCCGATTAAACTCAGGGAAAAGCGTTCTTAAAGAATCAGCCTGGTTAGCATAGTTGATAGATTGTTTGTTAACGAACATAAGGCCTATGCTCGACCTACTAAACACTTTGCGTTGTAAAGAAAGGACTCCGAAGTTCTGACTGGGTCTGCCCGTTTCTTCAACAGCGGCAGTATGCATATTCATAAGTCCTAGGCGCCAATTTTCAGTTAAATTTCCGCTTACCCGTGCTCCCGCCCGGATGGGAACCCCAAGACCTATCCGTCTTGAAAAGAAGGGTCTTATATCCTCATAACCGAAACTTGCAAACAAATCTCCGTTTTCAAGAAAAAACTGTCTTCTTTCAGGAAAGAACAGTTCAAACCGATCTAAATTGGTCACCTGTCTGTCTACTTCTACCTGGGAGAAATCCGGATTTACGGTGAGATCCAGATTCAAAGAAGAACTTAGACTGAATTTTATATCCCCTCCCACTTTGATTTCATTATTACTGACTTCTTCCACATCCTCCGCAAGGGTACCCAAAGTATAGGGAATCAAAGAAAAGTTCAGCTTTGGGGATGGCGGAGGTTCATCCCAGACAAGGACTCCGGCAAGGGCCAGAGAGGAGGTTGGAAATTGTCGTCCAATAGGGGTCCAACTCGATTTTTCACTGGTTCTCAGATCTAGACGACTAAAGTTAATGCCCCATTCTGTTACCCCATCTTTGTAGCGGATAGATTTAAAGGGCAAGGCCATTTCAAAAACCCATTTGTCTTCCTCTTGTTTCACCTTTGATATCCATTTGCTGTCCCAGTTAAGGTCTACATTACTTCCGGCAAACATGGTGCCGTCCCACTGTGCTCCTGCGGCGTTGGAACCAAAAGTGAAGCCAGTGGTTTGATTGTTAAAGGGATCTAGAAAGAGTAAGAAGTTATCGTTCTTCCCAAAGGAAAAATCACGTCTTAGTGATTCTACGATATTTGGTCCTTTTGAGGCATTGTAAAAAGTTGCTAAAAGATAGATGTTCTTCTCATCATAGGTCATTCTTATTTCGGAGGGTTCCTTAGCCTTATCCGTATCCATGGGTAATACCATGAAAAAGTCCTTGGCCACCTCTGTTTCCTTCCAGACCTCATCGTCTCCAACCCCATCAATAACAACCGGTTTAGTTGTTTTCCTAATGTGCAGGCGAAATCTATCATTTTTCTTTTGGGAGAAGACCGTAAACGAAATGCCGCTCAGTATGGCCACCAAAAGAAGTCTTTGTTTGTTCATATTACCCTCAACTTTCTACAAACTATTCTCTGCTAAAAGTGATTAAATATATAGTATTTGAGGGGTTCTCTTTCATTTGCTGCCCCGATATTTGCGCGAAAGTTAGTACCGTAACAAGAAAGCCCCTGAATGTTCAGAGGCTAATGATTACAACTTGGAGACTTTATATTACTCCAATTCCCTGAGGATACTTTCTGCAGAAGAGGTAATACTTTTGTAGCACTTATACCCCCATCTTGCAAAGAAAAACAGTAAAATGCCCATGGCGACGGTAAATATGTATACTCCTGTATCTTGCTGTTGTACAAAAATATCTTCTCCTGAAAAGATCTTGGAAAAAATAGCCAGGGAAGTAAAAAAAATGACGAAGCTACCATAGATGCCAAATTGTTGCTGCATCAATAAGTTTCTTTTTACTTTTTCATATTTTACTACGGTGTCCTTGTAACTGCTTTGGGTGATATTTAAGTTTTTTATCTGACTGAGAGATCTCAGTACTAAAACTGGTAACACTAGCATAAATACCAAGGTAATACCGCCACAGACAGCCAAATACCAGGTATCCAGTTTATCAAAATTAATAATAAGAAAGAGGGCCGCTATAAAGCATACTATTGCCCCTAAGCTCTCGAAGATCGTTACTTTCTGAAATTTGTTTGAATATCTTTCCTGTGTCATTTTCAATATTATTTCGTTTGTTAACTTTTTTTGTTGCTCGAGCTGATCACTCATTTCGGACCATACTGCTTTAATTTCCTCCAAGTCCATTTATTTACTTTTTACAATTTGTGATTTCAATTTTGCTTTAATCCTGGATATCCGGGTGCCAACATTGTTGGGGCTAAGACCCGTAATATCTGCTATCTCTTCGTACTTTTTTCCTTCTAGGAGAAGCAGAATAAGACCTTTTTCCAACACATTTAATTTGCTAATATGACTGTAAAGTACCTTTAACCGTTCTTCAAATTCCGTATCATAATTCTCGGTTTGCCTTGCTACCACTTTGTCTATAGAGACGTCGTCTGGCCTTCGCTTTCGCTTTTGTAATTGCCTGATAGCCGTATTTAGAGCTACACGGTACATCCAGGTACTTATTTTGGACTCATTCCGAAACGAATCATAAGATTTCCACAACTGATACACGATATCCTGGTAGAGATCTTTCTGATCCTGCCCGTTATTGGTGTAGATTGTAGTGATCTTAAAGATCACCCCCTCATTATCCTTTATTATTTGCGCAAATTCTTCTTCTTTACCCATATGGGAAGGGTTCCATTTTCCTAATTAGTGACTAAAGTGTAGAAAAAATCACAAAAACTAGAAAATATTTTAAAGCGCCTGCAAACAAGATATCAGGAGCCGGTATATTGCTTTGAGGCGTACTATCAATAAGGGATATCAAGAATCCTGAGGGGATTGCCTTATCAAGATGGGTTTAGCCCTAATCTTCCGGAAAGAGTTTTGGATCCAATCCGGGCAATAACTTCATGGCATTTTTGTAATACACCTTTTTGAGAACGGTATCTGGGAGATTTAATCCGTACATCGCCCAAAAGGCATGATATTTTTTGTAATAGGGAAAGTATTCATCATCAGTTTCCAATACCCTGAAGTAGGTCGGAAATTCTTCAGGCTTCCAGCTGTCCTTACCGAACAAAATGCGATCCTGATACTTGAGAAAAAATTTATGTGCATTTTTGGGTTGCCGCCCTAACTCGGCTATTACGGCACCAATACCCACGTACATATTGGGCATTTCGTCCATTAAAGTCCCTAATTTTCCGAGGTTATTGGCATACCACCCCATATGAGCGTTAATAAATTTTGTCTTGGGATGTTTCCTAAACATATTATGCTGCTCATCAATGATCTGTTGCCAGGGCGCAGGATCTGTATCAGAGCGTTTTCTCCGGGGTCTTGTTTTCAGCTCTAACCATCGTTCGTTATCACTATTCATAGGATCCCAAAAAGATTTGGGATCGGCTGCATGAATGAGCACCGGTATCCCGAGTTCCCCACATTTAGCCCAAACCGGATCCAATCTCGGATCGTCAATGGCAAGCCGCTTGCCATCAGTATCTTTATATCTAAGTCCAAGGCTCTTATATATTTTTAACCCCTGCGCTCCGTTCTTAACATCTTTCTCGAGCTGGGAGGCAGCATTTTCTCCCCAACCCGGGCTTCCAACACCTTCAAAATTGACATTGGCAAAGACCACGAAACGATTAGGGTAATTGTTCTTTACATTTTCCACAGCTCCTTTTAAACCTTCGCCAGAACCACCGCTGAGGTTTACCATTACCGCCATATTCAATTGATCCATATTGGCAACAAGGAGTGAAAGGTTCTTCTCGGCCATTCTAAACTGGTGACTATGTATGTCTACAAATGGATATTTTGCGGTTTTGACTTCATTAACCGGTACTACCAGGGTTGAGGTGGGATTATATTCTTCAAATCCCATTTCCTGGGCATTCATATTACCAAAATGGAGCACTAAGATTGTGGTAAATACTACTGTTTTTATCAGATTCATTATACAGGTTTTAGGCGGCATGAAAATACTATATTTTCTTGTTTCTCCGCTCTTAAAAGTTGTGAAAAACCTGTAACAAAAAAAGCCTCAAATAACTTGAGGCTTTTAGTAGACATATTCTAATTATTTCTTCTTTCTCTTCTTGGCAACTTTCTTTTTTCCGCTTTTGCTTTTGCTTTTGCTTTTTGCTTTGGATCCTGAAGCTTTTTTACCGGCTTTCTTTACGGTTCTGGAACCATCAGATTTCTTATTTACGGCTACCGCTCTTTTAGAACCGTCAGGATTCTTTTTTACGGCCACTGTTTTCCTGCTACCATCAGGGTTCTTTACTGTGGCTGCTCTCTTCTTGGTACCGTCTGCCTTATTTACTCCGGCAACCCGTTTTTTTGTACCATCCGGCTTGTTCACTCCAGCCGCGCGATATTTATCTCCATCAGCCTGATTGACTCCGGCAACTCGCTTTTTAGTACCGTCGGCTTTGTTTACTCCGGCAGCTCTCTTCTTCGTGCCGTTTGCTTTGTTTACACCAGCGGCGCGATATTTGTCTCCGTCTGCCTGGTTTACCCCGGCAACTCTCTTTTTGGTGCCGTTTGCCTTGTTTACACCAGCTACTCTAGCGGTATGAGATTTATGAGGATATTTCACGGCAAAGTCGTTTCTCCTGGTCTTAGCATGTAAACTAACCGCAGTTACACTGTGCCTTACGTGAGTCCGATGAAAGGTGTGCTTAACATTGATATGTACGTGCACATGCTTTCTATAATAGGATGTACGGAAAGGTCTCCAGAAGCGAAAATGTCTTGGGTAATATCCCCAGTAGAATACTGATCTGTAGGGTCTGTAGAAAGGCCTCCAGAACAAGGAAAAAATTACCGGGCGGTACACATAAACTGGTTCTATGATATATCCTGATCCGTAAAGATAAACGTCACCGACCACCTGAACTCTGGTTTTACCTTCTTCGTCTTTCTCAACCTCTATGGTGGCAACATCCTGATAGATGTCTTCGGCTAAAACGGCCTGAAGGGCTATAAGATGCGTATTGTTTTCGGCGGTCTCTACAACTCTTATATAGTCTACATTACCATCTTCATTGAGATCCAAATTGGAGATTTGAGCTTCGGGATCATTCAAATTATACTCGAACTCTTCTAAGTCTTTAGCATCACCGAATAGGGATGCTACCGCCTCAAGGTCCAGATTATCACTAATTTCTTCGCTCGCGGCATCTACCGTGGTAATATCCTGAGCTGTTGTATTTCCTATTATAAAAACAAATAGGACAAATACTTTTACGATTTTTTCTTTAAATAGATTTTTCATTGGGACATGTTTTAAGCCTTTGATCAATTAAACAACAAATGGTTTAATTACCCTAGCTAAGATTATGTAAATGGTTGGTTTTTTTCGATATCCGGTTAGGTTTCTTTTAAATGATAGTATTAAAACGCCATATGGGTATTGGAAATTATATGTATCAAGTAATTAGTTCACAAAATATAGGGCACCTGCCCAACAACCAGTTTCATTACATCTTCGGTTCGCTCCTATAAATAGCATATCTTCAGTAGCAGCAATGCTCGCCCCAAAGTGATCTTCATTCAAAGGATCAGGTGCTACTACCCTATGGGATTCCTGCCAACCGGGCCGTTCAAACAAGTATGCTACGCCGTTATACTTGGTAGCCACCTCGGTAGATGGGGCACCTACAATCAGATAGTCCTGATGTAACGCAATACCTCCCCCGGCAAAGCCATCTTCTTGCTGTGCAGCCTCCGCAAGTAACTTTGCCTCTTGGGTCCACCCGCCTCCGGAATTCCTGAAAATATAAGTCGCTCCATAAGGCACTCCGCTTAAGTCAGGAACCAAAGAATTAAAACTTCCTGGTGCCGTAATTGCTATTACAGCACCGTCTAGAGCTAACTC
>JBFOMC010000195.1:0-6308 GCA_040830565.1 Flavobacteriaceae bacterium
TACCTTCTCCAATAACAACTTATTCATCTCGCCTAGGTAAGCTCCATTGGCTTCTACTTGCCTGGCCGACGGAATGTTGATCAGATGTCCCTTTTGTTTTATATGTTCGGCCACCTCTTCCAGGCTGGGTAGTTCGTAATCGTTTTCAAAAACATAATCTGGCCATCCAGCGAGATCTACTCTAACCTCTTTGGCATGAATTATTCCGTTAACCGCTAACTTTTCATCCGGGCTGCTGGTTCCAATACCCACATTGCCGCCATCATAATAAATATCTGTCCCATTCTCCACCCAGGGACTAGTACCTCCCGACCCGGAGCTGGCAGAAACCACTTCAATGGCAGATACCTTGGCCTGGTCTGTTCCACCCGCGGCATTGGTACCGTCAAAATTTAAATTGAGCGTTCCGTCTGTGACGGTTACCGAAAAGGTTTTTATTACCGGTGTTTCTGTATTAACATCCGCAATAATATCATAGTCATCCAATACCAGATTACCTTCAATAGATACATCAAAAACCCGCTGCGCAGAACCTAAAGGACCTCCTCCGGTGGCGCCCCAATAGATCTCGGCAAAATGGAGTTTAACATCATAATCTCCATTAGTTAAGGGAATGGCATAATCAAAGGTGCGGGCAGAACCACTGTGCTCCGTCTGATAAAGTGCAGATACCTGAGCACTAGTATTGCTATAGGAGCTTCCGCCTACCGCATACTGGTCTGCAGTGAAGGACTCTCCGTTATGAGTTAAGGCCGGGCCACCCGCATTTATTCTAAGCGAAAAACTAGGTGGCGGCGGGGTGGTCTGTTCAAAATTTATGGTAAATGTATCCGTTCCTAAAAGAGTTCCTCCTGCATTATTCGCATCATGATAGGTTACCGTGAACTGAACCGAGGTGCCGGCAGTAAACTGCCACCCCGTATAATCTCCGCTAGCGTCACCCTTGTAGGCCCATGGGGCGTTATTCTCAATCCAATCGGCCTCTGAATTACCGACAGTAGCAAACTTAACACTTTGAGTGGTTGGTGAAGCAGGTTCAATTGCCCGAAGGGTGAGGAGCTGTTGACTTCCCAGTTGATCAAGGTAAAAGGTAATGTCCGAATCACCCGAAAAGGTGGAGATCAAAGAATCGTCTTCGGCATCATAAAGTTCATACGAGCCAAAGGCGAAAACCACATTTTCATTATCTTCAACTTCAGCAGAAGTAGCCGGATCAGAATTGGCATAAATAGCAAAATTACAGCATAGCAATAGCATTGCCGGGATAACATTCTTCATAATATCTGTATTGATTTTGAAATTAAATTTGGGATAGAATCCTAGAAAAAAATAAGTGAGTGTAGGCTGAGTTAATGGCATAGTGTTTAAAAAGTAAAAGTAAGTTTGGGACTTCTTTTTAAAATGTATTTTCTTACTTTATTTTCAGAAATACTTTGCTAAGTAGAAAATATTTTTTGATAAAATAAAATTATTTTTCCTTTTTTCGATGAACTACAAACTTTTCAAAAAATGTAATAAAATAAATAATGTAGTGCATAATAATACCCCTGATTAGAAGTTATAAGAGTATCCTAATCTCAAAATATTAACCTACTATGAAGGCGCTATTGAAGAAAAAAATTCCTGCCCTTAATCTTCAGGAAACCCTTATTGTATTGGCCATTATTGGCATATTACTACTCCTGGCACTACCCAATTTAATGCCACTAATCTCCAAGGCAAAAAGCATAGAAGCTCAGACCCAACTCAAAGCAATTTACAATGCCCAAACTACACATCGTTATATGCATAGTAAGTTCACAAATGAGTTAAGTCAACTCGATTTTGAAGCTCCAAAAACCGTGAAAGAAAATGGCACAGCGAATTATCGATATGAAATTCTTAGCGCCAGTGATGCGCAGTTCAAAGCCCGAGCGGAAGCGGTAACAGATTTTGATGGAGATGGCATTTTAAACGTTTGGGAAATTGATGAGCAAGGCAATCCCAAACAAATTGTAAAAGACTAATGATAGCCCTCAAACTTCTGATCATCCTCTACTGTTTGGTCATTGCATATGAAGATTTTAAGGAAAGAGCTGTCATCTGGATCGTCTTTCCCGTACTTGGTATTTGCATGGGTTTGCTACATCTGCTGAATAGCTCGGTGGAATCATTTTTTTTATTTGGGCTGACCAATACACTTATGATCAGTGCCATAATTCTAATACTCTTTCTTTATACCAAATATGTCACTAAAAAGCAGTTTCTAAATACAAGTTTAGGGCTTGGAGACATCTTGTTTTTCTATGCTCTGGGGATAGGATTTCCCCCCTTTACTTTTGTGGTAATCTTTACAGCGGCTATGCTATTTTCACTACTCTTTTTTGTGCTTTCAAAAAAGTTGAAAAAACAAGGAACGGTGCCCCTTGCCGGACTCATGGGGATATTTCTAATAGCGGTGATAACCGCCAGCTTCTTTACCTTCACCCCTCCTCTTTTTATTATTTAACTATGAACGAGAGCTATCAAATATCCACCCTTCTCCAACAAAAGATCACTGCCGAACAGGCTTTTCACTACCGCATTGTACCGGTTGGCGAAAAGGGGGAGGATGTCATTTTTAAAACCGATACTGAGGCCCTGGAAAATCTTTTAACCGAGCTGAAGATCGTGCTCGACACTCCGGTCAAATTGGAAAAATGCACCGCGGAGGAACTGCAGAAATTATTAACCACCAATTACAGATTAAGCAAGTCAAACACCGATGAAAAACTCCATTACACTTCAGATTTTCTCGAAAGGATCTTATTGAACGCCCGAAACATCGGAAGTAGTGATATTCATTTCGAACCTTTTGAAACAAAGTGCAAGGTTCGTTTTAGACTGGATGGAAAACTAATTGAACAATTCAGTATTCCCCCCTCAGAATATCCGGTAATCACCAACAAGATCAAAATAAAAGCAGATCTGGATATAGCAGAAAAACGCCTGCCACAAGATGGTCGAATAACCGTTAAAACAAATGGATCTGAATTTGATATCAGGGTATCTTCCCTCCCAACGCTCCATGGTGAAAAACTGGTTTTGCGTATCCTAAGTAAGGACGCAGACAATATAACCCTGGAGGGCCTTGGTTTTAATCAGACCGAATTGGAACAATACAAAGAGGGCATTAAAAACCCCAATGGAATTGTCCTTATATCCGGGCCCACTGGTTCAGGAAAGACTACTACCCTATATGCCACCTTAAAGCATCTTAATGACGGAAAAACCAATATCCTCACCGTAGAAGATCCGATTGAATACACCCTAGAGGGTATAAACCAGGTGCAACTAAAGGAAAATATCGGGCTCGACTTTGCCAGTACCCTTCGTACTTTTTTACGACAAGATCCTGATATCATCATGGTTGGAGAGATCAGGGATGTAAAGACCGCCAATATGGCTATCCGTGCAGCCCTTACAGGCCATCTGGTACTCTCTACCATCCACACCAATTCTGCCTGGGCGACGATTTCAAGATTAATTGATATGGGCGTGCCGTCCTTCTTAATTGCCAGTACTTTAAATATGAGTGTTGCCCAAAGGCTTGTAAGGCGACTTTGCAAGCACTGTAAAAAAATTGAAGAAGTAGATGCTTCATTATACCCGTCAAACTTCAAGATCCCTCAGAGTCTTCGATCCCACCATCGGCCCGTAGGTTGCAACGCCTGCCACCATACAGGTTATGACGGAAGGATAGCGATTTATGAAATAATCAACATAAATAAAGCGCTGGTGAAGGCCATTAAGGGCAACGCACTGGAAATTGACAATTATTTAATTGAAAATAAAATAGATACCCTTAGAAGCAATGCTATCAAATTGCTTATAAACGGTAGCACCTCTGTAGAGGAGGTATATACCTTACTAACAGATTAAATATGAAAAAAGGCTTAACAATTCTTTTTCTTCTTATCTGCGTGACTGTATTCGCCCAGGAAACTAATCGTATCCAGAACATTAGGAACAATCTGGAACTCCTGGCAGCCGATAACACAGAACTCAATGAAAATTTGAAATTGGAAATTAACATCACCAACGTTACATTATCTAATTTTCTCATCGCCGTTTCTAGAGTACATAAACTCAACCTCAGTGTTTCCCCTGATGTTGGCAACACCAGTATTGTAAATAACTTTTCGGATGTCACCGTAGCTGACATGCTGGTATTTCTTTGCAAGGAATACGATCTGGATATAGAGTTTACCGGGAGCATACTTTCTATAAAAAAATACAACCCTCCTGTACCTGAGATAAAAGAGAAAGAAATTCAGCTGAGCTTTGACCCCGCCACTGGTCTGATCTCTATGGACCTTCAGAATGACCCCTTGTCCAAGGTTTTTAGAAAAATTATGGAGGTCTCTGGCGAAAACCTCCTCTTTTCTAACCGTATGGAAGGGCAATTATTAAACATGTATCTTACTAAAGTACCTATAGACCAGGCTATGGAAAAACTAGCCGCCATGAACGGTCTCATGTTCTCCAAGTCCCGAGATGGTTTCTATCTCTTCAGTGCTATGGAAGAAGATACCACAGGAGGAAGAAATAGAAATGGTCTTAGTCGAAATGGTTTTCACTATCAAGTCCTGGATACCATCAATAAGATCCTCGATGTAGATTTTAAGGATGTCCCCATAGCCGCCATTGTAGAAGAGCTCAGTTTCGATTTAAAGCTAGATGTATATACAGCGACTCCCCTGGAAGAGGCAGGTAATGTAACTTTCAATGCGAAAAATATTTATTATGATGATCTGCTAACGCACATCTTTGAAAGTCAAAAACAGGGTTTTACAGCTCCCAAAAAAGAAGAACCAAAAAACAACAGACAAAACAGGTCAGCAACTAATCAACCTCCCGCCATAAGTCCGGTTCATTTTACGTTTAAGAAAGAGAACAACATCTATTTCTTCGGCACAGAAGATCAGCTGAGTGTTAGAATGGTAGAGGTGGTGCAGATGATGTACCGTTCCGTAGAATTGCTAAGTGACCCTGCCTCCTTTTCCGGAGGGTATAGATCTGCCGGGAGAACAGATATTGGCAACGTAAACTACTACGGCAATGGGCAAAGCGGCTTACAAAACAATCAAAATCTCAATAACAGAAGGAGCATCAATACCCGGGCTTCAGATTTTGATGCCTACCACGACGGGGCCGAAGCCCTGGTAAATATCCTGCCGGATGAGATAAAAACCGACCTGGATATTCGGGTCGATTTTGAGTTGAATAGCTTTTTAGTCAGTGGCCCATCAGCCAACATCAATCGGTTTAAAAAATTCATCAAAGAAATAGACAAACCCGTCCCTGTAGTCCTTATTGAAGTTATGCTGATTGAGGTGAAAAAATCGGCCACGGTAGAAACAGGGATTAGTTGGGGCATAGGTGATAAGCCGGTAAGTACGCAAGGAAAACTATTCCCCGAAACCGATCTGACCTTGGGTGCCAATACGGTAAACAAAATTATCGGCGGTTTTGATGGCTTCGGTTCCTTTAATATCGGCCAGGTGGTTCCCGAGTTTTTCGCTACCATCAAGGCTATGGAGTCTAATGGAAATCTAAAAATACGTTCCACCCCAAAACTCTCTACCCTTAACGGGCACCGTGCTAATTTATCTATAGGGGAGACTACCTATTATGTCATCACTAACCAGAATTTTTTCGGCTCACAAATTCCTACTACTTCGGAAATACGAAACTATGCGCCTATAGATGCTGAGTTAGCGGTGAGCATAAAACCTCTGGTTTCAGGAAACGGGCAGGTAACTTTAGACATCAACGTAATACAGTCTGATTTTAGTGGGGAGCGGATAGAAGACGACGCTCCTCCGGGAATTACTTCCAGGGAGTTCAGTTCTATCATCAGGATGCAGAATCAGGATCTAGCGGTACTTGGAGGGCTGGAAGAAAAGATAAAAAACGATAGCGGTAATGGGGTACCTCTACTGGCTAGAGTTCCTGTGATTAAGTGGCTCTTTAGTAAAAGAAAACGGGAAGACACTAAGCAGAAATTAACCATCCTCATTAAACCCACGGTGATTTACTAATGCTAAGCAGCTTACAGACATACTTTAAACAGGGAACTAACTTTGCCGGACTAGAGATCTACGAATTGCAAGGTTCCGTAGCCTATGAATTCTTGTTATTAAAAAAGAAAAAGGGCAGCCTGAATATTGTAGCCTCCAAACCTTTATCTAGCCTGGAAGAACTGCAAGGGCTTCTTAAAACCAATGTTCCACTGGTATTGGTGATCAATACTTCCGATGTTTTGATCAAAAAAATTGAAGCTGCAA
>JBFOMC010000196.1:0-12778 GCA_040830565.1 Flavobacteriaceae bacterium
AAACTAGATTGTGAGGGAGAAGAATGGGAACTATTTGAAGATACCGAAGGATGTCGGAAGATTCAAAATATTGTTATGGAGTACCATCTATGGGCTAAACCAAAGGCTTCTATAATTGATGTGATGACAGTTATGAAGGAATTGGGCTTTAGAATCACAAATTTACATGAATCAGAAAAGTTGCAATGGGGGATTTTGCAGGCAACTAAGATCTAACAAGTTGCTGGAGGTGACGCCACGAAGTGACCAGGCTACGCTCCTCCTGCTACGCTCTTCCTGCTACGCTCTTCGAGCTTCGCAGGACACGTCGAGCTTCGCAGGACAAGTCGAGCTTCGCAGGACAAGTCGAGCTTTGACCGGCACGCCCTCGTGACGAACTTCAGCTCTAATGTTGAACTGACAAAAAGTTTTATGAAGAAAATAAATATACTAATCCTAGCATTGTTGCCAACGTTGGTCTTTGGCGAGTTCGAGGAACCTCATATCAGCGTTTTTGGGACAGCTGAGACAAAAGCTACTCCGGATCAATTGATTTGGAGTCTTACAATCAAGACGCCTGGAGGATTAGTAGAGAAGCTAGCCCCGCTTCACCTCGAACAGGTAGCAGAGGTACTAAAATACATTGAAGGAGAAGAGGTCGTCGAAGGCAGTATCAAAACTGCAAACATGCGGATAACTGAAAATTGGGTTTACCGGAACAATAGCAGGTTAATGGAAGGCTACTATGCTTTAACAAGCATAAGTTTCTTATCCGAAAAATTAGAGGATTATGTGAAACATTGGACCGCATTATCCAAGTTTAAAAACTTAACTGTAAATAATGTATTTTTTGATGTTTCAGATAGAATAGAAATCCAAAAGGCAACAAGGAAACAAGCGATAGAGGCTGCAAAGGAAAAAGCTGAAGAAATGGCAAATATTCTCGGAGTGAATTTAAGAGAACCACTTATGCTTGAGGAATTCTACGGAGGATTCGACCAAAGCAGTGGGTTCGCTATGAACCGGTCGATGGGAGGCTCTGAGGTATTTGAACTATCCCCATTCACGGTTAACACAGACATCACAGAAGGAAGCATGGCTCCAGGCAAGGAATCAATTGTTATGCGGGTTAAGCTTGTTTACCGAATATCAAAATAATGGTTCAACAAGTCGCTAGAGGTGGCGCACCTCAGCTTTAACGTTCATAGAATAGAATATGAAACCGATTATCTATCTAACACTTGCTATCATAACCTTTTTCACAGGGTGCACAACCATTGAGAAAAAACAGAGTTCAGATTCGGAATTGCACGGGAAACTTGTCGGGACATGGGAAGGAGAAACCATTCGGAAAGACGGAAATAAAAAGGAATGGGTTCAAGTTAGGTTTCCCGATGGAAGGTATCAGATTACATTCAAGTTTTTTGAAGGAGACTTTTTGTCTTGGATTGAGTCAGAAAGGGGAACTTGGTGGATAGAGAATGGAAGATTCTGCGAGCAGTTCAGCTCCCATGGATCCACACCTTTTGTATATGAACTAGAGTGGTTGGACGATAACTGCATAAAAATGAAATCTATCAAACGCGATCCAAGTGGAGACGAATATGAAGGATACACCTTTACCGAATGTAGAAAATTGATGTGAACCAGTCGCTGGAGGTGACGCCACGAGCTGACCAGGCTACGCTCTTCCTGCTATGCTCTTCCTGCTATGCTCTTCGAGCTTCGCAGGACAAGTCGAGCTTCGCCGGACAAGCCGGGCTACGGAGCCCTCACCCTCACGGCGCACCTCAGTTTTAACGTCAGGCGTCAAGATGAGCAACAAGTACAAAGTAACCAAGAGAAAGCGAGGACTCTATATTCAGTACCTCGGCAAGTTAAGTATTGAAGACGCACTCAAAGGCCAAGCTGCATTTCATGGGAGTGAAAATTTTGATGATCAATCCTATGTAATATGGGATTACAGAGGATGTGACATATCTGAAATTACTGAAGCAGATGTAGACATGTTGGTGGCACACCATATTGGTGCCACGCATACATTGAAAATTCACAAAGTCGCTGCAGTGGGTGAAGGTCCTAGATTCAAGATGTTATTTGAGCATTTCAAAGCTCGATGCGAGGACTCGGGATCACCATGGGAAATTTGCATGTTTTCTTCGGATGAGGAGGCTATGAAATGGTGCAGAGACTAGAGGTTTCGGAATAAATTAGATAAACTATTACTTAATCCAAAATTTATCAGTTCTCGGTAAAAAATTGTAGTTTGCAGCGTATCTGAGAAGGAATATTAATTTATAAGGTAATAGTGAGCTAATTAAACTGGTAGGCGTACTTAATGGATAACATATATTTCAGGGCAATTTGTCCGATGTGTTTGGAGGAGAAAGAATTTCACTTCAAATTTGAGCCTACGGGAGTTGAGGACGAAGAGTTCGTAAGGAGAATATATTGTGAGAAGTGTGGAGTAGATTACAGTCCTCAGACCCAGGAAGAAGCAGATGATTTGTATCTGGTGGCCCAAATCATTGAGAAGATGCTTAAAGGAAAGATTTCTGAAGAAGACGGGGTAGGGGAAATTGATAGTGTAAATTCCAAAGTCATAAATGATTTACTAGATGCCTCAGAAATGTGGACCTGCTCCAAATGCGGAGAGGAGAATTATTCTACATTGAGTGAATGCTGGAAATGCCAAAATATTAATCCAGAGGCCAAGGATGTGGAGTTTGAAGCACCAGAAAAAGTTGATTGGGACTATATGGCCTAACGAGTCGCTGGAGGTGACGCCTCTTGCTGACCAGGCTCCCGCGGTCATGGCGCACATCAACTTCAACTTTAGAAATTTATGAAAGCAAAAGTAATAATTCTATGTTGTTCTGTTTTAGCGCTATTCAATAGCATCACAGTAGCTGCTCCTGATTTTCCTCATATTAACGTACGAGGATTCGCAAGTATTGAAGTCGAACCAAATGTAGCTGAAGTAAATTTTTGGATCGAAGTAACTGGAAAGAACTCTGACGAAGTAGTTCCTAAAGCAGAAAAGAGAAGTGTTGCAGTCGTACGGTTATTGAATGAGTACGAAATTGATAATGATGATATTGAGGCATTCCATTTGGACAAGAATCCAATGAGAGAGGGAGGGAAATATGGTACAGGAAAAATAACAGGATACGAGGTAACCCGACAAATAAAAGTTACTATTCGGAATATCAGAGTTTTCTCTAACCTTGTTCAGGATTTGCTTGAGATGGATAATGTTGTCAATATCGACGCAGATTTCTCGATTGCTGAAATAGAGAGTGTAAGGAAAAGCCTTTTAAGAGAGGCATCGAAGAATGCGAAGGAAGTAGCCAAAGAGTTGGCTGAAGGTTTTGATGCTAACTTAGGAGAAGTCTATGCGATTTCTAAAGATAGGTCTATTTTGAACCATAATCCAATCAGTTATTTGACTGCTGAGCGTGGTTATATGGCATCCCCGCCACATAAAACGATATTTCTACCTAATACGATAACAGTTGGAAGTGAAGTATATGCCATTTTTAGGATTATTGAAGATTAGTTCCAACAAGTCGCTGACCCTTCTTCGCTCTGCGAGTTTAGCCCGGTTAGCGCTCGTGTAACACCTCAGATTCAACGTTAGGCAGACTATCATGAAAAACATTGTAGAATTCAGATATAAGAAGCAGAGACTTACGATTAACTACTTGGATCAGACAATAGTAGCTGAGAATTTCTTAATTGAGCGGCTTTTGCCAACGCGGACTCCAAATTTTGAAGTAAGATTTTCTGAACTGGGCCGAAATAGCATTTCACATCCGATTTTAGTCCAGAGGCCATTATCTTCACATGAAATTATCGAAACAATACATGGTCGGATTTGGCTAGGAGTATTTTTCCCTGAAAAAAACCTGGTTGCCCAGACGTTAGATGAAATTTGGATTAAGGAAAAATCTCTTCGAATTAAAGAAGAGCACAGGAAATTCATGAGAAACTTAACCAAGGGGCATCCAGTAGCCAATTTTATAGGTATCTCTTTGCTACTGGTTTTCCTAATTTTTGTAGTCTATTATTTTCTAGTAATTTTCCCTAATCTTTAGCGGCGACCAACAAGTCGCTGGAGGAGGCGCGACTCAGCTATAACGATATGCGAAGAGCAAAAGGCAGCAGTTCAGGACGATCCTTACGATTTAATGTGATTGGCTCCAGTGGAAGTGGAAAATCCACCTTGGGCAGAAAGCTAGCTAATATTCTAAATATCCCATTTGTTGAAATAGATGCCATATTTTGGGGGCCAAACTGGCAAGAACCTGATGATGAGGAATTTTTTGAAAAGCTTAGTAAAGAAATTAGAGGTGATTCCTGGGTTCTAGACGGAAATTATACCAGAGCTACACATATTAAGTGGGAAAGAGTAGATACCGTAATTTGGTTAGATTATTCATTTCTGCGAACATTCATTCAATCGGTAAAGAGGGCTACAAAAAGAGCCTATACCAAAGAGGAGCTTTGGCCCGGGACAGGAAATAAAGAATCATTCAGACAAAGTTTTTTCAGCAAGGATTCGATTATTCTATGGTCCGTACAAAACTACTGGATAATCAGGGACAGGTGCCAATTAGCCATGGAAGACGAAAAATTCGCGCACATCGAATTCGTCAGGCTTACATCGCCTTCGGATGCAGAGAGATATTTAAGATCATTTGAAATCAAGGCATAACCAGTCGCTGGAGGTGACGCCCTCGCTGACCAGGCTCCGCTCTTCCTGCTACGCTCTTCCTGCTACGCTCTTCCTGCTACGCTCTTCGAGCTTCGCAGGACAGGTCGAGCCTCGCAGGACAGGTCGAGCTTCGCAGGACAAGTCGAGCTTCGCCCGGCTCACGCCCGCGGCGAATCACAGCTTAAACGTTGAGCGAATTTCATGTCCGAAATTAAAATAGAGATCACAGACGGTCTATCCAGGGAGGATTGGCGTGTATTGACTACTTGGCGCGAGCATGTCTTTTCTCCTGAAGGAATAGGAACAGATTGGGAAGGTGGAGATTTGCACATTCGCGCCTCATCAGATGGGGAAGCGATAGGGCATATGGGTTTTGATATATTCACCCTAATAATAGATGGAGAAAAAACTCAGTGCATAGGAGTTGGTGGAGTAGTTGTGATTCCAAAGTTCCAGGGACAAAGATTGCCTAGTCGGATGTTTGAATTGCTTAGGGATTGGAGAGATCAGAAGGATTCTAACCTTCCATTAGTGCTATGTTGTCCGAAATTCTTAGTGAACTACTATTTGAATCATAGTTTCGCAGAGATAAGGAATGATGTTTATTACCTTCAGAAGGGTAATTATCAAAAATCCAAATTTGAATGGATGTCGGATAAGCCAATCAGCGAGAAAGGTAGTATTTATATTCCTTCCAATCCATGGTAATTGTCGGTCTCAGCAAGCCGTTGAAGGTAGTGCCCTTAGTGTACTGTGCATAGTAGGCCTTGCGCTCGTGGTAGAGTTCAGATTTAATGTTGTGATAAAGGAGGGGGTTTCGAATGAGTGCAAAAAGAGTGCTGTTTTTGTGTATTATTCTCATTGTTCATGTTCTTACAGCGAATGAAGAAGTATTAAACACTGTCATATATCATGATCCGGATAGGACGGACTTGCTGTTGCAGATGATTTACCAAGAAGATGAGGTAATATACGTAATTTTTGAATCAACAGGTCCATTCTGGGAGTATGAGTTTTGGAGCCGCACAGATTATGTGATCAGGAAGAACTTTTCGATGGCGACTCCATTTCCATTGTTGCTAACACATGTATCAGTTGCGGATTACCCAGGAGCTTGGTCTTTCTTAGTGCTGCAAGATAGGTTTTCTCCTGGAACCACGACAGTTCATTACATGAGCAGCCGAATGGCAGCGAGAATCGAATCCAGATTGGGCTACATAGTCGAATCAGATCCTCCAATTCAAGTAAATGAGAGCGCAATTGAAGTGCCTTGGCGAATTCAGTACGATCATACTGCCTTTGATGGATGGGTTGAGCATTGGGTCTTTGGATGGATTTATACAAATTCATATCCTTGGATCTATAAGCTAAGCACCAAAGACTGGATATATGTTACTCCAGATTACTTGTTTGAGACAATAGTAGATAGACCGTCCCCAAACAGAGAGTATGAATATGATAAAGGGACTTTAGGATTCTGGTTATACTCCAGCCAAACACAGGACTGGCATTATTCATCCTTCGAATCTGCTCCCTATGCTTGGTCATTCAGGGATAAGACCTGGCAGGATTTTTGGAATTAAAAAGTTTAGTATGTCACAACACGCCGCTGTGTTTTATGAAACATATATATTATCTGTTATCGTTACTTCTAATTGTTAGTTTTGCCCAAGCAACCTCCTGGGATGAACCCTGGATGGAAGAAGTAATTTTAGATTCCGATTCATTTGTCAGGGCAAAGGTAACAAAATCCAAGGATAATGAGGTTCAGGCTGCAGTTCTTAAGAACATAGCTGGAAGGGAAATTGAGAGTAAATTTAGAATTAACGATTTCTCATTATTGAAATTCACTTCACTTTCATTGAAGGAGGATATATTCCACTTCCAAAAAGATACTGAATACTACTTTTTCTTAAAAAGTGGAAACAAGAAGGGAAGGTATTCAATAGCAACACCTACAACAGGATTTGCTCTAATAACCGATGATGGGGTTCATGCTACATATAGACATAGTTACCATCAAGCATTGGTTCCTGAAGATATTTATGAACAGAGCATGAAGGCTATTTATAACCGGATCAAATTTGATGAACCATGCGATCCGCCAGTAAGGGATTTTATGATTGCCCAACTTAACAAGGAGCCAGCATCTCCAGGTAATTCGATGGGTGATCAAGACGTATTGGATCAATTTTTCCTGCAACACGTAGCATTGGAGGTTTTCCGCTACGAAGGCAATGAAGAGGAAATTGCCTTGATAGAACCATTCCTGGAAGTAGATGATTTCCACGTAGAAGTATCTGCGGTCAGGTCCATAAGTCGCTTAGACTCAAAGAGTGCCAAAGAAATGCTGATGTCATTCATAGAAAGCGACAGTGATGAATTTGCAAAAATAATGGCGATCTGGGGATTGGAGTATTTAGGTGCAACCGAATATGCCGAACGGCTTAGCAACTGCATGAAGGAAAATGATGAAGATGAATTGGGTTTTGGTGGTAATATAATGGATCCAAGAATAGGTACTAGTTTTCCACTCACAGTTACAGAAGGAATTAGTGAATTATTAATCAAATGGAATTACTTGAGTGAAGAAACTGATGGAGGTGACGCTTGGCGCTAAGCCCCCTCTTGGGTACACTCTCGCGGAACTTCGCGAGCTCTTGCGCTCATGTTTCACCTCAGCTTTAAAGCGCGACAGTGATGAAAGCAACCTGGTACACAAGTCTAGCATTAGGGATCTTGGTAGGATTAGCTAAATCCCAAATATTCTTTTCGGACTATTATTACTTTAACGCCTATTACAGGATAATCTTTTTTCCTGCTGCCATAATTTTTGTAATCGGAATTACTCAAATTGCTGAAGTATCCAAGATATCAAAATTTCCCTCTGGATCTGAAAAGAATGAGTTGAAGAAGCAGTGGATGAACAAACTTACCATGAGAATAGTAATCATGGTGGGAAGTGCCATTTGCTCCTATATCTTGTTCAGGTATGTTATTTGACAATCAGTGACCTGATTGAACTTTAAAGCGTTCCCAAATGAACTTTTGTTTACAAGAGGTTACCAAATCAGAGAAAGAGATTCTACGGAATTTAGTAAACCTATGCATGCATGATTATTCCGAGTTCGATAAGTTTGAAGTTGGACCGGAAGGAGAGTTTTCCTATCGCTGGTTTGGCACATATTTTGAAGAGGAGGGGAGATACGCTTACCTGATTCGAGTAGATGGAAATCTTGGGGGTTTCGTTATGGTTCGCTCTAATCCTGGCGATGAAGACTGGGATTTTCAAATTGCCGAATTTTTTATACTCAGGAGGTATAGAAGGATGGGTTTGGGCTCATTAGTTTCTCAACAGATTTTGAATTCACGCCGGGGCTTGTGGGAAATTTCCTACGATGTTCGCAATGAGTCCGCATCGTATTTGTGGAGCTCTATATCCAAAATGTATACGGATGCCCAGTTGCAGGTGGATTATGGCGAGAAAGGCCGAAATAGATTTCTTATTCAGACTGATGTTGCCCAACAATGCGCTGAAGGTGATGCACTTCAGAGTTAACGTTGGGAGTACATTTGAATTCAATGATCTATTTGAGGGACATACGGAAGAACTACTGTGAGAGCAAAGAGTTCCCGTTCAACATTCCGGCAATATCCTCAATGGAGGCAATTTCGATTACTTCTCCGGTCGCATTTTTTGTGGGTGCTAATGCTTCCGGAAAATCTACGCTCCTTGAAAGTATTGCTATAGCCACGAAGCGCACAGTTGTAGGTGGAACCAGCCTGGAAAGAGATGAAACCCTCGATGCCATAAGGCCGTTAGCTTCAAATCTTAAGCTAGCGTGGAATAAGCGGACTTCCAAAGGTTTCTTTTTCCGTTCTGAAGATTTTTTTAATTTCATGAGAAGGAATAAAGAACTCTCTGCAGGATTAGATGAGCTAGCGGAGCGCTTTAAAGATGACGCTGTAGCGAGAGGATCCATGCTTGGACAGAAGCGCGCTCTAGAATCCCGCTATGGGGACTTGAATGCACAATCTCACGGAGAAGGATTCCTACAAGTATTCAAATCCAGGATTTCTTCAGGTGGGTTGTATCTTTTAGACGAGCCTGAAGCTGCTCTTTCACCTTTGTCGCAACTGTCGCTACTATACTTAATCAACCAAATGTTATCAGATAGCGAAGGTGCACAATTTATCATAGCGACTCATTCTCCAATAATTATGAGTTTCCCGAACGCACAGATATTTACCTTTGATGAAGAATCTATCTCGGTTTCAAAGTACGAGGAATTGGAGCATGTAAATTTGTACAAAAGGTTTTTATCGGATCCCCAAAAGTATTTGAGGAATCTATTTGATGATGAATAACCTGCATAAGGTTATACAAAAGTATATGCGATATCAGGGAATTTGACTTAAGGTCATATCAGAACGAGAATATCATCATGAATAAATCTGTTTCCTATCAGACCCTGTTTGTTGCACTTCTATTTTTTATGAGTTGCAACCCCTCTGTATCAGCTTCGGAAACCAGTTCTCCATTGGTTCCAGAGCCTTCATCTCTTGTTGTTGTTTGGACCAGTGGTGACCCGGATGTAGCGCATCGAGTTGCGCTTATGTATACTCATGCCGCGCAAACCAATGGTTGGTTCAAAGAAGTCCATCTGATTGTCTGGGGACCAAGCCAACGTATTTTAGTTGGTGATAAGGACCTTCAAGAAAAGATAGCGAAAATGCAAGAGGACGGAGTGATCGTTGAAGCCTGTATTGCATGTGCTCAATCCTTTGGAATTGTTGAGGAACTTCGCGGTTTAAATCTACCAGTCAGGGGGATGGGAGGGCCACTTACATCTTACCTCAAAAGTCCTGAGCACACGGTTATTACTTTCTAGCTTCCGCAATGCCCAGGAAATGAATTGGGCTCACTCCTTAGTATACAAGTAAGCGCTCAACGTTAACGCCAGCCGGACTAATATGGAGCAAATGGCGGAGGACAGAGGACTTGAACCTCACTCTAATTAAAGAGCACGCTGCTTTCCAAGCAGGTCTGAAAGCCTAATCAGTTTATCCTCCAATAGCGCGGAGAGCGGAGGACTCGAACCCCACCGCCATAGACGGCCCACTGTTTTCAAGACAGGTCCCACTCCTAGTGAGTTCACTCTCCACAATATGGCGGAAGGCAGAGGACTCGAACCTCACTCCGGGTAAGGAGCGCATCGTTTAGCAAACGAGCCGATGACCCTGAATCGTTTACCTTCCTTTTCAAAAAACAAAAAAGCTCCGAGGCTTAACCACGGAGCTTACGGGAAATTTTCTGAAGTATAATTTTATCCAGACACAAGAATATAGCTCCGCTGTAAGCGACTCGAACTACTACTCGAACTGGAAAGATTAAATTTCATTTCCTTAGGCCTTAGATTAAAATGATATTTCCACAAGAACAAAAATTGATTTGGATCAACAAGTCGCTGGAGATGACACTTTAGCTTGAACATTGTGCACATAAGATGAGTAGAGAATCTGTATTGAGTATGCTTAGCCGGTACAAAGAAAAGTACCCAGAAGAAGCGGTAACAGTGGACCGATTCAGTAACTTCGTGTCAGTGAATGAGGATTGTTTTCAAAGAACCCTGAAAGAGGGGCATGTTACTGGTTCAGCCTGGGTAGTGGATAGAGCCGGTAAGAAAGTACTTCTTACTCATCATCGGAAACTTGACAGGTGGTTACAGATGGGAGGCCATGCAGATGGAGAATCTGATGTGCTTTCTGTTGCATTGCGTGAAGTAGAAGAAGAATCAGGATTAAGGGAAGTAGAACCAATCAGTAATGAAATTTTCGATTTAGATATACACTTGATACCGGAAAGAGGAAATGAGGCTGAGCACTATCATTATGATATACGGTTCGCATTGGTGAATTTGGGAAGTGAAGAATATATAGTGAGTGAGGAGTCTCACGATTTGAGATGGATCAATATTTCGGAAGTGTCTGAACTCACCGAAGAAGAATCGATGCTACGAATGGTTCGAAAGTGGCAAGCGCAACAAGTCGCTGTAGGTGATAAGTCTGACGATCTTAGACAATGAATGATTTTTTAATGTACTTAGGAGCAGGTTTGATAACCTGCTCTTTTTTCCTGGGACTGGCTATTGGGATTATTTACTCCCAGATGGCAAAAAACAAAGGTTTCAGGTACGGGGCATTCCATATCGCGTTTTCATTAACTTTTACTATTGGGTTTTGGATGGCGATGATCGCTTATTCATACCAATTTTTAGAAGGAAATATAGCGACCTTTTGTGCGTTAACTTATTCCGGGATATTTGGAGGCCTACTATTATTGTACAAGTTCATGAATAGAAGAAGTCGCTTGTTTCTTGTTCTAATAAATATTCCTCATCTCATCTTTTTTCTGTTAGCACCGCTGGCCATTTGGAATGTAATATATACTTTCTTTGTTTATGAGCCTGAATTGAACTATCGGACGAGAGATAACCAATGAACAGACCAGCGGTTATGCGAATCGCAGGGGCATTCATGGCTGCCCTTGTGCCGGCTGCCGCCTTTGCCGATGATTCGATTGAAAGTGTGGTACGACCCAATATTATATGGATCATGGCTGAGGACATCAGCACGGAACTGGCGTGCTATGGTCATCCTGCCGTGAAGACGCCCAACCTGGACATGCTTGCCAAGTCGGGAAAGCGTTATGCCAATGCATTCTGCACGGCACCATCCTGCACGCCATCACGCAACGCAATGATGACCGGCGTGTACCAGACCAGAACAGACACTCAAGACCAGCGAAGGAGAGGCATCACTCTACCGGAAGGGGTGAAGCCCATCACCCATCTACTCCGGAAAGCCGGTTATTACACAGCTTTAGGGTGTGGGTACTCCAAAAAGACAGACCTTAACTTCGCAGCCAAAGCTCTTTTCGAGGGAAACGACTGGAGTCAACGCAAGGAGGGGCAGCCTTTCTTTGCCCAGATAACCCTGCAAATTTCACACCGGCAACCGAAGACTGGATGGAGTCCTGTACGGAACGCGTCGGCGCACCCAGTTGAGCTAGACGAAGTCGAACTGCCTCCATACTTCCCTGATCACCCGGTCTGCAGGCAGGACTGGGCTGAATATCTCGACGCCATAGAGAAAGTAGACGAGCAGGTTGGCGCCATACTTACCAGACTGGACAAAGAAGGCATTGCCGATAATACGGTTGTTATCTTCATCGGTGATAATGGCCGCTGTCATCTGCGTGGGAAATGCTGGCTATATGACGCTGGAATCCGCGTACCCCTGATCATCCGGTGGCCAAACAACGTCGAACCTGCAACCGTTAACCATGATATGGTAAGCATGATAGATGTATCTGCCACCATCCTGGATATAGCCGGGGTCAACCTGCCGGAATATCTCGACGGCCATCCAATCCTTGGACCAAAGGCGAAAAAGCGAAATCACATTTTTGCCGCTCGCGACCTAATTGACGAAGTGATGGATCATATTCGTTGTGTCAGAACAAAGCGGTTCAAGTATATCAGAAACTACACTCCTGAGAATGGCTACCGCGAGTGTGAATACGTTCAGAACAACCGGCCCATGCTGGCAGTCATCAAGCAGCTGCATGCCCAAGGCGCATTGACTGATGCTCAACAGCTGCTCCTTGCAAAGACAAAGCCGGTAGAAGAGCTCTACGATCTCAAAGCCGATCCTCATGAAATAACCAACCTCGCAGCATCGGCGCAGCATCAAGAAACGCTCAAAGAGTTGCGCCTCCTGCTGGATGAATGGATTATAGACACAGGAGACAAAGGCCTTGCGCAAATGGAATCATTCAACCAGCTGGATACAGGTGGTGGCGAGTAGCAGCGCCGCGCCCGGATGCCATTAAAAGAAACATAGGACGAAAACCACTTCTCAATAACCAGAATAAGCACACATGAATCAGCAAGAACTGTCTCAGCTAAGCGACGAGGAACTTTTGGAAGAAGTTAGAACAAACAAGCCGTCCCCCTTAATAGATGCATTCTTTATTGGGTTTTTAGTCGGAATCCTGATTTTCAGCATTGCTGCGAATGC
>JBFOMC010000197.1:0-8614 GCA_040830565.1 Flavobacteriaceae bacterium
TGGCCAACATAAGACCTAAAGAGACCCTCGAGAACCTTCAGGAGCAGAAATTGCAATTTATTAAACAAATGGATGCGAGTCTGATTCAGAGATTAGGAGAAGAGGATGCGGTAGAATCGGCTATAACAAATTACGAATTGGCATATAAAATGCAGTCCTCTATACCCGAACTAACGGAGTTTTCATCAGAAACCGCAGCCACCAAAAAGCTGTACGGTCTGGATTCAGACGATCCGCACACGAGGGGTTATGCCGCTCAATGTCTTTTAGCAAGAAGACTGGTCGAGCGAGGTGTACGTTTCATAGAACTGACCTGCCCTAATATAGGCGCTGGAGTAGATCGCTGGGACCAACACAGCAATTTAAAAGAAGGCCATGAGAAGAACGCCCATGCCGTAGATCAACCTATAGCTGGCTTGCTTAAAGATCTTAAATCTCGAGGTCTTTTAGACGAAACCCTTGTGGTCTGGACGGGCGAATTTGGACGTACGCCTTTTGCACAGGGATTGAATGGCAGGGATCATAATCCTTCGGCCTGCAGCATGTGGATGGCAGGGGCTGGAATAAAGGGAGGAACTATTTATGGAAAGACCGATGAATATGGGTATAGGGTGATAGAAAATGAAGTTAGCATTCATGATTTGCATGCTACCATAATGCATTTGTTGGGAATAGATCATGAAAAACTGACTTTCCGTTTTGGCGGAAGAGATATTAGGCTTACGGATGTACATGGGAATGTGGTGCATGATATTTTGACCTGATCAAGCAGATTGAAATGGATAAAAGCCCAAGTAAGAACGAAAATTATTTAGACTGCTTACAATAATGGAGCTACTGATATGGCTAAGCAGCAGGGTAGACGAACCCTCAGACATGCTGTTTTTTTTTGGAAGATTACACCCGCTGGTGGTACATCTCCCAATCGGTATTTTGCTCCTAGCTATTATAGCTCATTTTGCAACGAGATATCCAAGGTTTCAAGCTGCTAAACCTTATGTAACATATCTCTGGGGCCTGGGAGCCCTCAGTGCTTTATTGGCGGTACTTTTCGGATATGTGTTGTCCCTAACCGGGAATTATAATGATGAGGTACTTTTTAGGCACAAATGGAGCGGGGTTGCAGTAGGGATACTTGCAGTAGGTTGCTACGTCAGTTCTAGAAAAAGTACAAAAAAACTCCACATTTCTAGCAATATTTTGGTACTCCTTCTCACCATAACACTTTTTATTTCAGGTCATCAGGGAGGGAATCTTACTCATGGGTCTTCGTATTTGTTAGAGTACGCTCCTAACCCTATTAGAAGTTTGGCTGGTTTGCCACCCAAAAAGGAGAAGCGAAAAAAAGTATCCGTTATAGATTCGGCAGACATTTTCCTCGATATTGTTTTGCCCGTTATGGATAGCAGATGTGTTAGCTGTCATAATTCAGATAAGAAAGAAGGCGATTTAGTACTTAGCTCTTACAGTAATTTGATGCAAGGAGGCGATAGAGGAGAAGTGGTGATAGCTGGTAATGCTGAGGAGAGTGAGTTGTACAATAGAATAACACTGCCAGAGAGCCATGAAGATTTTATGCCGGCAGAAGGTAAGCGGCCTTTAACAGATCTGGAAGTAGCGTTGGTAGAGTGGTGGATCAATTCAGGCGCTCCATCTTCTGCTTATGTGACGGCCATGGATCCGGGAAAATCGATCCTGGCAAAAGTGGAAAGCTACTTAGGACTTGATAAGAATAAATTGATCAATACAAAAGTGACGCCTCCAGATCAGCTAACGCTCGACTCGCTTAGGAATCAGGGTTTTGTGGTTCGAACCCTTATGAGAGATAATCATTTCCTTGATGCTAATTTTAGCCTAAGTGAAAGAAACTTAGAGGAACGAGATCTTGATCTTCTTTTGAAAATCAAAGAGCAACTTATATGGTTAGATCTTTCCAATTCCGGAGTTACCGATACCCAGTTACAGAAGCTAGGTCAATTGAAGCATCTGGTTAAACTAGATTTAAGTGGAAATACTATTTCCGATATGGAATTAGAATATTTAACAACGCTTTCTAATCTGGAACTACTCAACCTATATAACACTCGTGTTTCTGAGAAGGTGCTTGAGGTGGTGCCAAAAATGAAGGCGCTTAAAACTGTTTATCTTTGGCAAACCCTGGTTTCAGACACCCTTGTTGAACGCCTTGCACAAGAGAATCCACATCTCAAAGTAATTTCAAAAAGAGAGCAGTAATACCGATACTCGTAAAAGCCGAAATATGAAAACAAAAATTATCGCCTTAAAATTGCTCTGTATTTTTTGGATAGGTTGTACTTCCCAGAACGATACTAAAGTATTAGTGGTTAAGGCCATTGATGCCGATACGGAAGCAATTGATATTTCAAAAGTGCCCGAGCTTCTGGAAGCCCAGACTTCTTTACATCAGATCAGTACCTTAAATTGGGAAGCCTTTCCATACCAACCAAAAGTAACGTTCCGAATAGGCCATTATAACAACCAGATTTGGTTAAGATTTTATATAACAGAAGATCATGTGCTGGCTACCAGAACCAAAACCAATAGCGCAACGCATAAAGACAGCTGCCTAGAATTTTTTATAGATCCTAAAGAAGACGGCAATTATTACAATTTTGAGGTGAATGCCATAGGTACAGTGCATCTGGCTTATGGACCTAGTATAAGGCAAAGAACATTTATTTCCCCTAAATTAATCCAGGACAAAATAAAGGTGTCTTCTACAATGGGAAATACTCCTTTTGAAGAAAAAACCCAAGCGCAAAGCTGGGAAATGACCATGGTCATTCCGGCAGACATTCTTATCCATGAAACAAATTTGGAACTCACTGGCTTAGAGACAAGAGCGAACTTCTATAAGTGTGGTGATGATAGTACAGTTCCTCATTATTTAAGTTGGAACCCCGTAGGTACCGACCGGCCAAATTTTCACACGCCTGAGTATTTTGGGAAGCTGATTTTTGAATAGCACCTTTATTATGTGCTCGAGCACATTTTGATAATATCCCTTGTTTGGTAGCAAAAAGAATTTTACCTTAACTGGGTTATTATTGGGGGGACACTTACATGGAACGCTTTAGGTTTCTTTTTCTGCTTGCCTTTATCTCTATCCTGGTTCAATGCAAACAGGGTCCGATAGACGGAGGCCTTTTTCTTCCTCAAAACTTCAAATCTGTCGTAGTATTAGATAGTATAGAAGAAACTGTTCGGCATATGGCGGTTACTGATGACGGGCTGGTGTATGCAAAGCTCAGAAACGCTACGGAAGAGGGCTCCATAGTGGTGCTAAAAGATAAGGATGAAAATGGGTATGCGGATATTGTACAAAAATTTGGGGCCTACGGCGGAAAGAAAAAATGGAGCTACGCCACCGCCATGCGTATTTATAATGGATATCTTTACCACAGCTCAGATCTGGTAGTCTATCGCTATAAACTCAAACCTGGCACTTTGATCCCGGAGGGAGAGATGGAAGTTGTCGTGACCGACGATCATGAGCACGGCAAACACGAGCATATTGGTAAGCCTATAGCCTTTGATAACAAAGGAAACCTATATGTGCCTTTTGGCGCTCCTTCTAATGCCTGCCAAGATCCAAAGAGAACGCCTAATGCTCCAGGTCTTGACCCCTGCCCTCAACTAGAGGATCATGGTGGTGTATGGCGATTTGATGCTAACAAATTAGGCCAGACTCAGAAAGACGGATATAAATACGCCTCCGGAATACGCAGCGTTGTTGCCATGGATTGGAACCCAGTAGATGATAATCTATATATAGTGATGCATGGGCGAGATGATCTTTTGAGATTATTTCCGGATACCTATTCTCCCTGGGAAAGTGCCATGCTACCCTCAGAGGAATTCATGCGGGTTACCGAAGGCTCTGATTTTGGTTGGCCTTATTGCTATTATGACCAGGTACAAGGAAAGAAAGTTTTGGCACCCGAATATGGGGGAGATGGTAAAATCATAGGTCGTTGTGCAGATTTTGACGACCCTATTATTGGATTTCCCGGACATTGGGCGCCAAATGACCTTGTGTTTTACCAAGGAAACCAATTTCCGGAAAGATATAAGAACGGGGCCTTTATCGCCTTCCATGGATCTACCAACAGGGCGCCATATCCTCAATCAGGGTATTTTGTGGGCTTTGTTCCCTTCATGGATGGTAAACCTTCGGGCGAGTGGGAAGTCTTTGCCGACGGCTTTGCCGGGGTAGATCCCATTGTTAGCGTTAATGATGCAGTATATCGGCCTATGGGAATTGCTGAAGGGCCGGACGGGTCCTTGTATATATCCGATTCGGTAAAGGGAAAAATATGGAAAATCACCTATGATGATTCGGCTGGGGAGTTTGGAGAAGCTCAATTAGCGGCAATGGAAGAAAGAAAATTACTCACCCATATAAGAACTCCGGACCTGGTAAAAGATAATTTGATGAAGGAGGAGGTGTCTGAGGGCCAAGCGATATATTACAAATATTGCAGTGCCTGTCATCAAATTGGAGGAAAAGGTGCAAGGGGAAGGTTCCCACCCTTGGCTGGTACAGATTGGGTTACCGGGGATAAAGAAAGACTGATCAAAGTTATCCTGGAGGGGCTTGAAGGCCCGATAGAAGTAAATGGCAAGCAATATAGTGCGGTAATGCCGCAACACAGTTTTCTCAGTGATGAAGAAATTGCTGATGTCCTTACATACATAAGGTCCGACTTTGGCAATGATGCTGACGCCGTAACGGTAGATGAAGTTGCCAAATTAAGAGCCCCAAAAAATGATGAAGTGAATTAAAAAAACATTCCATGAAAAATTTTAGTCGAACAACCGTTGTTTTATTTTTTAGTTTGTTGCTCACCATGACAGTATCGGAGGCTCAAACCTATGATCTACTCATTAAAGGCGGGCATATGGTAGATGCAAAAAACAATATAAACGGCCCGATGGATGTGGCCATAAAGGATGGTAAAATTGCCCAGGTGGCGTCAAGCATTAATGCCAACCAGGCTTCTGAAACTATAGATGCAAGCGGACTTTATGTATGTCCCGGCCTTCTGGATATCCACAGTCATAATTTTCACGGCACGGAACCTAATGCGTATTTAAGCAACAGCGATACCGCCCTGCCGCCAGATGGATTTTCTTTTAGAAGTGGTGTTACCACGATCGTTGATGTCGGCGGCGCAGGATGGAGAAATTTCAGGACCTTTAAAGAACAAACCATTGACAGATCCAAGACCAGGGTACTTTCATTCCTGAATATTGTGGGTTCTGGGATGAAAGGTGGCGCCATAGAACAAAATCTGGCAGATATGGATCCCAAGCTTACCGCCATGGTGGCCAAGCAGTTTCCTGGGGTAATTGTTGGTGTAAAATTAGCGCATTATAGCGGCTTTGATTGGACTCCCACAGACCGGGTGGTAGAAGCGGGACAACTCGCTGATATTCCTGTGATGATAGATTTTGGAGGTAGTGATCCGGAACTATCAATAGAAACCCTTTTTATGGAAAAACTTCGCCCCGGGGATATTTTCACCCATACTTATGCCCATGTTAACGGAAGAACTCCCGTTGTAGATGAAAATGATAAAGTGCGAGATTTTGTCTTTGCCGCTCAAAAAAGGGGCATTGTTTTCGATGTAGGACACGGCGGTGGAAGCTTCCTGTTTGAACAGGCAGTTCCGGCCATGAAGCAGGGATTTAAACCCAACACTATAAGTACAGACTTACACACGGGTAGTATGAATAGTGGGATGAAAGATATCACCAATGTGATGTCAAAGTTTGTGAATATGGATATGCCGGTAGAGGAGGTAATTGCTGCTACTACCTGGAGGCCCGCACAAGTTATTAAAAGACCAGACCTGGGGCATCTTACTGTTGGCGCTGTGGCCGATGTAACCCTCTTAAATTTAAGAGAAGGAGATTTCGGATTTATAGATACCCAGGGGAAGCGGATGAAAGGAACTAAGAAATTGGAATGCGAACTTACCCTCCGAGAGGGGAAGGTAGTTTGGGACCTCAATGGAATTTCCAAAAAACTATGGAACGAATAATTAGGGAATAAATAAATGAAGAACACCTATAAACTTTTATTAGCTGCAGCTATATTATGCCTGTTAGCAGCAGGGATAATGTGGTCTCTTGGCAAAGGGCAGGAAACGGGTCCAGCGCTAGTTTTCTTTTTCTTATTTCTTGCTTTGGCCGCCAGGGGGCATGCCTCTTTTAAAGGATTTTCATTTACTATCCTAATTTTTGCTGCAGTGACCATAGCCATGTTCTATCCGTCCTACCTGCAACAAATAGGAGATTTTGAATTAAAATCATTAATTGTACCTCTACTCCAGATCATCATGTTTGGCATGGGTACGGCCATGAGTGCGAAAGACTTTTTAGGGGTAGTAAAAATGCCAAAGGGTGTTTTAGTAGGTCT
The DNA here is from genome assembly GCA_040830565.1 of Flavobacteriaceae bacterium. Classification (GTDB taxonomy): domain Bacteria; phylum Bacteroidota; class Bacteroidia; order Flavobacteriales; family Flavobacteriaceae; genus JAFMPW01. The sequence goes on from JBFOMC010000197.1 coordinate 6,446, forward strand.
GATTTGTCAGTTTACAATTATGCCGATACTTGGTTTTTCCATTGCAAGCCTCTTTGCTTTTCCACCGGAGATTGCAGCAGGAGTGGTGCTAGTTGGGTCATCTCCCAGTGGATTAGCCTCAAATGTTATGGCCTATTTGGCCAAGGCAAACCTTGCTTTATCGGTTACCTTAACAGCAGTATCCACGGTTTTGGCTCCTTTGATGACACCTTTACTCATGGAAACTTTTGCCGGACAGTTCGTCCCTATAGATTTTCTGGCCATGATGCTCAGTATTACCAAGATCGTAATCCTTCCAATAATTGCAGGCTTGCTGTTCAATCACTTCTTTCACGGTAAAGCCAAATGGTTAGATAAGGCCATGCCCATTGTGTCTATGGCCGGCATTGCCTTTATTATAATGATCATTACAGCAGCCGGGAGGGATAGTCTGTTAACCATAGGATTGTTGTTAATACTCGCAGCTATTATCCACAACCTTGCAGGATATTTTCTTGGATACTGGGGCTGTAGGGTTTTAAAAATGAAAGAACAAGATTGTCGTACGATTGCCCTAGAGGTAGGAATGCAGAATGGCGGACTTGCGTCCGGAATTGCCTTGGAGATGGGGAAGGTAGCTACCATCGGGCTTGCTCCTGCTGTTTTTGGTCCTTGGATGAATATTTCGGGCTCCTCTTTAGCCACCTGGTGGAGAGATAGGACTCCGCCCGAAGAAGAAGTAATAAAATTAAATGAAGAAAGTAAAACACCTTAACAACAAAACCATGAATGCTTATACAACTAAATTTTTACTGATATGCTGCTTTCTTTTGTCTACCTTAACTCTTGTAAATGGCCAGACAAACAAAGAACAATTGCTATTCCTAACTGCCCAATGGGAGGGGGAAAGATTTGAAGACGGCAGGCCCAAGGTGGCCGATGCTGTTTTGGAAAGGATGAAAGTCGTTACGGTGGAAGAAGCTTGGGGCGTACTAAGGAATGAAGGTTATCACAATCAGTTTGAGGGGGGTTGGGAACCGCTCCATGATGATGTAGTGGTAGTTGGCAGAGCCCTTACAGTTCAATATATGCCGAACAGACCGGATGTATCTGACCAGATCAAGAGCAAGGGCCAGAAAGAAGGGAGGATTGGTAATACCAACTCATGGCCTATAGATATGTTGGTCGAAGGAGATGTTTACGTGGCCGACGCTTTTGGCAAGATCGTCGATGGCACCTTAATAGGTGATAATTTAGGGAATTCAATCTACGCCAAATCTAAGAACGGCGTGGTATTCAATGCCTCAAGCAGAGATATGGAAGGTTTATCTGAGATTGAAGGATTTAATGCATTTGTCAGAGGGTGGCATCCTTCCTTTCTTACGGGGGTAATGTTACTCAGTATTAACCAACCTATTCGCATGGGGGCCGCAACCGTACTGCCAGGAGACGTAGTGTTGGCGAAAAAGGAAGGAGTGGTTTTTATTCCTTCCCATTTAGCAGAAAAAGTAGTAGTGACCTCAGAGGTAGTTAGGCTAAGAGATCTTTTTGGTATTACCAGGTTAAAAGAAGGCAAGTATACTCCTGGCCAGATAGATAGCAAGTGGACCGCAGAAATAGAAAAGGATTTTTCAAAATGGCTGCAAGATCATATAGACGAACTGCCTGTGCCCAAGGCGCAAATCCAGGAATTGCTTAAGAAAAGGACCTGGTAAAGGATAAAGCATAATTATTAAATGAACAAAATTTGAGTACGATGGAAAAAACGACAAGAAGAACATCTTTTAAGAAAATAGGAATGGGATTAGCAGCCATTTTTGGAGTGGGTACTGCAAGTGCCATGGCTAAGAAGGAAACATCCTCAAAAAAGGAAGTGGTGGGAGAGATAGTAATGGATCAGGACATTCCTTTATTCTCAGGAGCCGTAAAACATGGTAATACACTATATATTGCCGGGAAAGGTGCGCATACGGAGCCTTTCGAAATTAAAGCTCATACAGAAATTGTACTTCAGGAACTTCAAAAAGCACTGGAGGCCAATGGATCCTCAATGGAAAAGGTTTTAAAAGTAAATGTGTACCTGGCAGACTTGGCAGATTACAAAAAAATGAATGAAGTATTTAGAGGAAGGTTTGGGAAAAACCCTCCAGTGCGTACTACGGTGGCCACCTATGGAGGGGTCCCGGGAAA
>JBFOMC010000198.1:0-16122 GCA_040830565.1 Flavobacteriaceae bacterium
ATGGGCTTAAAAATGGACCTTTGTATTCCACAAAATCCGATTCCGAAGCCCCTTCAATAGCCGAGAAGTATGTTTCTAAGTTTTTATCAGGAACCTCTAGAGTAATCCACCCACTTTTGTTTCTTTTAATCAACGGTTCTGTGAGCAGGTTTGGAGCTTTATACAGTTCTATATTCGAAAGTGTAGGTGGTCCTTTTGCCTCCAAAACGGTGATCCTTATTGCTGAGCTCTTAACGTTGTCGAACTTTAGGATGCGCTTGTGGCCTATGGTGGTTTGCCGGGCTATCTCAACCCAATTTTCGTCTACCTGAGCTTCTACTAAAAATTCCTGTACACGCTGCCCCAAAGGAATATATTCCTGCAACAAGACCCTGTTTAGCTCCGTAGGCACTTTAAAGGTCAGAGTTATTGTTCCATTTGTGGTTCCATCGTTGGTTGCCCAATACGTTTGAGGATCACCGTCAATGGTATTTTCGGCTGAGAAATCCTTGCTATCCCCTCTAATGTGATCGGCGGTGATATCTATTCCATTTGCAAGATCCTCTTTAAAGTCTTGATCTATCTGGGCTTTAAGCGCCATAAGCTGTTTCACATCCGTCTCATGTACCAGACCGCGATGATCAACTGGCAGATTCAATAAAAAATTGCCGTTTCGGCCAATAGATTCATAGTAGATCTTAACCAAATGCGCCAACGACTTTACCTGGTGATCTTCAGAGGGGTGATAGTACCAACCAGGCCTTATTGAAACATTTACCTCCGCTGGCAACCAATGTGTCCCATCTTCATGTCCAGACCTGAGTTCTACATACCTTGGCCATCCGGGATAGATCTCGTCTCTGCGCATAATACTCCAATTGGTCTCATTAGCCCAACCTTCCTCGTTTCCTACCCATCGGATATCCGGCCCCCCATCACTAAAAATAACCGCATTAGGCTGAAGCTCCCTTACGATTTCATTGGTCTTGTCCCATTGGTAGTAGGTTTTATTGTCTATTTTGCGGGTCTCATTTGCTCCTCCGTAGTAGCCTGATCCTCCGTTAGCCCCATCGAACCAAACCTCGAACACCTCCCCATAATTGCTTAGCAGCTCTCTTAACTGCTCGTGAAAAACCGCAACATAGGCTGGTTGCCCATAATCTTTATGGTTTCGATCCCAAGGGGAGAGATAAATCCCGAACTTCAAACCGTATTCCCTACAGGCGTCAGCCAGATCTTTAATCAGGTCTCCCTTTCCGTTTTTCCATGGCGAATTCTTCACTGAATGTTCTGTGGTCTTGGTGGGCCAAAGGCAAAAGCCATCGTGGTGTTTGGCAGTAATAATGATACCTTCCATGCCCGCCTCCTTAGCTACTTTAGCCCATTGTCTAGTATCTAATGCAGAAGGGTTGAATTGCTCAGGAGATTCTCCACCAGTACCCCATTCCATATTAGTAAAGGTGTTCATATTAAAATGAACAAAGGCATAATAGTCCAAATTGTGCCAGGCCAATTGTCTCTCAGAGGGGATGGGCCCAATAGGCTCGGGGGGAGCTGTTGTGGAGCATGAGAAGAGTGCATAGTTCGCAATCAGGATCGCTAAGGTGCGTAAGACTATTTTCATGTGTTTATTTTTATGTTCTTCAATTGGTCACATGTAACCTTTGATGACTAAAATAATCTTTAGACACACGAGGCATGATTATTTTGGTCCCGCCGGTATCATCTTCTTTTATTCTATGGTGAACCAATTATATCCGTTGGCGGGGATCTTAACTTCCGCTTCAATTTCAAATCTTCTGTTCAAGGGATAGTTCCCGCGTTCTTCACCTTTTTCGGCCATAATGGCCTGATTTGTTAGTCCACTATAATATAAGGGTATCCTTAGCTCGGTTTCAATTGATTTATCTGTTGGATTGAATAACATCAGCAATCCTTTTTGTGGTAAATTGGGATTCACATGTAAAAATCCATCCCAGGATCTGCCATCGGCCCTGCGCAGGTGAATAATATCCGAATTAAGAATATCTCTGTATTGCTTGTAGTGCTGAATTTGTTCCTGCACTAAATTTTTTGTTCGTTCAGAATCATACAATCTAGGCCCCCGATAACAAGCCTGGACCCCTGAGCCATAATTTTGGGCCATATGTGCCTCATAGGCATCTAAGTGTTCTTCAAGAGGTTCCAGGGTAGCCGCTTCCCCGCCTCCGTGATATTCAGTGAGGGGGACAAATGTCCAGGCCATGGAGGGTGATTTCTCCCAAGTTCCATCATAAATATTTTGCCGCCCTAAAACAATTTGTTGATCCCTGGGAAGGGACCAATTTACTTCTCTGTATCCTATACCACATTTATTAGAGCCCTCCAGAAAATAGAAGTCAGGGGCGTTTAAGTAAATATCGCGTTCTTTGAGCCAACGATAAAAGTCCTTAGTCATATTCCATTGTACCCATTGAGAATCTTCATATCCATTATGGTACTTGTGCGTGGTTGAGGCGCAATAATCTCCCGGGTAAGGACCGTCATGCTCCAACAGATCAAAGCCGGTTTGCTCAAAAAAGTATTTTAATTTTTCCAAATACTCAAAACCCCATTCTGAGGCCAGGCATGGGGCGTTTCCAAATTTAGCGCCCCCTGGCTTCCCGGTATTTTTATCAATTACATCAATAGAATCACTGATTTTTCTGCTCGAAAAAAGTGAATAGCCTCCCAACTCTATCCCCCGCTTATGGGCATAGTTTGCAAGCCTCCTGAATTTCTTAATATTCTTTTCCGAACTGTCTTCCATATCCAAGCCGCTTCCAAAACTCAAAATCACCATTTCGTAACCAGTAACAACACACTGATCTATGGCGGCCTTAACCTCATCAGGATCTGTTGTAGTGAGATGCATGAATATTGGATTTTCTGTAGCCCAGGGGGCCAGGAGCCTGTACATTTTACGTTTGCTTAGTCCGTTTCTCTCACGATCGGTACCATCGAGGAGCAACTCATAAGTCCGGAAACTCTCAAAGCTTTCTTTCGGAGGAAGACTAAGATTTGGACCTACAGCAAGTTTACTCACCAACAGGCAGGGGGTTTCCATCTTCCAATTTACCTGAGAGGTATACTCGGGATCCCTTTCCCAGAACGTAGTGACGTTAGACTCTCCGGAGGTGAAACCCCCAAAGGCATAGTTGCTTTCAACATGCAAATTAGGTTTTCGCCAGCTGCGAGGGGTCTCCACAGGGTTTTCGACCTCGGGAAAGGCGAGTATTTCGCTTTTGAAACTTGTAATTCTAATGACTTTGTTGCTATTATTCTCCACACTGATCCACTTAGCAACCAGGGGAATCCCATCATAAATTTCGTAATGCACATTAACTAGGATATTCTTGAGAGGAGTTGAGGGATGTGTAAATTGAAGGGTTAATCTTTTTCCTGTGGCATGCTCTTTCTCTGAGGTATTAAAACGCTTTTTATTATTCCACTTCAACCTCGGCTCAATCGGTTCTATCCAATGTTTATGATACTGGAAGCTCGAGGCTTTTGTACTTAGGTTTTCTATCCATTCGTCCTTTAAATATCCGTGTTCTTTGAGTCCGTGTAAGCCCCCTATTTCATATATACTATCATTTATGGTAATCTCCGCCTCTGGCTTAATGCTTCGGAGCATAGTCTCGCCTGTAGTTAAATTTTTGAACTCGATAGTCGCCACATTTGGATGAATCCTGATCTTTCTGAGCAAAAGTCCGTTTGACAGCGTAATATCATCTCCCTCTCGTTGAATTTGTGCTAAATACCCGCTGTTATCTAATAGCCAATCCGGGCTTTTAGACTTTTGAGCCACCAATTCGGCTACCTGCAACAGTAGCAAAGCCAGGCAAAGGAATGTAAGAGGCTTATTTATCTTCATCTCTTAAAGTATCTCATCGGGAAATGGCACAACTTTGCCACTAGTTTTATACATGGGCATCTGTGCATCTACTTCGCGGAGCTTATCTGCCAAAGCTTTTGCCAATTCTTTTAGCCTTTCCTGTTCACTTTCGGCCAGGTTTACAGACTCTCCAATATCTTGCTTTATATTGTACAGTTCCATACGTTGATCTTGGTGAAAATAGATCAATTTCCAGTTACCTCTCCTGATGGTACTGGCAGCACCAATTCCGGGACCTGTGGGTCCCCACTCATTGGGATAATGCCAAATTAAGGCCCTTTCTTCGGCTGTCGCGGCCCGCCCTTCCAAAACTTCATTAAAGCTTACTCCATCTATATGCTGCACTGTTTTCAATTCTTTAACCCCGGCCATTTCTAAGATGGTAGGATAAAAGTCTTCAATAATTACTTGATAATCAGATACTGCACCCGGTTTGGTTTTTCCCGGCCACTTTACCAGCATGGGCACTCTAATTCCCCCCTCAAGCATGCTTCCTTTCCCACTTGCCAGGGGTTTGTTATGGGTATTGAGGACGCCTCCCCTACCATGAACGCTCAGGCCTCCGTTATCTGACACAAAGACAATGATCGTATTATCTTCAATGTTCCTTGATGCTAGATAATTCATTATATCTCCAAGGCTTTTATCCATACCTTCAACCATTGAAGCGTATTTGGCCTCCGTACTGTCTATCCCTTTTTCAAAATACTTTTCAACATATCTTGGATCTCCCATTATCGGAGTATGCACGGCATAATGAGCCATGTACATAAAAAAGGGCTTTCCCCGGTCAAGGGCCTGGTCTGCGGCATCCAATGCTTCAAGAGTGATTGCCTCCGTTAGAAAAATATCCTGTCCGTGATATTTTTCCAATCCAGGAACGGCCCAATCTTCTTTTCCAGGCTTCCCATTCCCAAAATTTTCTGTACCGTAATAGCTTTCCGGAGCCCCGGCAGCATGACCGGCAATATTTATATGAAATCCCAAGTTTAATGGGTCTTCACCCGGACTATCTATAGCACCAAAATGTGCTTTCCCGGAATGTATGGTAAAATAACCGGCATCTTGTAAAAGTTGCGGTAATGGGGTTGCATGAGCCGCTCTGGGATCACCCGCTAAAGCACTCATCCCGTTCACATTCCAAAGGGGAAACTCCAGGATGGCATGATCTTTTTCCATGGGTTGAATACTATCCTTTTTCAGTGTCCAATTGGTCACCCTGTGTCTGGCAGCATTCATGCCAGTCATTAAGCTCACCCGCGTGGGTGAACAAACGGGGGTTGCATAGGCCTGGGTAAACTTCATCCCTTGGGCGGCAAGTCGCTCCATATTGGGGGTATAATACCTATCATTGAAGGCAGTTCGTTTGTTCCAAAAAGGAACCGAGGTATCTTGCCAACCCATGTCATCTACCAAGAATAGCACAATATTGGGTGCTTTCGGGACATCACTTTGTGTTTCGCCCCGACAGGATAAAAGCAGTACCGAGCCTATTAATGCCCAAAATGGTCTGAACTTCATAAGTATTAGTTGGTCCTATTCGTATGCAATTGCTTTTTGTGTTGAGCTTCCCAGTCCATCAATTCCTAGTTCAACAATATCTCCCGCTTTGAGATACCTTGGAGGGTCTAGACCCAATCCGACACCAAATGGAGTTCCTGTAGAAATGATATCCCCGGGTAAAAGGGTCATAAATTCACTGATATAACTTACTAATTTTGGAAGCCCGAAAACGAAGTCTGAAGTGTTGCTGTTCTGCATGGTCTCCCCGTTGAGTTTCAGCCAAAGGTTTAATTTATGAGGATCTTCAATTTCGTCTTTTGTGGCCATAAAGGGGCCTATTGGGGCAAAAGTATCACAACTCTTACCCTTTACCCACTGCCCGGCTCTTTCTAGTTGAAACTCGCGTTCACTATAATCATTGTGTAACATATAACCTGCTACATAATCCATGGCCACTTCTTCAGACACGTAGGAGGCTTTACTTCCGATGATACAGGCAAGCTCCACTTCCCAATCTGTCTTTGTGCTTCCCTTTGGAATGATAAGATCATCATTAGGTCCTACTATGGCAGAGGTGGCTTTAAAGAATAGTACCGGCTCCTCAGGAATGTCCATACCACTCTCCGCAGCATGTTTGGCATAATTTAATCCCACACAAACAATTTTGGATGGACGAGCGATTGGAGGGCCTAAGCGCACATCATTGGCTACTTGGGGACATTCCGCTTTATTCTTAATCAGCCAGTTTTGCAATCTGACGATGCCGTCTGTCTCAAAAAAATATTCGGTATAATCTTCTCCAAATTCTGATACATTCAGACGAGTACCATTCTCTAAAAGTACGCCGGGTTTTTCTACTCCCGGGGCGCCAAATCGTATTAGTTTCATTGTGTTTTTTTTAGTTTTTAAAAATCGTGATTTGTGGCCACTCCTTATTACCAAACAAAGGGGGATCGTTGGTTTGCTTGTTCCCTGGAGTACTTCGGCCATCTTCAATATATTGAATCATGAGTTCTTTCAGTTCTTCAACCACTTCGGGTTGATCCTCATATACATTACGTTGTTCGGAAGGATCCTCTTGTAAATTATACAGTTGAAATCTGGGTAGGGTGCCAAGTACATCCGAGTTGGGTTTTGGATCACTCCAGCCGGCCGATCCGGGAGCAAATATCAGTTTCCAATCTGCTTTTCTAATAGCAAAGCTCCCATTGATGGAATGATGTACTGTAGCTACTCTTAAATAATTAGAACTCAGCGGATCTTTTAGCAGTGGCAATATTGAAAAGCTATCCTCGCCTTCGTCATCCTCAAATTCGAGCTTTGCAATATCTCTGCAAGTAGCATAAAAATCCGTTGTACAAATCGTTTTTTCGGAGGTAGATCCTGGCTTAATTTGAGCTGGCCATTTGGCGATAAAGGGCACTCGATGTCCTCCTTCAAAAATATCTGCCTTATGTCCTCTGTAGATGTAACTCGGATCATGTCCTTTAGCTCCCAATATTTCGAAGTCTGCCTCAGGAGAACAACCATTATCACTTGTAAAAATCACCAATGTATTCTCATCAATATCAGCGGTCTCAAGTGCCAATACAAGCTGCCCCATATAATCATCTATCATCATAACAAAATCCGCATAGGGGTTAAGACCGCTCTTCCCCTGCCAATCCTTGGTCGCTAGAATAGGGGTGTGCGGCGATGGGATTGCCAGGTACAGAAAGAAGGGAGTGTTTTTGTCCTGACGTTCTTTGATATAAGCTATGGATCTTCTAAAGAAATTTGGTGTCACATCCTCATGAACAAAGTCTGAAGCGGTAGGCCCTTTCCTCCACCATGTATACTTCTCCTTGTTTTCGGTAACCTTATTGACCTTGGAAGTTATTACTCCATTTTCGACATACACGTATGGCGCCATATCCAAGGAACCCGAATGTCCGTAGGCGTAATCAAAGCCCAGATCGTTAGGTGTATTTGTCACAGGTTTTGTGAAGTCGATTCCATCAAAATCCTGGGCATTCCAGCCTTCGCCCCCAAAAGCGGTAGAATCTTTCAAGCTCCAGTCCCAACCCAGGTGCCATTTCCCCATAAAAGCAGTTTGATACCCGGCTCTTTTTAGGAGACCGGCAACTGTAGATCGACTTCTTGGAATAAGAGCTCGTGACTTTCCTGTAAGGACCCCTTTTTTAAGACCGCTTCTCCAGTTATACCTACCCGTTAAAATACCATATCTTGTAGGGGTACAAACTGCGGAAGAAGTGTGCGCATCTGTAAACCTCATCCCTTCGGCAGCCAAGCGGTCAATATTAGGTGTTTTTATTTTGCCTTGCGGATTAAAACTGCCAATATCTCCATATCCCAAATCATCGGCCAGGACGTAAATAATGTTCGGCAGTTTTTCTTTTTCGTCAATGCTTTCCTTTTCTTTTGCGTCGCAGCCTAGCAGTAAAATAATAGCTGTATAAAAACCAGTTATGAATTGCCTTTTATCCATTTAGTTTGATATATCCCCCGTCTATAGGAAAATCGGTCCCGGTGATAAAAGAGGCCTCATCTGAGCAAAGGTATACTGCCAGATCTGCAATCTCCTCAGGCCTTCCCATTCTTCCAATTGGCTGGGTTTTGGAGAGCTTTTCGAACATCTCTTTTTTATTGTCCGGGTAATTTTTCTCTATGAAACCGTCTACAAAAGGGGTATGCACCCTCCCCGGTGAGATACTATTGCAACGCACTCCAAAATCCAAATAGTCCTTGGCCATTGCATAAGTCATGGTTAGCACAGCCCCTTTGGTCATGGAGTAAGCAAATCTGTCTGATATTCCTAAGGTTCCGGCTACCGAGGCCATATTGATTATTACACCGCTGCTTTCTTTTAGAGAACTTATACAAGCATAGATACAATTATAGACCCCTTTAATATTCACCTCATAAAGCCTATCGATATCTTCCTCGGTGGTAGCTTCCACATTGCCGATAAACGCAATACCGGCATTATTGATAAGAATATCGATATCATCTTTTTTGGTAATTTTTTTTACCACATTAAGTACCTCGCTTTGGATAGCCACATTGCAAAGGTGTACCAAGGCAATATGTCCTTGCTGCCTAATTTCATTAGCGGTTTCATTGGCATTTTCCAGGTCAACATCTAATACATGAACTTCCGCACCATGAGCTGCCAGGGCCTTGGAGATGGCTCTGCCTATACCACTTCCGCCACCTGTGACCAAAGCAGTTTTGTTTTGTAAGTTGAACTTCATGGTTGCTGATTTCTATAAAAATACATAATCACAGCTTTTATAACCTATTTAAGCTACTCTTTCTCGCGAATTTTAGCTGAATGCATGATGCGAATAGTTGAGTAGCAAAAATTCAACTAACTTTATCCTTACGTTTCAATTCATTTTACCATTGTATTGCATTGTAGATATAGAGACTACCGGAAACGGTATTAAGGGGAATAAGATCACGGAGATCTCCATTTTTAAATTTGATGGGGAGATGATCATTGAGGAATATACTTCTTTGGTGAATCCGGAGTGCGATATCCCTTATTTCATTACCGGATTGACCGGCATCGACAATCATTTGGTAAGAAACGCTCCTACCTTTAAGGAAATTACCACGGAGATTGAGGCTATTACGAAGGGCTGCATATTTGTGGCGCATAGCGTGAATTTCGACTATAACGTAATCAGGAATGAGTTCCAGGATTTGGGATTGGATTTTAGCAGGAAAAAACTTTGTACTGTACGGCTATCAAGGAGACTCTTTCCAGGGTACCACTCATATAGTCTTGGGAAACTTTGTTCTGCCCTTAACATTCCCCTTAAGGATAGACATCGGGCACGAGGTGATGCACATGCTACGGTACTACTGTTTAAAAAATTGATCGGGTTAGACGGATCAGAAGCAGTCTTCAAGTCTTTTTTAAATGCAAGATCACAGGAGGCTACCTTGCCCCCTGGTCTGCCAAAGTCAGTTTTCCAATCATTGCCCCAGGAACCTGGCATTTACTATTTTAAAAACAACAAGGGGGATATCATTTATGTCGGTAAAGCAATTAACATCAAAAAAAGAGTACTAAGTCATTTTTATGACAAGGCAACCAAGGAGGTTCGCATGTGCAGTGAAACCACCCATGTCGATTTTGAACGATCAGGAAGCGAAATTGTGGCATTGCTCATGGAATCTGTTGCTATTAAAAGGCACTATCCACCCTATAATCTGGCACAAAAAAGAAGGGTGATTCAGTACGGGATTTTCTCTTATGAAGATAGGAATGGAGTACTCCATTTGGCATTCAACAAACTTAAATTAACTCCTAACCCCTTATTGGTTCTTAACAATACTACTGATTGCCGATTATTACTTGAAACCCTCTGTGAAGAATATCAGCTTTGTGCCAAATATTGCCACCTTCAGGAAGGAGTAAAAAGCTGTTCTCACTTCAGATTAAGCAATTGTGAGGGGATTTGCAGAGGTTCAGAAAGCCCTGAGGAATATAACAAAAAGGTAAAAAAAGCGATGGATTTTCTTAAAACAGGAAATGAAGATTTTGTCATTAAAGAACAGGGCAGGAATAAGGAAGAGGATGCCGTTATTCTTTTTACCAACGGTCAATATAATGGCTATGGCTTTATTGCTAAAAATACTTCGATCTCCAGTCTAGAGGATATATCGGCCTATGTCAAATCTCAGAAAAACACTCCGGAGGCTCAGAGAATGGTACAGTCCTATTTATTAAAAAACAAGAATAAGAAAATTTTTCTCACTGCAGACATCGCAAATAATTCCTGGTAGAAAAGTTGTTCCCCTACCCTGGCTCCCTAAGGCAACAAAGACAGGGAGAGATTGCAGGGGTGTACTTATGCCCATTTCCCATTCCCTTATTATCACAAAATAATATAAGAAATGGCCCCCTTTTACCGTTCTATCCATGCCAACAAACACGCCAAATGAAGCCAAAAGATGCCTGGTACAGAGTTTCTGTATTTTTGAAGGACAAGGATAAAAAGCCCTTTTTAATACTACTTAGGGAGACTTTTCACCTTTGGTTTATAAAAAAAAGATTCCCGCTCCATTATTTTGGTAGATTTCTTTATCGGAAAAATGCTGGCAATTACAAGAATTTTTTGGACATGAAGGAGTACTATGACATTATCTACTCCAAAAAATTGAATTTACCGGAACACCTGGCCTTGATAGACAACAAACTGGTATTTGCCTTGTTTTGCGAAAAGCACAACATTCCGACTCCAAAAATGTTGGGATATAACTTCAAGTCCGATTTTTTTTATGGGCAAAGGACTAAGCATGTTAACGATGTTCAGGAATTAGCGGTTTATTTCGAGGACCTCTTCAATAGCACGGGAGAAGATAAAATTTTTGTCAAGTCGTTCAGTGGTTTTGGAGGAAGAGAAACACACCTCTTGGAACAAGAATCCTTGAAGTCCTCTTTAGACGAGCTCGGACCTTCTATTTTAGGGCAATCGTGCATACATCAGGTCTGTATAGAACAACACTCTGCACTAAGTAGAATATACCCCAACAGTGTCAACACTATCCGATTTGAAACCTATGTAGATCCATTCAACACCCCTCATTTTATGGGAACATTTATTAGGTTTGGTGCTGGTGGTAGCGCTATTGACAATGTCTCTTCCGGAGGATTTTACGTTGCCGTAGACACCGAAACCGGGAAGCTTGGCAAGATCGGTTTACAGGGTATGAAATGGGGAGGCAGGAAATTAACGAAGCATCCGGATAGTGGATTTTGTTTTGAGGGGTTTCTAATTCCCTATTTTGAAGAAGCCAAGGTACTTTGTCTGAGGCTCATAAGACTTTTTCCTAGTAGGTTAACGGGCTGGGATATTGCCATTACGCCGACGGGGCCCATGGTTATTGAGGCAAACGGCAGTCCTGGAATCTTGACCGGTGAGAGTGGATTTGGTGGTTATGTAGACCATCCTATATACCAAGAGATCATTTTAAGAAAATCGAAGTGAAATGGAACAGCTGTTAGAGAAGGCCAGGATATTTGCATTTTGGGGTTTAGATTTTCTAAAAGGGGGAGCTATTAGAAAGCATTACAAAGACATCAAAATCCTTTTGGAAAACTTCAATAGTGAACACTCTCAAAATAAGAGAGCTTCATACCTGCAGGATCTACTTAAACATGCCGTAACTACTACCAATTTCTATAGTGAATATGACAAGTTCAAGGATCTGACGGATTTTCCGATTATAAACAAGATTGTGCTTAGAGATCACTCCAAGGACATGTTTTCTCGGGATTTCCGAGACAAGTCAACTTACAAAATGTCTTCCAGCGGGTCTACAGGGATCACCACCACCGCCTACCAGGATAAAAGAAAACGAGATAGAAATACAGCAGATATTTTTTATTTCCAGGAAAAGGCGGGATTTACCCCTGGCTATCGTCTTTATTACCTCAGAAAATGGTTAGAAAAATACAAAAAAAGCGGTCTTACTACCTGGATGAGAAATATTGTAATGGTAGATGTCACAACCTTTAATGACGCCTACATCGCTGAGTTGATCAGTAAAATGGAAAAAGATAGGTCTACAAAGGTAATCCTTGCATATTCTTCTGCCTTAAGGGAAATTTGTAATTATTTGGAGCGGACTAATGCTGCACCTTTGAATACTAATTTTTCGTGCATTATTGCCATGGCAGAATCAATAAGCGATCAGACCCGAACTGCTGTCAAGAATTATTTTAAAACAGAGGTCGTATCCAGATATTCTAATCTTGAAAACGGGATTTTTGGATTACAATTTCCCGATATGGGACAGGGTTACCATCTAAATTGGGCCTCTTATTATTTCGAGATTCTGAACCTTGAAGACGACACCGCAGTAGCTCCTGGTGAGCTGGGAAGGGTGGTAATAACCGATCTATTTAACTACAACATGCCAATAATTAGATACGACACAGGCGATCTTGCCATCCTCTCATACGACAACGAATATTTTAACGCCGCTCCAATCTTTACCACAGTAGTCGGAAGAAAAATGGACGTAATTTATGACACTACCGGAAAGCCGAGATCTTCGTTCATTGTTGCAGCTCTGGAAGCATATCAAAACGTAAAACAATTTCAACTCATTCAGGAAGGGCAAAAAAACTATACGATCAAACTGAATATCGACAACACCTTTGAGCATGAAGAAGAATTGATAAAAATATACAGAGAATACCTTGGAAATGATGCTCAAATACGTTTTGATTATGTTAATGAAATTCCACTTTTAGCTTCCGGTAAGCGAAGGTTAACCGTCAATAATTATTATAAATAATTGACGTTAAGATATAGAGGGGGCTCAAATCCATGATTATCTAATCCTGGTATATTTGAAAACTTACTCGCTAAATTTGCATTACAATGTATAAGCACTTTCTTAAAAGAGTAATAGATCTGGTACTTTCGGTTACAGGGTTTCTTTTTTTAATCCCAATTTTTATTATTATTTATATCGTTCTAATCTTCGTGAACAGAGGAAATCCAATTTTTTTACAACCCAGACCCGGTAGAAAGGAAAAGGTATTTAATATCATGAAGTTTAAGACCATGACTGATGAAAAAGGGAGCGACGGTAAATTGTTACCAGACGATCTACGACTTACGCTCTTTGGAAAGTTCCTTCGCAAAACTTCCTTAGATGAAATACCTCAACTTCTTAACGTAATTAAGGGCGACATGAGTTTGGTGGGTCCCCGGCCTCTAAGAGTACGTTATTTACCCTACTATACGACCGAAGAAAGCATAAGGCACACGGTTAGGCCAGGAATCACTGGCTTGGCCCAAGTATCGGGTAGAAACGCCATAAACTGGGATGACAAGCTACAAAAGGACGTTGATTACGTCAAAAACTTAACACTATGGCTCGACATAAAGATCCTCCTCAAAACGGTTAAAAAAGTTTTTGACTCATCTGATATTAATCTTGATAATAGTGAGGACGCACTAGATACTTACCGGTCCCTGGTAAATTCATGATTAATTGTTTGAAGGCTTATATGAAGTGGTTTTGAAAATTCTCACAAAACCAGCTACAGGCCATCGCGATAACCAAATATTTTCCGTTAGCTCATATGGCTATTTGCTAGTTAAAATGGGCAATTTTCCCAGGCAAATCCCGTTAAATAGGTGCCGAATCTTGCTATTTATGGCACCAAAGAGACGCTCTATAAGGATTGAGCCGAATTCTTCTGAAGTGCAATAGCATTGCAAAAAGCCGTAATGAATATATTATTTACCTGCGCCGGAAGACGGAATTACCTTGTAAACTACTTTAAAGAGGCATTGAATGGACAAGGAAAAGTAATTGCTGTAGACAGCCAATTATCGGCTCCGGCCTTGGTTGAATCCGATATCAAAATTCAAGTGCCACCGGTAAACCATCGGGAATACCTGGATGTACTCAAAGACATCATTGTAGATAATAAAGTACATGCTGTTATTTCTTTAAATGACCTGGAATTGCCAGTGCTTGCCAAAAATAAAAAGGAGCTGGAAATCTGGGGTGCAAAGGTCCTGGTCTCTGACGAACACATTATCGACATTTCATTTGATAAATGGAAAACCTATCAGTTTTTCAAAGAAAATAATATTCAGACCTTACTTTCCTTTATTTCACTTGACGATGCTCTGCAAAGTATCAAGGAGGGGAAATTAGAATTTCCCGTTGTGGTTAAACCCAGATGGGGCAGTGCATCCTCTGAGATAAATATTGTGGAGAGCACTGAGGAGCTTATACTGTCCTTTGAGCTTCTAAAGAAAAGAATCATAAAATCTCAGCTAAATCATATAAAAAAAGCTGACGAGGACCGCTGCGTAATTATTCAGGAACGCAGTGAAGGTGAGGAGTATGGCATGGATGTGCTCAATGATTTCGATGGAAAATATTACGGAACATTCGTAAGAAAAAAATTGGCTATGCGAGCGGGGGAAACAGATAAGGCCGTCTCTGTTATTAATCCCAAGTTAAGCAAACTGGGAAAATACTTAAGTTCTGCTACAGGTCATATTGGCAATATGGATTGTGACTTTTTTGTAAGAGACAACGAGATATATATGCTCGAAATGAATCCCAGATTTGGAGGTGGGTATCCTTTCTCCCATGAGGCTGGGATCAATATTCCTGCCATATACATAGCCTGGTTAAATGGGCAAAGAAATGTCGGGCAATTCAATAACTACAAGGCCAATCAGGTATTCTCTAAATGTGATCGCCTATTGAGTATCCCAAAGGAGGAAATTCTTGAAGGTAAAACCGCAATGTCCAAGTCTTTTAATTTTCTCAAGTAAAGAGCACAACTAAATTTTACTGCGTTATTCCTTCATTTTTTTATACATCCGTATAATAAACCAGAGCCATACCATAAATATGACCACAACAAAAACGGAATAGAGCCAAAGAAGATCCATAGCAATCTAACTTTTAAAGGCCTGAGGGATTCTAAACACCTAACACTAAGGCATTCGTAGGTTCATTTGGGGGGCAAAATTTACCGATTGGAGCAACAAAAAAATCTATCTGACCCGCTCAGGATAAGGTAATTATGTACCTTATTTCTTATTAAAAATAGTTAAATTAAAGCAAAAATCCAAGAAAAAATTATGATTTCTTTAACACATTATGATTGTTCGGAAGTGGGACAAATGTAGTCTGTTATTTCCATAGCTGTATTTTTGAGTGCTCCAAAACCTCCAGCGATATCTACCAAATTATGAATCCCTCTGCTCTTGAGAATAGAAGCGGCAATGACAGACCTATATCCGCCTGCACAGTGGACATAAAAAGTGTCCTCAGAAGGAAATTGGGCCAGATGCTCGTTTAGCGTACTCAGTGGAGTATTCTGTGCTCCTTTAAGATGCTCTGCTTTAAATTCACTCTCTTTTCTTACATCAAAGATTTGAAGAGATTCTTCAGTACTTAATTTTTCTACTTCTATTGCGGGGTATGAATCTACGGTATCTACTTCTTTGCCGGTGTCTTTCCAGGCTTCAAAACCGCCCTCAAGGAAGCCTAAGGTATTATCAAAACCTACCCGGGAAAGCCTTGTTACTGTTTCTTCCTCCTTTCCTACCGGAGCAACTAATAAAATTGGCTGTTGTACATCTGCCACCAAAGCTCCTACCCAGGGGGCAAAGTCTCCGTTTAAACCTATAAAAATAGCTCTTGGAACATGTCCTTTTACGAATTCATCCTGATGGCGCACATCTAAAACTATAGCGCCGGTATCATTGGCAACCAACTCAAAGGCATTGGGGTCCAGGGCCCTGGTACCACGTTCGAGGACCTCGGAAATGTCTTCGTATCCTTCTTTATTCATTTTCACATTAAGTGGAAAGTATTTTGGGGGTGGCAACAACCCATCGGTGACCTCTTCAATAAACTCCTCTCTCGTCATATCTGCCCTTAAAGCGTAGTTCATTTTCTTCTGATTGCCCAGGGTATCCACGGTTTCTTTCATCATATTTTTACCACAGGCAGATCCGGCGCCATGAGCGGGGTAAACAATGACCTCATCGTTCAGCGGCATTATCTTAGAGCGCAGACTATCAAATAAAGTACCTGCAAGCTCTTCCTTGGTCATGTCTGCCGCTTTTTGCGCAAGATCTGGTCTTCCTACATCTCCGAGAAAGAGTGTATCCCCGGAAAAAATAGCGTGATCTTTTCCATTTTCATCTTGTAATAAA
>JBFOMC010000199.1:0-27324 GCA_040830565.1 Flavobacteriaceae bacterium
GTTTAACCTATGTGTGCAGTAAAGTGAGATCTTGCAAGAAAATTGGTTTCGAATCTACCCTAATCCACCTTCCGGAGGAAACATCAGAAGAAACTTTGCTAGAACAAGTAAACAGCCTAAACAGGAACCCGGAAATTGACGGGTATATTGTGCAATTACCACTGCCCAAGCACATAGATGAAGAAAAGATACTCATGGCTGTAAACCCGGATAAGGATGTTGATGGCTTTCATCCAACCAATTTTGGTAAGATGGCTTTGGAATTGGAAACTTTCATATCTGCTACCCCCTTTGGAATAATGGAACTCCTACGTAGGTACCAGGTGCCGGTTGAAGGAAAGCATGTGGTAGTCATAGGTAGGAGCCATATCGTGGGTAGGCCCATAAGCATCCTAATGAGTCAGAAAGGAGAAGCTGCAAATGGTACGGTAACCCTGGCTCATAGCAGAACAAAAAACTTAAAGGAACTTACCTTACAGGCAGATATCATCGTGTCTGCCCTGGGCGTACCGAAGTTTTTAAAAGCAGATATGGTTAAGGATGGCGTTGTTATCATTGATGTTGGGATCACCAGAGTGCCCGACGACTCAAAAGAAAGAGGTTACTATATCACCGGGGATGTAGATTTTGAAAACGTTAGCAAAAAAGCGTCATATATTACTCCCGTACCCGGTGGAGTAGGTCCCATGACCATAGCAATGTTATTAAAGAATACGCTCCTGGCCAGAGAACGCCATAAGGTTTAATAACCTTAATTTTCAGGAATATTGCTAGGGGGTAGAATACTTTGAGTAGAATCCGCCGGCGTAATGACGTCCAAATCGGAACCCCCCTCTTTATTGGTGCAACCCATTGCGGTAATAATTGCTGTGAGGACCAGGACCATTAGAAGTTTTTTCATGACTCAATAATTTAGTAGGTATGGTTACCGAGTTACTACTATTAAAATAACGCAGAAAATTAAGATTTGGTACATTCTAGAGGTTGATCGGTTTGCGGATTGCTTGTAAATCAGTACCTTTTGTAGAAATACGCCAACTGTGAAAAAAACGTATCTCCTAAGCCTGATAGCTGGCTGCTTGCTTATCGGATGTCATACACAACCAGAGAATAGATCTGGCCTCTCCATCAAAATCTCTTTTGCTGAAGAACTGAGTTCCGAACCTTTGGACGGTCGGTTGTTATTGATGCTTTCAAATAACGATGAAGAGGAACCGAGATTTCAGATTAATAACGGCCTTAATACCCAGCTAATATTCGGTAGAAATGTAGAGGATATGAAGCCTGGTCAGCACAAGACCTTGGATGCCGAAGATTTTGGATTCCCCTATGCCAGCCTGGCCGATGTACCTCCGGGGGAGTATTGGGTGCAGGCATTGCTTCACGTCTATGAGACATTTAACCTCTCTACCGGGCATACCGTTAAACTTCCTATGGATAATGGTGAAGGACAGCAATGGAACAGATCTCCCGGGAACTTGTATAGTACCCCATTCAAAATCAGTATTACCGAAGATGGCTTGGAAAATTTTGAGCTAGTTATGGATCAGAAGATCCCTCCCATTGCCGAACCGGAGGATACGGAATGGATAAAGCACATCAAAATTAAATCGGAGAAATTATCAAAGTTTTGGGGAAGAGACATGTACTTGGGAGCCCACATTTTGTTGCCAAAAGGATTTGAGGAACATCCTGAAGCCCGTTACCCCCTAATGGTTTTTCATGGGCACTTTCCCTCAGATTTTGGGGGTTTCAGAACTTCGCCTCCAGATCCCAATCTGAAGCCGGAGTATTCCGAACGTTTTGATCTCGAAGGGTATAATATTATTCAACAACAAGAAGCCTATGACTTTTATAAACGATGGAATGAACCGGATTTCCCTCGCTTCTTAATTATCGAAATCCAACATCCTACTCCTTATTATGACGACTCATATGCCGTAAATTCCGCCAGTCAAGGCCCGTATGGAGATGCCATTACCTATGAATTGATCCCTTTTATAGAAAAGGAATTCAGGGGTATTGGAGCGGGCTGGTCCCGTTTTCTGTATGGTGGGTCTACCGGTGGGTGGGAGGCCCTGGCAGTTCAGGTGAAGTATCCGGAGGAATACAATGGCTGCTTTGCTGCCTGTCCGGATCCCATAGATTTTAGGGCCTATTGCCTAACTGATATATACAAGGATGAGAATGCCTACTTCTACAAAAGTGATCATGTAACTTTGGAAGTTCCGGGAAGGCGCAATTTTCTAGGTCAAATACAGACTACTGTAAAAGATTACAACCACCTGGAACTTGTTTTAGGAGACAAGAGCAGGTCTGGCCAGCAATGGGATATTTGGGAGGCTACCTACTCACCTCAGGCAGACGATGGTTACCCCTTAAGACTTTGGGATAAGAAAACCGGGGATATTGACCATGAGGTTGCAGCATATTGGAAGGAAAACTATGATCTTCGATACATTTTGGAGAGGGATTGGGAAAAGTTAGGAGAGCAACTAAAGGGAAAGATCCATATCTATTGTGGCGATATGGACAACTACTACCTAAACAATGCGGTATACCTGATGGAAGATTTTCTGGAAAACACCTCTGACCCTTACTATGACGGAGAAGTCCTTTATGGAGATCGGGCAGAGCATTGCTGGAATGGCGATCCTGAATTACCTAATGCCATTAGCCGTTTACGATACAATAGTATGTATGTTCCTAAGATCATGAAAAGGATCATGGAGAGTGCACCGCAAGGTGCAGATCTTAGCAGTTGGAGGTACAGGTAAGAGCTTTTTGCGATTATAAAACATTGTCGACCCATATTTGAATACAATGGAGACCAATAAAATACTCGAATACATAAGTAGGGGAAGAACCGACTTTATTTTGGACTTGATGAGAAGCCCAAATTGGAAAGAAGTGCTGCATCAGGGAAGTGTAAAAACACTTCAATGGTTGGTCTACTATAATGACACTACCGGCCTAAAGGCCGTGCTCGAAAATGGTGGTGACCTCAGTAGTATTGATCTTAATCAAGAACTTGGTAATGCAGCCTTTTTTGGCCACTGGAAGGTTTGCGATTTTTTGATCAATCAGGGAGCTGATGTAAACATGCCAGTAGATAAAACGGGTGAAACGCCCTTACACAATGCCCTGGCAAAGGCCGGAAGGCCCTATTACTTTTATACGGTAAAGTTGCTCCTAGACAAAGGGGCCAAGGTAAACACCCAAACAGTTCCCGGCATAGAAACCGGAGCCTTTATGAGAGATGTTAGGACAAAGGGCGAAACCCCTTTGCACCGTGCTGCGGCTTATGCAGATGCCAGAACCATAGAATTTCTGATCCAAAACGGGGCGGACAAAGAAGCTAAGGATATGAATGGAAATTCTCCACTTAGTTGGGCGAGTGAACATTTAAGGCCTGGAAAAGTATTAGCCCTTTTAGCCTATGGCGAACACCGAATTGGAGAAGGACATGTGAGAAAGAATGTAAGTGATCATGGCCAAAATTGGGGAAACGGAATGGATTGGAATCTAATGGGAGACTTTCTTCCTGAATAATATAGAAGTAATGAAATCTAATAATCAGTTCGCTTGGATAGCTCTGGCTTTCCTTTCAGTTTTAATTGGGCTTTATCCGTTGGTCTATTTAATTGAAGGGAGAGAGTTTGGTATTCTTCCGTCAAAAGACGAGGCTTTGTTGTCTAATGTTTTTTGGAATATCGGATTCTATGGCCATATCATTTTTGGAGGAATAGCGCTATTAATCGGTTGGATACAATTCAGTAAAAAAATTCGCAATGCCAATCTGAAAAGGCATAGAGTTATTGGTAAGATTTACATCCTTGCCGCGTTGATAAGCGGAATCTGCGCCCTTTACATCGCTTTTTACGCTAACGGGGGGCTGGTATCAGCTCTGGGTTTCGGTTGCCTGGGGCTCCTTTGGCTATTTACCACAGTTAGAGCTTATTCCGCAATTAAGAACAGAGATATCCAATTGCATCAGGGATTTATGGTTTATAGTTACGCGGCTTGTTTTGCTGCAGTGACTCTTCGGATCTGGCTCCCCTTGCTCGCTTTGATCTTTGAGGATTTTATCACCGCATACCGCATTGTAGCCTGGTTGTGCTGGGTACCCAATATGATATTTGCCTATTTCTGGGTGAGAAGAAGGGGTTTGCTGTTGGGATAACTGGAAATACGGAGTTTGAGATACGATGTGAGTTCATAGCTAATTATTTTGACCTGGCCGGCAAATAAATGAGCTGCAATAAATTAGTATATTGTTTAGCCCTATTTCTCCAGGAACTGCTTTATTAAGCAAACCATGAAAGTAGTATTTCCTTTCCTAATATTGATTCTTCTTCTCGCATCTAATAATGCACTTTTTGGTCAAATCTATAAAATGACGCGTTATGCTGATGATAGCGGTTTACCCTCTAGAATAGTAAGAGATGTAATTCAGAGCGAGGATGGCTTTATCTGGGTGGCAGGAAATAACGGCTTATATAAATTTGATGGGAAAACCTTTAAGCCTTACCTGGCTTCACTCAAGGATACGGTCGGACTTAGAGACAATAAAATAAATGCAGTATTACAAGCCTCAGATAAAAGAATATGGATAGGAACGCCCAAAGGACTTCATGTACTGGAGCACGACAGTATTCATTATGTTAGGATGGTAGACAATGCAACGGATAACCAGGAACACGTGCTCAATATATTTGAAGACAAAGACGATAATCTCTGGGTGGGTACCTACGGCGGACTGTTTCTGATTGAAAAGTCTAAGGAGGTGATCCATTTTTTATCCGAAGGAGGTGATCTGTCTATAGCCGAGGGCGTAGTTTGGGGTGTTAATCAGGACAATAAAGGTAGGATTTGGGTGGCAGGAAGTGATGGCCCTTACCTCTTGGAAGAAAAAACAAGTTTTTCATTCAAAAAACTAAAGCTGGAACTAGCTGCCAAAGGAGATAATAAGGAGCGGAATTTTTTTGCATATCAACAATACAATGACTCCATATTTTTTGTACCCTCTAGTAGTGGATTGTTTAAAGGAAGCATTATAAATGATTCCATTCTTAGGCTAAATTCTTTTTCAGATGGCAGAACCGATGTTGCTTCCCAGATCTTTGTAGAACACTTAGCCATCGGCAGAGATAAAAGTGTCTGGCTTGGGACCTTTAAAAACGGGTTTAAAAAATTTAAGTATTTCAGGGGTCAGCTTCATGAACAGGATATCATTATTAAAAATGGGTATTTAGGCTTGTCCGGAACTACGAATTCCGTTTACGAAGATAGCCAGGGAAATATTTGGCTTTCCAATACCAATGGATTGTACAAACTAAGTCTGGACCAGGGGAATATCGTCACCTTTCCTCCAAGATTTCAGGAAAGGTGTGCAGAGAAGTTTTATGGAATTTATGCTATGGTTGAGGATCGAGCGGGTCACATTTGGTTCACAACTCCCTCAGAGCTGTACAGGGTCAAGAAGTCGGATATTTTGGAAGGAAAATGCCCGGAGGACTATTTGGTCTTTGAGAATAAAAATATGCAGCTTTCCAGGAATCTGATGATAGATAGCCAATACAGACTATGGGTTGGTGCTGATAATGGGTTGTTCGTCACCCAACTAAACAAAGATCACGAACCAGATACATTTCGGCGGTATACCACAACAAATGGATTGCCGCACAATTGGTCTTTTGATATACATGAAATTGATGCAAATAATTTTTGGGTTGGTAATTATGCCGGATTGCTCAAAATGACACTCAATAACAACAATCTTGAGACTGTGGAATTTAAGATTTATGAAGCAAATGAAGAACGGTCAACCGCCTTGATAAATTCTCAGGCCAATGAAATTGAAGAAGATCATTTGGGGAATACATGGATAGGGACTTTTAGCGGGCTAAGCAGACTCACTAGGGAAGAAGGGCCAGGAGAATTTGAGAGTTATACCAGTGCTTATAACAACTTTGAAGGTCTAAGCAACAATTCGATCAAGAAGATTTTTAGGGATAGTAAAAACAGGTTATGGATTGCTACCCAGCGCGGTCTTAACTTATACAATCAGAAGGAAAACAAATTTTTACAATTTGGAATTGCCCAGGGCCTACCTTCAGAATACATTTTAGGAATTCAGGAAGATTCTAAGGGTTTTTTATGGATTGGAACAACCAACGGACTCATAAAAACCATTTACGATCCGGTTTCTAAAACGCTCACACAAATTGAACATTTCACCTCTAGGCATGGACTGGCCGATAATATACCCTACCGGAATTCAATATTAATAGATAAAGAGGATCATGTAATTATCGGCAGTCGTGAGGGAATTAGTGTAATCGAAGGTGGTTCAACAACATTCAAAGAGCACAATATCAGATTGGCACTTACCGATATAGAAACTACCCGGAAAAAATTGTCCGGCTTTAGCTCTATAAAAGCGCAAATGAAAGAAGGAGATGAGATTGTACTATCTCATCAAGAAAATTCAGTTAAGATTAGCTATGCCGCGCTAGACTTTTCAGATCTTTCGAGGAATGCCTATAGGCATAAAATAATACCGGTAAGTGATCAGTGGATTGTTACAGGGAATACCTCAGACCTGTCATATTATAATTTAGCCCCGGGCAACTATGAGTTTGTTTTAGATGGAGGTAATGGTTTGGGGCAATGGTCCGCAAACCCTATACATCTTAAATTAACTATTAATCCTCCCTTTTGGCAATCAAGGTTAGCAATTTTGATCTATGTTCTACTAGGGGGTCTGATCCTTTGGGTTTTCTATAGATGGAGGCTTGCAAGAACGCTTCAAAGACTGGAACAAGCCTCTCGTTTAGAAAAAGCGCTTGTCATGGAAAGAGAGCAGCTTAGGCAAGAAAATGCTGCAGATTTCCATGATGAGCTAGGTTCCAAAGTTACAAAGATCTCCTTATACCTGACGCTGGCCGAGCGTAGTTTAGAGGAAGAAGGAGACCCACTGCCCTGGTTCGCAAAAATTAGAGATAATATCAAAGGCCTTTCGGGTGGATTTAGGGATCTACTTTGGGTCATAGACCCAAAAAAGGATAGCCTTGGAGACACTTTTTTAAGATTAAAAGACTTTGGAGAAGACCTTTTCAGCAGCCAGAAAGTAAACTTTAAGACCACTGGCCTGCATTTAGCGGTTAAGGAAATTCTACTAAATCCGCAGACCAAAAAGCAAGTCATACTTATTTTTAAAGAAGCTATGACCAACTGCCTTAAATATTCTGAGGCGGAGGAAATAGAACTAGCTCTGAAGTCTGAGGGGGAGTTTTTCAGTATTACATTGCAAGACAACGGTAAGGGCTTTAATGTAGATCTTAAGTCTAAGGGGAGGGGGCTAAAGAATATGAAGGCCCGGTCAAAGAAGATCAACGCAGATCTGACTATTAGATCCTCTGAAAAGGGAACTGAGGTGCATCTTAGTAGAATACCTCATACGAGTGATAGATTTCAACTACAAGATTCGTAATTTGTAGCAACAACTATGAACCCAGAAACTATCCATATAGCTATTGTAGAGGATGATAATGATATTCGTCAAACATTGACGCTTATCCTCGATGGCTCTCGCGGCTTTTCGTGCAAGTATGCTTTCCCTGATGGGGAATCGGCCATGGCTTCAATTGCAAATTTACCGGTAGATGTGGTTTTAATGGATATAGACTTACCAGGAAAATCTGGCATAGAGGTAACCCGGCAATTAAAACAAGAATGCCCGAAGGTGGATTTTATCATGCTTACTGTGCAGTCTGATGATGATTCGATTTTCGAATCCTTATGTGCCGGGGCTTCCGGCTACTTGCTTAAAGATACAGACCCTGCAGATCTGTTAGTACACATCAAGGAGGTTTACGAGGGAGGGTCTCCCATGAGCAGTCAGATTGCCCGAAGAATCATCAATTCTTTTCGAATCATTCGAAACCCTTTATCAGATCGAGAAACTGAGGTACTCAAAATGTTAAGTCAGGGACTGAATTACAAGGAGGTGGCCGACTCACTTTTTCTCAGTCCCCATACGGTAAAAACACATATCAAGAACATTTACTCAAAACTGCATGTAAAGAATAGAGCCGAGGCAATTTATACCGCTATAAAGCAGAAACTTATTTAAAGCACCACCTTACTTCTTAAATAAATACCCCAAATGGGCGATTGACGCAAGTGCTTCTGAATCAGATATTTGACAATTATGAATCTATAAATAATTGACAAATGAGAACAATCAAGCCATTATTGCTGCTCAGCTGTTTTTGTCTTTTCTTCCTAGGGGCAAATACCTATGCACAAAACCCGCTTAAAAAAGCCAAAAAGAAGCTGGAAAGGAAAGCCGGGCAGGTGATCGACAAAGAATTCAAAGGAGATGAAAAAAAGATTGAAAGCAAGGAAGAGGAGCAACAGGTCTATCAAGGTAAAGGTAAATCTAGGACCATTGACAGAAATTTTATTCGCAAGGGAGATCGTATTTTCTACGATGATTTTATTAACGAACGGGCAACTGAATTCCCTTCAAAATGGACGCAAGTTAGCGGTGAAATTCAGAATGAACAGTTTGAGGAATTTGATCAAAACAACAAAGTGATTGAATGGATATCCAACTATGCCACTATCAAGCCTTCAATTAAAGGGGATAACTATTTAGGAGATTCCTTTAAAGTTGAGATACAGGTGCATTTTAACTTGGAAGGAGGTAATCAGTTTTACAATATCAACTTCAAAAACTCCAATATGGTCCACGGCAATTACGACTTACGCATTGCCAATTCCCTGATTGGCCCTGGATCGGATAATCTGGCTCGTATGCCTGGCCAACCTCCAAGAGGATGGCACACTATTCAGCTTTCGTTTAACAAGGGGAATTTAAAAGCATTTTTTGACGGACATCAATTGGTAAATAATCCGGATATAGGAAAATATGAATTCACGCATTTAGAGGTCTATGCTTCTTCACCAGGCTCCTCCAGGGAAGGACATACGAGGTCTATGATCAATCATTTTGCAATCGGGAAAGCCGGACTACCTTTATATGATAGAATTATGACCTCTGGCCGTATCGTGGTGCATGATATTCATTTTGATGTGGACAAATACGACATCAAGGAAACTTCCTACCCTGCTTTAGATCGAGTGCTTAAGATGTTAGAGGAACACGAGGATATGGAAGTAACGATTGAGGGTCATACCGATGCAAATGGCACCAATGAAGACAATCTTACTTTATCTGAAAAAAGGGCAGAAGCGGTTAAGAACTATTTGGTGTCTAAAGGAATTAAGCGGTATAGGCTATCTAGCAAGGGTTATGGAGAGGAACGACCAATTGCAATGGGAGACAATGAAGAGGCATGGAGACAAAATAGGAGGGTTGAGTTCGTCATGCCTCGCTAGTCCCGGCCAAATGAAAGCGTTCTATAAAACTACTATGTGGCTTATTTTATGCGGTCTATTGGTGATGTCTATAGGCTGTAAGAATAAACCCAAAGCGCCTGAAAACGAAGAAGTTAGCGTGGCTGTCGAAGTAAAGGAAGGCAGAGAGCTAGAATCAGGTAAAAGTGAAACGATTGATGACTGCGATGAATTTATAGACAGTTATGAAGCCTGGATGGGAGATTACCTGGCACTCCTGGAAAAATACAAGGATAACCCTACTGATTTAATTTCTGCTCCGGAGTATTCACAGATGACCATGCAGGCCGCCGAATGGGCCACTAGTTGGAGCACAAAACTTGCAACTTCCTGTGCTGCAAATTCAGGCTATGAAAAGCGAATGCGGGAAATTCAGGAAAAAGCCGATAAGAAACTGAAGGAAATTGGCCTAAGGAAATAGTGTGAGTGTCTATGGGGTGGTTACTTGGCAAATAACTGCCCCATATCTTTAAAGGCCTTAAACTCTAGGGCATTGCCAGCCGGATCCAGGAAAAACATGGTAGCTTGTTCTCCCACTTCTCCTTTAAATCTGATGTAGGGCTCAATGATGAAATCGATGTTTTTGGCCATCAATTCTTCCGAAAAATTTTGAAAGGTATCCCAGGGGAGTACAACCCCATAATGTGGCACAGGAACGTTTTTACCATCGACCGAATTTGAATGTAAAGCTTCATCCGTTTTGGGTTTGTAATGTATCACCAACTGATGCCCAAATAAATTGAAGTCTACCCAGTGGTCACTGCTCCTGCCTTCCTGGCAATTGAGAACATCTCTGTAAAAGGCTCTGCATTCATCAAGGTTGTGAACGGGAATAGCAATGTGGAAAGGAGTTATGGTACTCATAAGATTTTTTTCTGGTTGAGAATGAATACTTAAAAATACCTCAATTCTACTACCTGAGAAAATCCATGATATAATTACTTACCTCTTCTTGATGTAAAGAATGCCCGAAACCTTCTGTGGTGATAAGAGTGCTGTTCTTCCAATTAGCATGTACCCGCTCTGATGCCTGCACCGGGGCAATTTTATCTAGCTTGTCATGGATCAGCAAACCCTGGATATTTAACTCTTTGGCAAAAGTTGAGGTGGAGAAATCGTTAACCCCAAATCCAAAAGTTTTTACAAAATAGCGATCAAGTGCATGGTCTACCCTGGCATTGTAATTCAATGTCTTTTTATACTGATCCATAATTTCGGGGAGTTCGGACGGGGAACCGATGGTCACAATACTTTTAAGGGAGTTTTGAGGGTATTTATACTGATGATAAATGGCCGCCATCCCACCTACTGAATGAGCCACCATGAACTTCGGTTGATATTTTTGAACCATATGCTGTATACAGTTGGTATAAAGGGGAACATTAAAGATCTTTCCGGAAGATTTACCGTGTGCGGGAGCGTCAAAAGTGATAATGTTGTAATCTTCATGTTGCAGAAAACCGATTAAATTTCGCCATCTGAACGAGTTACTTTCCCATCCATGCAAGAGTAAAACCGTTTCCTTATCACCCGCCCAGCTATAGGTCTGAAGTTTATGACCACTAACCTCTTCGATACCATTTTCCGCCGACTTCAAAAAGGCAACTTGTGAAGGTAAAATACGACCCTTTCGCGGAGTGCAAAACAAGGTAAACGCCTTGTGCGCAGCACTTTCCTTAGAGAATAATGCCACTACATTAAAGTATTTCCCGTAGGCTAGGGGCAGGTATTTGTTAAGTAGTCTTTTCATTTGGCAGATTAGGTTACTTTTAGTAACTTACTCTTTTTAGGAGACTAAAAATAATCATTCTTTTGGCAATAAAAAAGAGGTGTCGTTTTACAAATTAGGTATGCGTATAGAAACTATCACTGAAAATCAGAAAGTTAGGGCAGCAAAAAAATTGAAAAAAATGTTTGGCCATTTAAACCTAAAGGATCCTTCGCTGTCTTGTCCTGTTAGAGATGTTATGGCATTGGCCTCAGATAAATGGAGCATTCTTATTATCCTGTACCTGGGATACTTTCCGGTGCTGAGGTTTAATGAGCTGAAAAAAAAGGTATATGGTATATCTAACAAAGTACTAAGCGAACGCCTTAAGCAGCTTGAGGGAGATGGGTATCTAAAGAGGACAATGTTTCCCGAGGTTCCCGTGAGGGTGGAATACCAGCTAACGGACTTCGGACACTCCTACCTCCAGAAACTTATCGAACTTACAGAATGGGCTCAGATGCACAAAGAAAATGTACTTAGTCACAGGAGCAGGTTCAAAGCAGTGTAATACTTTAAGTATTTCCATTTACTCCTCAGCAACCCGGTTCCAGATATCCAAATACATTTTCCAGGCCCCGTTTATCTTTTTCCAAACGACGACGTATTTGCCCTTGAAATCTACGATCTTACCAGCCGCAGTTTTGGTTTGCCCCTTGTAATATCCGTGATCATAGGCAGTACTTCCAAGAACAATGATTTCTTCAGGCAACAATTGATGATCTAATACTTGGGCTCCTTCCGGAAGCACCCACCTCTTCCTGATGGCTTCCTTTCCCGTAATTATTTTAGTGTTGTTGGGAAATATCTTTCCGTCATCGGTGTAGGTGTTCGCAATAGCATTATAATCAGCACTCATATAGGCCTTTGAAAATGCCCTGGCCGTTTTTAGTATTTCCTCCTTCTCGTCTGAGCTGTTCTCTGTCTGACTGCGGGTGCACTCAATTTTCCAGGTGGGATATACTATGGTCTCGTCTGTATTTACCCATTCTCCGGCCCATTTGAAACCATTTTCAGAGATATCTTTAAACGTAAGCCTATAAGAACCGTCCATGCCGTTAGGCGCCTTTTGTTCCCTGTAGAGGATGATGTTTCCCTCTTCATTTTTAGTTCCTTCCCAAGCGGGTAATTTAGTAGATGGCGATCCTGAACTGTAATAATGCACATACCAGCGTGTACTATCGGCAATAAATTGCCGTATACTTCCGGAGTGTTTTCCATCGGCTTTTAGAGTTTCGTCTTGCACTCCCATGCCATTCATGATGTATTTGAAACGCCATTTCATATCTACCGGATCTGCCCAGCTTTGGTCTTGATTACGACTCACAGACTTGCAATCGCATTCCCCAATCAGAGGAGCAAAGTCCAATATTTGCTGCGGGGCTTCCGGATTTGGAAGGCCATAAGGATGTTCAGCAGAGGGTTCGTATAGGTATTGTGAAGAAAGAGTTAGGGAAATGCTCAGAGCAATGAATACTGTTATTTTGGATTTCATATGGCAGTTATTTAGCTCAAAATAAGGTTTTAAGCCAAACCTCTTCCTTTTTTAAGACCACATTAACATTGAAGCAAAGCGCGGTTTACTGCACACATCTTACTTAAAAGTTAATCCTTAAGGGGCTTCTTTTTGATCATTCCTCCTCTCAAATCTTTTACAATCCCCATAACTACAAATGCCTTGCGATCAATTTTGTCTATCTCTGTATTCAATCTGGCCAGCTCAAGCCTGGTAACCACGGTGTAAATAATCTCGTTGGCCTGTTGCTTTTCCCCGTATTTTTTGAAGCCTCCTTTGCCGTAAAAAATGGTACATGCCCTTCCCATTTTTTCAGTGATCATTACGCGCAGCTCTTCGTGTTTTGAAGAAATTATGGTAACCCCTATATACTCTTCAACCCCGTCGACCACAAAGTCAACCGTCCTGGCTGCTACCAAATAGGTAAGGATGGCGTATAGAGCAACTTCAATCGTGAGCAAGTAGGCTCCCGCGGAGAAAATAAGGATATTGATCAATAGCAAGACATCACCAACAGTGAGGTGCCATTTCCTGCTAAGGTAAATGGCCAGCACTTCAGTGCCATCTATGACCCCGCCACCCCGCATGGTCATTCCGATCCCTAAACCAAGAAAAAATCCACCGAAAACAGCGATTAATAATTTGTCGGAGGTAATAGTGGGATAGTTTAAAAAATGGACAACCAGTGCCAGCGCTATAATCGCCAGAATACTTTTTACAGCGAATTTTCTACTGATGGTTCTGGCACCTAGAATAATGAATGGCAGGTTTACTAGAATTAGAAGCAAACCAAGAGGCATATCGGATATCACCCGTATTAATAGCGAAACACCGGTAGCCCCGCCATCTATAAATGAGTTTGGTAATAAGAAACCTTTGAGCCCGAAACCTGCTGCAAAAACCCCCACTACAATAAAGAAAATGTCCTTTAATAGATGAACCAGTTCTACTTCACCTGCTCTCACCTCTTTAACCAGGTTTTTTTTGGAGATTTCTTCTTTTGCCGATTTACGCTTTAATCTGGTTTTAGCGCGCTCAACCAATAAATATTGTAAAATGCGATTCATAGACCGGTTTTGGTTATTGGTGCCACGGACTAGAGATATTAATCCCAGCCCACCATTAGGTATTTGATCTTGGCCTTATCCGGGATTTGAACGGCTTCAATATTTACGCTCGAAGCATACCGAAGGCTGGCGGGCAATTCCTCTTTGGAAATGGTAAAGTACATATCGCTACTCTTGATAAAAATTACCACATTATTTCTAGAAGTTACCACCTTTTTAATATCGTAATTGTCTTTAATATCCTTAAAGGTACTACTTAATCCTACTCCCTTTTCCGTAACAAATCTGGGATCGTAAACACGTAAATTTTCAATTCTTGGAATACTGTCCTCACTTGGGGTTAGTGTTAAAAGATGTTTCCCTCCTTTTTCATAGATCTTTATCTTTTTAGCCGAGTTCCCGATTTTGAATTGAGTGGTATCTCCCACAATGGAATCGCCGGCATAAATTGAGGTGAGATCTTTGGCCAGATCGGAACGGTTGAGTTTCCCAACGGCATCCTTGGATATTAAAAAAGTGGTGTCTTTTTCTCTTTCGCAGCTTGTAAAGGATAATATCACCAGACTACAAACAATGGCAATACGCTTTTTCAATAGGTAATTTCTTAAATTCAACGTTCTCATTTAAATGCAAGTTCAAGATCACGGTATTTTGAGTTTGAACTTGACCGACCAGGTATAATTAAGTTTCAGTCCCTTCCTCAGTTCTTCGATTCCTCCGATTCATTTCCCACTTTCAATTTTCAATTTTCCACTTTCAATTTCTCTCATTAGCGGATTACCTTCTTCAAAACTCCAAGGACTCCTCTAATAAAGGTAGCGCTGGTAAGCACCTTTACCACCGGATTTTGACGCGTACTTCTTCTTCTCGAACTCGTCTTTCTGGTAGAGGCTCTCTCCTTCTCCTTTTCGGCCTCTTTCTCGGCCCTTTCAATTTTCTCGTTCAGCATTTCATAAGCACTCTCCCTGTCTATGTCCTCACTGTATTTTTTAACAAGCTTGGAACTGCCAATAACAGACTTCAATTCGGAGTCGGTTAACACATCCATTCTGCTCATGGGCGCTCTTAACATGGTAGCCGCCAGAGGTGTCGGTCTTCCTTTTTCGTCTAAGGCAGAAATCAAGGCCTCTCCAATTCCTAAAGAAGTAAGTACTTCTTTGGTGTCATAATATTCCGAAATAGGGTAATTTTCCGCGGTCAGTTTTATCGCTTTCCGATCCCGGGCAGTAAAGGCCCTAAGGGCATGTTGTACTTTAAGCCCCAGCTGAGAAAGCACAGCATTGGGGACATCTGTTGGGTTTTGGGTAACGAAATAAAGGCCAATTCCCTTAGAACGGATGAGTTTAACAATACTTTCAATCTGTTCTAAAAGGGCTTTTGAAGCTTCCTTGAAAATAAGATGGGCTTCGTCTATAAAAAGAACAAGTTCCGGACGGTCACTATCGCCTTGTTCAGGGAAAGTAGCATATACCTCTGCCAGAAGGCTTAGCATAAAAGTAGAAAAAAGTTTAGGCCTGTCCTGAATATCGGTTAAGCGAATGATGTTGATGTATCCTCTCCCGTTTTCATCAATTCTGGTAAGATCGTCCACATCAAAAGATTTTTCGCCAAAGAAAAGATCCGCGCCCTGCTGCTCCAATTCGATGATCTTTCTAAGGATAGTACCTGTAGAACTCGTTGAGATTCTTCCGTAATCTTTGGTGAACTCTGCCTTTCCGGCACCAGTGGCATACTGTAATACTTTTTTAAAATCCTTGAGATCTAGCAAGGGCAACTTGTTGTCATCACAATATTTGAAAACTACAGCAACGATACCCTCCTGGGTTACAGACAGATCGAGAATACGCGAAAGGAGTACAGGACCAAATTCAGATACTGTGGCTCTTAATTTTACGCCATCCTGCTCCGATAAAGACAATATCTCCACCGGGAAGCTTTTAGGTTCAAAGGGCAAGCCAATTTTTTGATGTCTTTCATCTATCTTCGGATGACCCGGACTCGGTTGGGCCAGGCCGCTGAGGTCTCCCTTTAAATCCATCAATAATACCGGGATTCCTTTATCCGATAAATTCTCGGCGATTACTTGCAAGGTTTTGGTTTTACCGGTTCCTGTGGCTCCCGCAATTAAACCGTGCCGGTTTAGGGTTTTCAGGGGTACTTTTACATGGGCTCCTGTTACCGTCTCGCCATCCAGCATGGCGGCACCCATGGTAATAAAATCTCCTTTGGTGGTATACCCTTTTTCAATATGGGCAAAAAATTCATCCTTGGTACTCATCTGGTTTAATTTTGCATAAAAATAGGATATTTTTCAAGTTTATAGGGTTAGTGACTTATAGTTTATGGCCGATGGCCGGCATACGGTTTTTAGGTGTACCTGAAAAAGATATTTTAGTGCATATTGCTCCTCGAGAATTTGAAGAAAAGAAGGCACAATTTGTCCTATAGAGGACATATCTTTGCAAAATGATTACCGATGCCATTTTAGCTTTAGTAGATAAAGGAGTTATGCTGCCGCTTATGGAAGAATTCTATACTATTCAGGGAGAAGGATTTCACAAAGGAACTGCAGCTTATTTTATAAGAGTAGGAGGCTGTGATGTGGGTTGTCATTGGTGCGATGTTAAAGAAAGCTGGAATGCCGGAACACATCCTCCCACTGAGATTGAACATATAGCTGAAAACGCTGCAAAGTATTCTGATACCATTGTGGTTACTGGAGGAGAACCCCTTACCTGGGATATGGATCCGCTTACCACGGCGCTAAAAGAGAGAAAGCTTAAAACCCATATTGAGACTTCTGGCGCTTATGCTTTAAGTGGAATATGGGATTGGATCTGCTTGTCGCCAAAAAAGAATAAACTTCCCATGCCGGAAATCTATTCAAAAGCGGACGAATTAAAAGTAATAGTATACAATAAGCACGATTTAATCTTTGCAGAAGAACAGGCTGCCCTCGTGAACCAGGAATGCATACTGTATTTACAACCAGAATGGAGTGTAAGGGATAAGGTTACGCCACTTATTGTGGATTACGTGATGAAAAACCCAAAATGGAAGGTGTCCTTACAGACGCATAAGTATCTTAATATACCTTAGGAGTTAGGAGTTAGGAGTAAGGAGTTAGGAGTTAGGAGTTAGGAGTTAGGAGTTAGGAGTTAATCGGTATGCTATGAACAACAGTCAAATCCAATTGGCCAACCAAGCTTAATTTTGGGGTTACACCCGCCCCTCCCCAAGTGGAAGATAAGGCTGTATACTGAAATTTCCTTGCAGCAAAAAGATATAGTTTGAAAACAAAATCAACCCCAGATCCTTTTGCATTTGAACTTGGGCTTGATACTTTTATGGTCGCAAGAAAGAATAAAAATAGTAGCACTTGGGAGTAAGTGGATGGTGAACAGTAATCAGTAAACAGTAATCAATCATTCGGTCTCATAAACTAGACTAGTTCCTAATTTTTTGGGGTTACACCCGCCCCTCCCCAAAGTGGAAGATAAGGCGGTATACTGAAATTTCCTTGCAGTGACCAGGTTAAATTAATAGTTAGAAGTTGAAAATGAAAAGTTGAGGAATTGATGCCCACTGAGCGAGCGGCACAGCACTAAAGGCTATAGCCTACACTACTTAGGTCATCCCTCCATTGTAATGGTTCGAAGAAAGAAGCAATTTTGAATTTTCACTTTCAATTTTCCCCTACCGGCCTCCATTGGCCTGGAGGTCAAGGATACATTCAGCATCGAGACCAGGAGCAACAGTCAGACCTTTTGCACTTCTACTCTCTAACATACTCATAATACCCCCTCCAAATTGCAGTTCGGCTCTCATCAGACACCCAGCTACATTGCAATGATGTTCCGCTGCTGTATCTTCATGGTCATTTACCTGAGGTGAACCAAGATCAACAAGTCCGAATAAATGACCAAATTCATGGTTCAAAGTGGCAGACTCGACATCTGCATTGCTGATCTGAGCACTTTGCTGCGCTAAAAGTCGCACGGTACTTTCATAAATGATCATGGAAGTATTTCTATAGACCGCACCAAGAGTTACCAGATCTTCATCTGGGTCATCATCCACCGAAGGGGCATCAGCAAAATAGATATAGATCGCTATGGTTTCACCATTGTTGTAAAGTGTCCGATGTCCTTCCTCTATGTTCGCTATTTCCTGAAGGGAAAGGTCTTCCTCATTGGAAGAGGGGACCTCTTTATAAACTACTTCAATATCCTCCTTAAAAGTGCGGTCTCGTATAAAGGTTACAAACTCGTCCATAGCTTCTGTAGTTGGTCTGAAACCTTGTACATATACCGCTTCAATCTGCATCTTGGTATATTTAGCGTTGGAGAGAAGGTCATTTGCCGAGTCTCCTGTACCCAATAAATTGGCAGATTTATCAATATCTACCGGATCCGGATCTTCATTGGAGCTTTTTGAACAATTTAAGATCAGGCCAAGTAAGGCCACAGCTAATATTAGTCTATAGAGCTTCATGCAATTTTATTTTATTCAACTTTCCTTATCCTATTAAGAAGAACGAAGACAATCAAAAACTAGTATTATTTTACCGTTAGTCTTGCTAAATAGTCGTAATGTTCTCCTTCCATTACAAGTTCACAATGCCAGCCGTTTTTTTCGGCAGTTTTCCTGAGCATGTCGAAATCTATATATAACCAATCAAAGGGATCACTTTTAATACCTTTATATTCGGTAACAAAGCTTGCCTCCCCATAATAAGCCTCCTGTACGGGAGCCTCTTCATGGTCGTACATATAGATGATATCGCTAGAATCTAGCAATACCTGCCCATTTGGGTTCAAAAGTGCTTTGAGTTGGAATAAGAAATGGCTTAGATTGGCCATAGTTTCGGCTAATCCAATACCGTTCATGAGTAATATTATCGTATCAAACTTCGTTCCATAAATCGCACCAGGCGTACCAATCATCGTTTTTTTTAAACCTCTGAGCTTACAGGTCTTTATAGCCCCTGGAGATTTATCCAGGCCCGTGACATCTAAACCCCTTTCCTGTAAATATAAGGCATGGCTTCCTCCTCCACAGCCTATATCCAATATTGCACCTTTACACAAGTCCAAAGCTTTCTTTTCCAGCCCTGGCATATCGGCATAAGTCCTAAATAAATAGGGCAGGGGGAGAACATCCCTTCCTCCTATGGTGGAGTAAGTGACAATATCTTCCTTATAATTCCCCGTTTGATAATCGAGTAGGGCCCGACCAAATATATCCGGCATTTTAAAATTCGTACTTTGCGTACAAATGTGGTGCTTTTGATCTAGATAAAAAAAACTGGCATCGTGAAATGCTTCCAAATCTTTTTTAAGCGATACAAATGGAAAAGCTTTTAAAGCAATTGCCGGCAAAGGCTGCTGAGAAATATAAGGAGAACAAAAAATACTTTGCTCGACTACGAAAGAAGCCACCAAAGGATCTTGATAGCATAATGCAGTCACTTCACCATGAAGAATTTGAACAAACAGATTGCCTTAAGTGTGCCAATTGCTGCAAAACAACGGGACCACTTTTTACAAATATTGATATTGACCGAATTGCCAAGCATTTC
Source organism: Flavobacteriaceae bacterium (assembly GCA_040830565.1). Taxonomy (GTDB): domain Bacteria; phylum Bacteroidota; class Bacteroidia; order Flavobacteriales; family Flavobacteriaceae; genus JAFMPW01. The sequence continues at coordinate 19,359 of JBFOMC010000199.1, forward strand.
CGAAAAAAACCAAAACTATTTATTGAGGAATACCTTAGAGTGGATGAAGAGGGCGACTATGTCTTAAAACAAGTTCCTTGTACCTTTCTGGGAGCAGACAATTATTGCGCTATTTATCCTGTGCGGCCCAAAGCCTGCAGGGAGTTTCCTCATACGGATCGCAAAAAATTTCATCAAATAAGCCACCTCACGCTGAAAAATGTGGCCATTTGTCCTGCCGCTTTTAATATTGTTGAGAAAATGAAGAACTTGGTAAACAGTAAACAGTAAACAGTAAACAGTAAACAGTAAACAGTAAACAGTAGGCAGTCCGCAGTCTGCAGTCGGGAGCGCTTGGTAGTGCAAATTACCTGGATCCTCGGACTTTGAGCCTCGAACTTATCAATTCCCCAACTTCTGGCTTTCCATTTTCCACTTTCCATTTTCCACTTTCCACTTTCCATTTTCCTATCTTTAAACCATGGAAACTATTATAAATTATTTTGAAACCATTCCCTCTGCCCATAGGAGTTTGATTCTGGTCTCTGGCCTCACTTTTTTCTGGCTTTTAGAGGGGGCGGTTCCCCTTTTTAAATTCAATTATAAAAAGTGGAGACATGCGGTGCCTAACATTTTTTTTACCCTTACCACCATACTCATCAATTTTACTCTGGCCTTTTTACTTTTAAAAACCAGTGATTGGGTCGCTGCTAATGAATTTGGAATAATTAACTGGTTGCCGCAACTACCGCTTTGGGCCTATGTAGTCCTTGGAGTACTGTTACTTGACTTTTTTGGGGCTTATCTGGCGCACTACGTAGAACATAAAGTAAAACCCTTGTGGATGATCCATTTAGTACATCATACGGATCATGAGGTTGATACCACCACCGCAAATAGGCACCATCCCCTAGAAAGTATCATCCGATTTTCATTTACATTATTCGGAGTTTTTATAGTGGGGACCCCTATAGGCATTGTCATGCTCTACCAGTCACTTTCCTTAGTGGCTACACAGTTTGGTCATGCCAATATAAGATTGCCCTCAAAAGTGGACGAGATCATTAGCTGGATCATCGTGTCTCCGGACATGCACAAGGTGCATCATCACTATATGTTACCCTATACAGATTCTAACTACGGAAATATCTTCTCTATTTGGGACCGCCTTTTTGGGACCTTTATGAAGTTAGATAGAGAAACCATTGTCTATGGTGTGGATACTTTTCCCGACAGGGAAGAGAACGGTAGCGTTTGGGGGCTTCTAAAACAGCCCTTTCACAAATACCGTAGGCCAACGACTATGAAAGAGAAACCTTAGGACCTACTCATACAAAAGGTACTTAGTTCGGATCTTCTTAAAGCGCTCCAAATCTTTTTGCCAGCTGTCTTTAATTTCAGCTTCCGTTAAACCGGATTCTATTTTCTTTTGAAGTTTTGCTGTCCCTGCATGTCTGGTAAACCCCTTGGTGTTGAAAAAAAGACTTTTATCTCCGCTGTTCTCATAAGCGTCCAGTATCCATCTTAAAGACATCTCCTTCATACGGGGAGTTTTTGAAAGGTCTTTACCAAAACAAAGCTTGCCTTTATGTTTGGGATTTTTAGAACCAAAATTGGGTTCCGGAGTATAACTGAAGTCGTATTGGTCCTCATTTAAAAAAGGTGCTCCGTAGCGTTGAAATTGAAATTCTGTTCCCCTACCTGCGTTAATATTGGTTCCTTCAAATAAACCAAGACTTGGATATAAATTAATTGCAGTATCGCTAGGTAGATTCGGGGAGGGCCTTATGGGTAGTTTGTAATTCATCTTGTGCGTATAATGCTTCAAAGGCACTACGGTTAAGTTGGCCATAATTCCATCCGTCAACCAGCCCTCTTCGTTGATCATTGTGGCGTATTCTCCAATGGTCATCCCATAAACCAGGGGAATAAGTATCATCCCTAGAAAGCCCGTATGTTCTTCTTCCATAGTAGGGCCATCCACATAATGGCCATTAGGGTTTGGTCTGTCTAAAACCATGATGTCAATCCCCTTTTCAGCACAAGCCTCCATAACAAGCTGTAGTGTGGCAATGTAAGTGTAGAAGCGCACGCCCACATCCTGAATGTCGAAAACTACAAGATCAAGACCTTCTAACTGCTCTTGAGAAGGTTTCCTGTTTTTACCGTACAACGAGATTATTGGAAGTCCGGTTTTAGAATCAACACCATCAGTGACATGTTCTCCGGCATCTGCCTTTCCCCTAAATCCGTGCTCTGGGGCAAAGACCTGCTTAATATCCATCTTCAAAGAAACCAGTGAATCTACCAAATGGGTATATTGTCTTGGTTCTTGATTCTTGTCTCCTGTATCTTTAAAAATTACGCTGGTCTGATTTGCTACGATGGCTATGCTTTTGTCCCTTAAATGGGGTAGGTATTCCTGAGTCCTATTTGCAGCAACTATGATACTGCTGTCTTTTTTGAGCTCTAAGAGGGTATCTGAAGAAGCTGTGGAGCTATCCTTTTTAACTTCGTTTCCGCAGGAGGAAAGTATCAAAAGCCACAAGAATACTGTATTTTTGAAACCGGATAAAAATGCCATTGTGAATTTAGAGTATTTTATTGCAAAACGCCTTATTAAGGGTAAGGAGCATAAAATTAGCATATCTGCCCCGATAATAAAAATAGCTATTGCTGCCATCGCTTTGGGTATTATTATGATGCTAATAGCTATTGCCACGGGGGTGGGCTTAAAGCATAAAATACGAGAAAAAGTGTCTGCCTTCAATGGGCATATCCAGATTTACAACTACGATAACAATGTCTCTGAAGTGTCTGTTGCTCCGGTTTCTATTAAACAGGAATTTTATCCTGAATTTAAAGGAGTGGAGGGGATTTCTCATATTCAGGCTGTGGCCAGTAAGGCTGGGATCATTAGGACCGCAGATACCTTTGAGGGAATCATAGCCAAAGGAGTTGGAAAGGATTATAAATGGGCCGTTTTTGAAGAGTACCTGGTGGATGGAAATTTACCGGATTTTAGCGGATCCCTTAATTCTGAAGTGCTCATATCTTCCTTGATTGCAAACAGATTAGGCCTAAAGGTAGGAGATGAATTTTTTGCAGTATTTATAAAAGAAGACAATCCTTCCGCAAGACCCAATCAGCGTAAATTTAAGGTCACGGGTATTTATGACAGCGGGTTTGAAGAGCTGGATGCGCTCTATATTTTTACAGACATACGTCACATTCAGCGAATGAATAAATGGGAAGAAGATGAGGTGGGCAATTTTGAGGTATTTCTAGACAGCTTTGATGAAATTGAAGAAAAAAGTATTGAAATCTACGGGGCAACCTTGTCTACTTTTGATTCACAGAACATCAAGAACAAGTACATTCAGATTTTTGAATGGATTGGATTGTTCGATTTCAATATTGCTTTAATTATTGGGATAATGGTCATTGTTGGGGGTATAAATATGATCACCGCACTTCTTGTGTTGATTTTAGAACGAACCCAAATGATCGGTATTCTAAAAGCTCTGGGATCTCCTAATTGGACAATCCGCAAAGTGTTCCTGTACAATGCGGCTTATCTTATAGGTATTGGGCTGCTCTGGGGCAACGGCATTGGCTTGGGACTTATATGGCTCCAGCACAAATACCGGATGTTCAAGTTCCCAAACCCCCAGGAGTATTATATAGATTATATACCAGTACATATAGACCCTTTAACTGTAATACTCCTGAATATCGGAGTGCTCTTATTATGCCTGTTGATGCTACTGGTTCCTTCCCATATCATTACAAAAATATCCCCGGTGAAAGCCATTAAGTTTGAATAATACTGTACCCAAAATTGTACCTTTGCAGTACCTATGAAATACGTAGAGAATATCCTAGAGACCATTGGAAATACTCCTCTGGTTAAAATAAACAAGCTTACGGCTGAGCTACCTTGTCTGGTGCTGGCCAAATACGAAACCTTTAATCCCGGAAATTCTGTCAAGGACAGAATGGCCCTCCAGATGGTAGAAGATGCAGAGGCCGATGGCAGGCTACAACCCGGCGGTACCATTATTGAAGGAACTTCAGGGAATACTGGCATGGGATTAGCGCTGGCCGCCGTGATTAAGGGATACAAGATGATATGTGTTATCAGCGATAAGCAGTCCAAAGAAAAAGTGGATATTCTCAAAGCCATGGGAAGTGAAGTACATGTCTGCCCTACAGATGTGGCTCCTGAAGACCCACGTAGTTATTATTCTACTGCAAGAAGATTGGCTGAGGAAATTCCTGGTTCGTGGTATGTAAATCAGTATGATAATCCCTCAAATACCAAAGCTCATTTTGCAAGCACCGGTCCGGAGATTTGGGAACAGACCGAAGGAAAAGTGACGCATTTTGTTGTTGGTGTAGGTACTGGAGGTACTATCTCCGGAGTTGGAACTTTCCTGAAATCTAAGAATCCCAATGTAAAGATATGGGGCGTAGACACTTATGGTTCAGTCTTTAAAAAGTACCATGAGACCGGGATCTTTGATGAAAATGAAATTTATCCTTACATCACAGAGGGTATAGGAGAAGATATTCTTCCCAAGAACGTAAACTTTGATATTATTGACGGGTTTACAAAGGTTACAGATAAAGACGCAGCCGTGTACACTCAAAGATTGGCTAAAGAAGAAGGCATGTTTCTTGGCAATTCGGCCGGTGCAGCAATTAAAGGGGTGCTGCAGCTAAAAGAACATTTTAACAAGGATGATGTGGTCGTGGTGCTCTTCCACGATCACGGAAGCCGATACGTAGGTAAAATTTTCAATGATGACTGGATGCGCGAAAAGGGTTTTCTCGACTAACTATTCGTAGGTGCAGCTATCGGGATCCGACTTAACATAGTAATTTTCATAGTTATTGGCTTTAGGATCCATACACCCCTTTAAGTTCCTGATTTTTATGTTCCTGAAATCTATGGGTTGTCCTTCGCTCTGCAGGGCAATAAAGCCTTCTTTGAGCGGCTTCCCATCTATTTTGATCGCAGGATCATATCTATTCGCTACTCCACCTCCTATTTGTGGCAAGGAATATTCCAACACATTTTTGCCATTAATATAATGGGCAATTAAAGAATCTCCCAGGACAATAGCCTCTGCCATAACCCATTGTTCGCCGAAGTAGGTCTTTGAAACTGAAGGAATGCAGTGCCTTGGATCTATCTTTCCTTCGTAAACCACATCGGTTCCTGGGGAGCACATATTCCCCGTAGGTCTTTCCTTTCCTTCTTCAATGCCAGCCAAAAATTGCATTTCTACTGAAATGGGCCAGTCTTGCTCCTTTGGCATCGTTCTGGGGTCCTGAGAGTGAAACATAATGCCACTATTTTTTAGCGTATAAGTCGGGGCTCCCGGGTGCAGCTCTCCAACAAACCGATATTCAAGAGCTAAATGATAATATGAAAAGGGCTCATTGTAATATAGATGCCCAAAACGATCATCAAAATCCCCCTCATATTGGTCATACCTTACTTTGATTATACCCTCCTCAACCCTAAAAGTATCTCCGTGATTATCGCCAACCTCATAGTGATGGATCTTGGTGGTCCAATCTTTCAGGTCTATCCCATTAAAAAGGTTCTGCCATCCATTATAATTTTCTGATTGAGCCTTTATGTCAGTCCCAAAACATAGGACGGCGATAATACATAAAATTTTGCTGACAAGGGTTTCTTTCACCATGAATTAAATTTGTAACTACTTTGAAAGATAGTCCATTATTTTCTGATTTCCTTTGAGTACCAACCTTTCTTTCTGCTTTGAGAAATATCAAATTATATATTTAGTAATTTCGAATTGCGATTCAGAAGGTCTGGTTATTTTGGAAAAAGGTAGTCAGAAGATTAAAAGCATGAATCATAATCAAATAAGTGAAAAAGTTGAAGACAACCTTAAAGAACTCTGAACAAGAGGTAATTATTGAAGATGGAGAATTAATTGGCTATCAAGTGGCGGGTCATCAATTCATACACCAAAAAGGGAGTCCGGGATGGCGCAATTCTGATATCGAAATGTTTCCGATTATCGGACCAACGGCAGAAGCCGGATATAGAGTGCAGGTCTCCAGAGCTAATGCCATACAAGATCAGCATGGACTCCTTAGAGAACTGGATTACGAGTTAGTCTCGCACGATGAGTCATCAGCGCTTTTCCAAAAAACCTATGACTCAGGTACGGTTATCACCAATTCCAAGTATCCTGAAAAATCAACCGCCAGATTTCTTATTTGGCCGTTTAATTTTCAGTTTAAAAAAGCTTTTAATCTGACGGAAAATGGTTTGGAAATTACGTTTACGGTTAGTGGCGAAAGGGATATGCCTTTTATGTTAGGATATCATCCTGCCTTTAGGCTATCAACAGACCTTCCAAGCCTGACGGTCTCTGATAAAACCATTACCTTGCAAGAAGTGCTTGATGTAGGAAATCGGGCTTTGGAAATCCCCAATTGTAATACTATAGTGCTTCAGGACGAAAAGGAGCTCATGATAAGAACAGAAGGTTTTCGTCATTTTATGTTATGGACCGAAGTTCAGAACATGATCTGCATAGAACCCATCACATTTTATCCCTATGCCCTGCCAGCCTCTAAACTTCATGAAGGTTTTGATTATTTGGAAGGCACAGAACAGGAATTTAAGGTATGGATAAGTCCAGGATAGCGTAACATTCTATTTATCATCAGATCTTTCGAGGTGCACATACAATTCACTTTTTTGCTCATTTAATACTAAATTTGAGGAATGCGAAATTTCTTTCCATTTCTTCATTGGCTCCCTAAGTATAACAAACGCGATTTTCCTAAGGACCTTCTTGCGGGTTTTACCGTGGCAATTGTACTCATTCCCCAGGGAATGGCTTACGCCATGATAGTGGGTTTAACACCGGTATACGGACTATATGCTTCTTTAATCCCATTAGTTATTTATGCATTTTTGGGAACCTCAAAGCAATTGGCCGTAGGTCCGGTGGCCATAGATTCCCTGCTCGTGGCGGCCGGCTTGGCAACCTTGTCCATATCTGGGATTAATAATTTTATCTCAACTGTACTTTTTTTAACTCTTTTTGTTGGGCTTATCCAACTTGTTTTAGGCTTTTTACGCATGGGCTTTTTCGTGAACTTCCTGTCTAAACCTGTTATTAGCGGCTTTACTTCGGCTGCTGCTCTGATAATTATCTTTAGCCAGCTAAAACATCTTTTAGGTGCAAATATTGAGGGAAGTAGCGTGTTTCACGAACTGATTCTCAATGCGGTACAAAAATTAGGAGAGACCAACCTTTATGACTTTGGCTTCGGAATAGGCGGGATACTCCTCATTGTTGTACTCAAAAAATGGAGTAAAAGAATACCAGGTATACTGATAGCTGTGATACTCGGGATCCTTGGAGCTTATCTTTTCGATCTGGAAGTCGAGGGTCTTAAATTAGTTGGAGCCATTCCGAGTGGGCTCCCTAATATAAGCTTGCCTGTGGCAGACATGGAGACCAATTTACAGTATCTCAGGGATCTGTGGCCCATTGCATTGACTCTAGCCCTAATTGGATATTTAGAAGCTATTTCTATTGGTAAAGGCATTGAAGAAAAAAACAACGAGGACGGTATCAGTCCAAACCAGGAATTGGTTGCACTGGGAGCCTCTAACATTGCCGGATCCTTTTTCATGTCTTTTCCTATAACTGCCAGCTTTTCGAGATCTGCGATCAATAATGAAGCAGGTGCAAGAACCAATCTGGCAGGTTTGATCACTGCGGCAATTGTGTTATTAACCCTACTTCTGTTAACCCCTCTTTTCTATTATTTGCCTAAGGCCATCCTGGCCAGCATTATAATGGTTTCGGTTTTCGGCCTGATTGACGTGCATTACGCAAGCAGTTTATGGAGACATAGGAAGGATGAATTTGTATTATTGATGTTAACCTTTTTAATTACCTTATTCATAGGTATAAGCTCTGGA
>JBFOMC010000200.1:0-34579 GCA_040830565.1 Flavobacteriaceae bacterium
GAAACCTTCAATTTTGAGTAAAAATTTAATCTAATTTTGACTTGAAAAAAAATTGAATTTTGATATAAGAACTACACCAAATTGATCGTTTTAATAAGAAAGTAGCTACCTCATTTCATCGAATATATGACAATATTGTTGTCTGATGCTAGCTATTTGGATAATTTCACCTAAAAAATTGGAGAAAATTCCCCCTTCAATACTTTAAAATTAACACATTATGAAAAGGACAAAATATTTTAAAATTCCCTTAATTTTCCTCATGTCAATCCTTGTATTGAGCTGTAGTTCAGACGATGTTGAACCTGTTGGTGGCGATGGCACAGAGCAGCCTGATCCTGAACCGGAGCCAGATCCCGTTCCGGAATCTGAAGTACCTGTAGGACCTTCCATCCTTAAAATTAACAGTGGAGGTGATGAACTCACATTCGACAGTGATGTTTTTGAAGCAGATAAATATTTTGAAGGTAATGGAGAACCTTTCGTTAACGACCAGGTGACAGAAATTGACGGTACCGAAAGGGATGAACTTTACTTCTCCGAAAGAATTTCTGTGGCAAATAAAGGTTCTTTCAGTTATAACATCCCTGTTACTAACGGCACCTACACGGTTAAGCTCTATTTTGCCGAAATATATTGGGGTGCCCCAAATCCTGAAAATGCCGCTGGTGAAGAAGGTAAAAGGATTTTTGATGTAGATATTGAAGGAGAAAATAAAATAAATAATATCGATCTATTTAAGGAAGTTGGTGCTACTACGGCCGTTTCAAGAATGTACGATGTGGAGGTTACGGATGGTAATATTACCATAGTCTTTGAAGCCAGTCAGGACAGACCGAAGCTCTCTGCCCTTGAGATTTTTGGCAATGGAGAGATCGTTGACTAAAAGAGCTCAATTCCAAACAATAGAACGTTTTAAATGTCCAGGTCCCATCCTTCTTCAGGATGGGACTTTTTTGTAAGAAGCTATCGCCCAATTAAATATACCTAAACAAGTAGTTTTTTAGTAATTTTGGGACGTTAATTAAAAGTACCCCTGAGAAGACTCAAAAAACACCTATGAAAACTATCTTAGCCCCCAAAATCTATATCTGCTTGATATCCTTCATTTTCTGCTTTTTCCAAATGGCATGTTCAGATTCCAATCTCGAACCTATAGTAGTAGACCCTGATACAGAAGACCCTATGGAGGATCCGGCGGATGATGATGCTATGGACGATCCTGAAATTAGCGATAATCCGGTACTCCGAATTAATTGTGGCGGAGAAGAAGTAAGTTACGGGGATATTGTATTTACGGTTGATGACTTTTTCACCGGTGATACAGAAGGTTTCGATAACCTAGAAATTCCGGATATTCTCGAGACCGAAATGGACAGCATTTATGTCACAGAACGTATCTCTTCGGCAGCCCTTGGAAATTTTGAATATAAGATCCCAATAACCAATGGCACTTACAAGTTAAGGTTACATTTTGCCGAAATTTTTTGGGGAGCTCCAGGTGGCGATGCCGGTAGCTCTGATAGCCGGGTTTTTGATGTTGATGTGGAAGGGGAAGTTGTCTTAAACGATTTTGATATTTTTGCCAAGGTAGGAGCCGTTACCGCAACTGTTGAAGAATTTGTCGTTATGGTGGAGGATCAGGAACTTAATATAAAATTTACCGCTAGTACGGATCGGCCCAAGATATCGGCTATAGAAGTATTGGGAGACGGACAAATACTTACAACCGGCGGCTAGCCAAAATCTTAATACAGTTTTAAGTTTAAAACTGTAAGTATTTGCACTTCCCGACAACTAAACTGCAAAAATGAACAGTATGAAGGTTACTTATATAATTATCGCACTTTTTTTAACGGGGGCTTGCCAGTTAACTCCAAAGACCCAGAAAGCTGAAAATAAAGAAGTTGCGGAGTTGGTAAAGTTGAGCAATCAGGAATTGCAGCAATACGAAAAGGCTTACTTTGCCAGTGGTTGTTTTTGGTGCGTTGAAGCCATTTTTGAAAGCGTAAGAGGGGTAAAAGAAGTCATTTCAGGCTATTCTGGTGGAACCGAAGAAAATCCAACTTATGAACAGGTAGGCTATGGGAAGACTTCTCATGCAGAGGCGGTTGAGGTATACTATGACCCTAAAGAGATTTCGTTCTTTGAACTTGTGCAGGTCTTTTTCGGCTCTCATGATCCCACTAGTTTAAATAGACAGGGACCAGACAGGGGTACTCAATACAGGTCTATTGCCTTTTATCAGAATGAAGAAGAAAAAAAGATCATAGAAAAATATATGGCAGCCCTGGAAGAAGCTAAAGTATATGGGAAACCCATTGTAACTGAAGTTACGGAATTCTCGATTTTTTATGATGCTGAAGACTACCATCAGGACTACGAGAAGAAGCATCCAAACAATTCCTATATCAGGAATGTTTCCATTCCAAGGTTGAATAGGTTTAAAAGCAACTTTCAGGAATACTTAAAAGAGAAGGCCCATTAGTTGTAAAATCACAAAATTACTTTAAAGCGACTTTTTTAGGTCGCTTTTTTTATTTGTCCGCATTACCTTTTATCTTTAGTGACCTTATGAATACAAAATATCAGTTCTATGAACATTACTGCTTTGAATAAGGTTGTTAAGGTTATTCCTCTGTTATCTTTTTGCTTTCTAGTAGGCTGTCAGTCGGGCAAAACGGACTTGACTCCCTGGGTGTCAATTTTTAATGGTAAAGATCTCAACGGATGGACCCAAAAAGGCGGAGTTGCCAAGTACACTGTTAGAGATAATGCCATTGTCGGAAGTACCGTTCACAATACTCCAAACTCCTTTCTCACCTCTGATCAAATGTACGGAGACTTTATCCTGGAACTGGAGTATCTGGTAGATTCTACTATGAATTCGGGTATACAAATTAGAAGCAATAGTCTTCCCTATTATATGGACGGGAGAGTACATGGGTATCAAATTGAAATAGATCCGTCAGACCGGGCATGGAGCGCGGGAATTTATGATGAGGCCAGACGAGGATGGCTCAATCCGCTTGAAGAAAACCCACAGGCTCAGAAGGCTTTTAAGCAAAACGAGTGGAATCATTACAGAATAGAGGCAATTGGAGATACCCTGAAAACCTGGATCAACGAAGTTCCTGCGGCCCATCTGATCGATGATAAAACAGCTTCTGGCTTTATTGGCCTTCAAGTTCACAGCATAGGAAAAGACAAAACCGAAGGAACAGAAATTCAATGGAGAAATATAAGAATCCTGACAGATAGTCTTGCAAAATATAGCAGAGCTACTCCTTTGGCACCCATACGCACCAAAAACAAACTCACAATTGATGAGAAAAAAAACGGTTGGAAATTACTTTGGGATGGGGAGACCACCACAGGCTGGCGAGGAGCCAGATTGGATAGTTTTCCGGAAAACGGTTGGGAAATAGAAAACGGAGTACTTACCGTCCTGGCTTCTGGAGGAGGAGAAGCAGCTGCCGGGGGAGATGTTGTTACCGAAGATTTATATGGAAATTTCGAACTCCAGGTCGACTTTAAAATAACCGAGGGTGCCAACAGCGGTATTAAATACTTTGTAAATACAGACCTCAACAAAGGTCCGGGGTCTTCAATTGGGTTAGAATACCAAATCTTAGATGATGCTAAACACCCCGATGCCAAGCTCGGGAATCACGAGGGTAGTAGAACTGTCGCTTCTCTTTACGATTTGATCATGGCAAATCCGAGCAAACCGGTAAATCCTATTGGAACTTGGAACCATGCGCGTATCATCTCAGATGAGAATCACGTGGAACATTGGCTCAACGGCATGAAGGTTTTGGAGTACGAAAGAAAGAGCGACGATTATAGAAAACTAGTAAAGGAGAGTAAGTATGTAAAATGGCCCAATTTCGGGGAAGCAGACAAAGGCCATATTTTGCTTCAGGATCATGGAGATAGGGTAAGTTTTAGAAATGTCAAAATAAAATCGAATGACGCACACTAGGGGATATATGGAAAAGAAAGTACCCTGGCTCAACTGACAACCAAATTTATGACAATATGAACAGCAGAAGAATTTTTATTAAAAAGACGGCCCTGGGAAGTACCGCACTAACTCTTGGAGGATTAACCACTCCGGGCTTAGTACATTCAAAGGTTTTGGGAGCCAATGACCACATTAACGCCGCAGTTATAGGAGTCAGAAGTAGAGCCAAAGCCCATGTCAAGGCCATCCATATGGATCCGAATGCCAAAATTCTGTACAACTGCGATGTAGACGACAGCATTATTGACGAACATAACGGTTGGTGTAAAAAGAACATTGGATATGTTCCCAAAGTGGAAAAAGATTTCAGAAAAATTCTTGAGGATAAAGATGTAGATGCTGTTTTTATTGCCACTCCGGAACACTGGCACGCCCCAATGGCCATCATGGCACTTCAGGCCGGGAAACACATATATGTGGAAAAACCATGTAGTCATAATCCACATGAAAATGAGCTCTTAGTGGCTGCCCAGAAAAAATATGGAAAAAAAGTACAAATGGGCAATCAGCAGCGCTCTGCAAAGACCTCTATTTTGGCAGTAAAGGAGATTGGAGAAGGCATTATCGGTGATGTATACAAAGGGGAGGCCTATTATTCCAACAATAGAGGATCTATTGGTAAGGGAAAAAGAATTCCTGTACCCCCAAGCCTGGATTGGGAATTGTGGCAGGGCCCGGCTCCGAGAGAGGACTATAGAGATAACGTGCATCCATACAATTGGCATTGGTTCCGTAGTTGGGGCACAGGAGAAGTGCACAACAACGGCACACATGAGATAGACATTTGTCGGTGGGCTCTTGGGGTGGATCTTCCTGAGTCTGTTACTTCTTTCGGAGGTAGATATACCTATGATGATGATTGGGAGTTTGTAGATAACCAACAACTCACCTATAGCTTCTCGGGAGATAAGTTTATTACCTGGACAGGCCATAGTCGTGGTTTGATGAAACCAAAACGCCCCGGTAGAGGAGCAACCATATATGGTAGCAAAGGCTCCATAATGCTAAGTAGAAACTTCTATCAGCTCTATGGATTGGATGGCAAATTGATTAAGGAGGTAAAAGAAGCCTCTGAAAGTGCCACAACAAATACCAGAGGTGAGGGCAATCTTGATCTTGACCATATCGGTAACTTTTTCGATGCCATTAGAAAAGATACCCCTCAGAACGCACCTATTGAAGATGCTGCAATTTCCACAATGCTTTGCCATCTGGGAAATATGGCCCAGGATGCCGGGGAAACCCTTAAAATTGATCCCTCAACAGGACGAGTATTAAACAATGATGCCGCTATGGCTAATTGGAAAAGAGAATACGCAACGGGCTGGGAACCAAAATTATAAGTAATTTTAAGTATGGATAGGAGAGATTTTATGATAAAAGGAGGTTTGGCTTCAGCGGCTCTCGGAACCTCGGCTTCTGTTTTCAGTATGTCTCGTTCTGCTAATACCACCATCAATATAGGTATAATTGGTACCGGAGACCGAGGGGGCGGACTTATTCCACGGATCAATGAAATTAACGGCCTTAAGGTTGTTGCCTGCTGTGATCTTATCCCCTTTAGGTTAGATGCGGCCATTGCCAAAACAGATGGAAAGGCAAAACGTTTCATCGATTATCGCAAGCTGTTAGAGGATAAGGATATTGATGCTGTACTTATAGCGACTCCGTTTAATACTCATGCGCAGATTGCCATGGATGCCCTGGAAGCCGATAAACACGTGTATTGTGAAAAAACAATGGCAAAGGGCCTGGAAAGTATTCAAAAACTGGTGAACAAGGTAAAGGGATCTAATAAGATATTCCAAACGGGTCATCAATATCATAGTTCCAGATTATATACCCATGCGGTGGATTTGATTAATAATGGGAAAATTGGAAAGATCACTTCTATTGATTGCACCTGGAATAGAAATGGGGATTGGAGACGTCCCGTTCCCAGCCCTGAATTGGAAAGGGCAATTAACTGGAGGATGTATAGAGAGTTTTCCGGGGGATTGGTGGCTGAACTCTGTTCGCACCAGCTTGATGTAGTAAACTGGGTCCTCAAAGAAACCCCTAAAAAAGTAATGGGTAGTGGAGGCATTGATTATTGGAAAGACGGAAGAGAGACCTATGACAACGTACATCTTCTTTATACCTATCCTTCTGGGGTAAAGGCAAGTTTTACAAGTTTAACCAGTAACGCAATGGACGGATATAAGACCAAGATCATGGGAGACAAAGGCACCATTGTCCTCAGTTTTGCTAAAGCCTGGTTCTATCCGGAGGGAAAGTATAAGAAAGAGCTTGGGAATGTTGATGGCGTTTCAGGAGCCACGGTTAAATGGGAAGAAGGTAAAGGAATACCTATCAATGTGGAGCACGCAGATCCCAGCACCCAAGCGCTTATGGACTTTAAAAAGAGTGTTTTAGACAATACAATACCAGCATCCAATGTACTGACCGGGGCTAAGGCCGCGGTTTGCGTGCAAATGGGTCTTGACGCCATGTACAATGATAAAATTGTACGTTGGAACGAAGATTTAAATATTTAAAAACATAGTAACCCCAAACCTATGAACTATGAAACGTGCAATAGCGCTAAGCTTTGTCATTGGTATGTTCTCATGCCATGAAGCGATCAAAAAAGAGGACCATCAGATCATTGAAGTATTAAAAGCGGAGAACCCTCCAACCCTAGACGGAAAGATCACCGAGAATTCATGGAACATGGCCCAATGGCATCCTCTTGATCAAAATTGGATCGGTAGTGCCTTCACTTTTGAGGATTTTAACGGGAGATACAAACTCTGTTGGGATGAAGAGGCCCTCTACCTCCTAGTTGAGATTACCGATGACATTCTGTACGACCGTCATAAAGATCCATTTAAGTTATGGTGGGATGACGATTGTGTGGAAGTCTTCGTAGACGAAGACAATTCCGGTGGCCTCCACCAATACAGTCATAATGCTTTTGCTTACCACATTGCCCTTGACGGGAACGTAGTAGATCTTGGGCCTGACAGAAAACCCCAGCTTTTTAACGATCATGCCAGATCGGCAAGACTAACCGAAGATAATACCAGTATCTGGGAAATTGCTATTAAACTATACGATGATACCTATATCGATAATGGAACTAACACTCCAAAAAAACTCGCAAAAAATAAAAAGATTGGATTTGCCCTGGCCTATTGCGATAACGATGGCAGTAAGGAACGTGAAAATTTCATTGGTTCGGTATTTATTCCCGGAGAAGATAAAAACCAAGGCTGGGTTAATGCGGACATTTTTGGGACTTTAATACTAAAATAAGGCTACTTCTCTAGTACTACATTGCTGTAGGCAGAGTTGATTATAATGGAGCTCTCGGCGTTACTATTCATGTGATAACTCCTCTGAACGGTATTACTATGATTCCTGGTCTTATCCCAAACCAGGTAAGCCGGGCTGGTTACCTTAGAAGAAGTACCGTTAACATAGATGGTATAAGGGCTCGTGGGTAATTCAAAATTAAGCTCTCCGTGTTGCACTGAAATATCGAGGTCATCAAAGTTCTTAGCCACCCCATTTATCCTTAAAGCTCCGAGGTTATTTTTTATATAAGCACTTTTCAACAACCTTTCTATAGTCACATCCGAGGAGTTTGCACTTAATTTCAAGTATTTTACATCCTTAAGAGCTACATTATCAGAGAAGTTGGTATTTAAACTCCCATTGTCCCAAGACTGTACACTAACAGGAGAATAAGAAGCAACAATTTTAGTTCTGTCTCCATCAATGGTGGTGGCATGCAACCTTGCGTAAGACAAGGTTGCATTTATGTTAACTGTATTTTCTGCCAATTTCACTTCTCCATGGCGTACATTCATCTTCAACTTTGCAGATTTTGGCATTTTAATCTTTATGGTCTTTTTCACTTTGTATTTTTTGTTACTTCCGTGAGAAGATCCAAAGAAAATACTTGGACCACTATACAGGCTGTCCCTATCTATGAAAAGCACTCGAGTAGAATCTGCTTCCTTCCTTTCCAGAACAATAGCTCTACTTCTTTCCTGAAGGGCCTTTATACGCTCCTTCTGAGCCTGTTGCCGTTCTCTTTGCCTTTCCTTTAGTTCATGCTGTCTGGCTTTCAATTCATCCTGTCGTTCTTTTAAACGTTCTTTTAAATCCGCCTCTCGCTCTTCGCGTCTTTCTTTCCAGGCCTCGGCCCGCTCCGCCATTCTTTCACTCCATTCTTCCATACGTCTTTTATAATCTTCATCAAAGTTTTCATCAAACTCCTTTTTCCACTTCTTCATGTACTTCTCGCCATCCTTCTTATATTCTTTATAATCAAAATGATGGATGGTAAAGGGAGGCATCGGAGGCATCTCCATCATTTCCGGAAAATCAGGAAGCTCTGGGATCTCCAGGTCAAGAAACAAAGGCTCCAATTCAGGAAATTCGGGAATTTCAATGACAAAATCATTTACAATAATATCCCCGAAACTATCTCCAAAGAAGATAGAATTCTCTGCTTTTGTACTGATTTCTATCTGTTGACTATTTCCGATAATTTTAACGCCACCACTTCTAAAATAATCCTTTGCTTCCTCCTTTGTGGCACCCTCTAATTCTACTACGGCTTCAACAACCACTTCATTCTTATCCCAGGTTTCAAATTCAATATCGGCATGACTGGTATTAATGTCAATCACGGCATTATCTCCTACTTTGAAAGATTCCTTGTAGGTCTTTGTTTCTTTCTGCCCAAAGGCCGATAAGGCCAGGAAGCAAATAACCAGGGTGCATCCTTTAGATGCTATTCTCTGTAACTTGTTCATTTCTTGATGATTTTAATTCATTTAATTTAGTTTTCAATTTCTGCAACAACTGCAACCTCAACTGCAAATTCTTGATCAGCGCGGTTATGGTCTGATCATTTGGTCCAATTTCATTTAACTCTATATTCAACTTTTTATATTCTTCGTTTAGTTCTTCAAGCCGCTCCATAAAATCGTCTACAAGAATCTTGTTATCCTGGGAAACTTCAAGTTGCGACAGTTCCAAATTGATATTAGCAACATAGTAGTTCTCTACCTTCTTCAAATCCGGGGAGAGATCTCCTAAAGAAATACCCTTTTGCTCTTCAACCTGTGGATCCTTGGCAACAACTGTTGTTTTGATCTCGTCATTCTTTCCTATCTGTTGAAACGTAAAATAGCCAACGCTCAAGAGCACAAGGACAGTCGCGGCAATCTTTAAAAAGATAAATTTTGAATTGCGCTTTTCTGGAAAAGACTCTTTTAACAAGGCTTCAAACCGCTCTTCATGCCCCTCCTTAAGAGTGAACTTTTTTTCTCGCTCTCTCTTCAATAAATCTCTAAGATCCCGTCCCATAATTTTTGTTTTTTAATAATTCTTTTAGCTGCGCCTTCCCCCTTAGAAGTCTGGTTCTGCAAGTGGTTTGTTCTATTTTTAATATCTCTGATATCTCACTGTGATCATAGCCTTCAACCAGAAATAGCTGCACCACAAACCTGTATTTATCTGATAGTTTTTCAATGGCCGATTTAACCTCAGATACCGAGATATTATCCGCAACGGTCCAATCATCGTCTTCCACCACATGAAGGGTATTTTCATGAAGAGCGACATATTGTTCTTTTTTAGATTTGATAAAATCCAAACTCTTATTCACAACTATCTTCTTTAACCAGGCCCCAAAAGTGACCTCTCCTCTGAATTGATGAATTTTTTGAAAGGCCTTAATAAAGGATTCCTGCAGAACGTCTTCTGCGTCATCCTCATTCTTCAAAAACCGCATAGCCACGCAGAACATACCGTCACAATACTGCTTATAAAGCTGTAATTGTGCTTTGCGATCATTCGCCTTGCAGCGTTCTACGAGATCAATTTGAAACATTTGACCAGTTTCCAAGTTGGGTTTTAGTTGTTGTTATCTATAAGGACGATTGAAGAATTGGCATGTTGCAAAAAAGCTTAATTTTAAGAAAACTTTAAAATCCAACCGCTTGAATCAAGTTACAATTAAAAACGATTGTATCTCTATAACCGTCCTGGATTACGGGGCAATTATTCAGAAAATTGAACTTCGAGATAAACATAGCGAACTTGTAAATATTGCTGTGGGTTTTGAAAATCCAAAAGATTATCTCCAGGACACTATTTTTCTCGGGGCCTGCGTGGGACGTTATGCCGGACGCATCTCTAAGGGTGGCTTTAAGCTAAATGGTACGCATTATCCCATTCATCATATCAATGGGGTGCACCTCCATGGAGGAGTAAAAGGGTTTGGAAAACGGTATTGGACCATAGATAGCGTCTCTCAAGGTTCCGAACCTTCTGTATCCTTGTCCTATACTAGTGCTTCGATGGAAGAAGGATATCCTGGTGAATTAAAAGTAAAAGTGATTTATAAGCTTGTTGGAAACAGCCTGCATATTATTCACCGCGCTACCACCACAGAAACAACAGTCATCAATCTTACCAACCATTCCTATTTTCATCTAGATGGGGAGGGAACTATTGATCATTACCATTTACAATTAAACAGTGATGCCATGGTTGAAACCCATGAGAATTTACTTCCGACCGGAAACATCATACCAATTCATGAACTGCCCTATGACTTTAGGTCGATCAAAGAAATTGGAGGTATTTCTCTAGATACACCCTACGTTCTAAAGTCGAACACCGAAATAGCTGCCAGCATTTATTCTCCTATATCCGGCATTTCCATGAAAGTAAGTACTAATCAACCGGCATTGGTTGTCTACAGGCCGCCAACATTTCCCGCTATTTGCTTTGAAACCCAAAATTATCCGGATGCGCCTAACTATCCTCATTTTCCCTCGGCCGTTCTACATCCGGGAGAAACCTATGACAACAGCTCAGTTTTTGAATTTGATTTAGTAAATTAGGCTAACCTTTAAACGTTTTTGAAATGAAAAAATGGAAGTGGATCTTAGCCATACTAGCTGTAATAGTACTACTGATTGCATTCGTAGGAATGCCCTATATGAGGGAGCAAACAAAAAAGCACAGTCCGCAAAAGACCTCTACCTTTAAGGAAATGGGGATGGATCTTTCGGTCTCCTACAGCAGTCCTTTTAAGAAAGGGAGGGTTATTTTTGGAGAACTGGTACCCTATGATATAGTATGGAGAACCGGGGCTAATGAACCCACCACCTTCAGCAGTGCAACAGATATAAAGGTCAAAGGCCAAGAGCTCGCAGCTGGCACCTATTCCCTTTGGACCAAACCCAATAAAACTTCCTGGACAGTGATCTTTAACAACGAAGTGCCGGATTGGGGTGTAACCATCACAAGCGGGGGAAGAGAAACTACAAGAGACCCAGATACCGATGCCCTTAAGATAGAGGTTCCGGTAAGCAGCTTGTCCCAGCCCGAAGAAAGTTTTACTATCGATTTTGAAAAGTCTGATAAAGCCTACATGGTCCTCTTTTGGGATACCACCAAAATTTCGGTCCCTATTAGCAAATAAGTTTGAGCCATTCTAAGAATATAGGTCGTGACAGTGCTTCCAGGTTAAAAAGCCAAAGGAAAAATACACCCCCAATAACCGATTTGATCTCTGGAGTGTTAAAAGGCGATAAAACAGCCCTTGCCAGAGGTTTAACGCTTATTGAGAGTAATAAAAAAGAGGATCGTACCAATGCAAATATGCTCATTGAGCAATGCTTGGCCAAAAGAACCCAAAGCAAGCGTATTGGGATTACAGGAGTACCCGGAGTAGGAAAAAGTACCTTTATAGAAGCCCTGGGGACCTTACTGACCTCTAAAGGAATTAAACTTGCCGTATTGGCTGTAGACCCCAGTAGCACTGTGAGTAAGGGAAGTATTCTCGGAGACAAAACGCGTATGGGGAAATTAGCCCAGGATGAGAATGCCTTTATAAGGCCCTCTCCTTCCGGTGCTTCACTCGGGGGTGTTGCTCAAAGGACCCGGGAGGGAATCATTTTGTGCGAAGCAGCCGGATATGAGGTTATCTTAATTGAGACCGTAGGAGTGGGCCAAAGTGAGATTGCGGTCCATAGTATGGTAGATTTCTTTCTACTACTAAAACTCGCTGGGGCTGGAGACGAACTTCAAGGAATAAAAAGAGGTATTATGGAAATGGCCGATGCCATAGTGATCAATAAGGCCGATGGAGACAATAAAAAACAAGCGGCCATAGCCCGGTCAGAATTTGAACGTGCTCTACATCTTTATCCTCCTAAAGACAATGGATGGATACCCAAAGTGCTTAGTTGTTCCGCATTGCAAAATGAGGGAATTGCCGAAATTTGGGAAATGATTACGGCCTATTTTGAGCTCGGATGGCAGAAAGGCTTCATAGAAAAAAGAAGGCAGGAGCAAAATAAGAACTGGTTTTTACAAACAGTTGAGGGCCTCCTTTACACCCAGTTTTACCAGGATCCCAAGTTCCAGGACCAACTGAAAAATCTTTTACAAAGAGTAGATGAGAGAAGCATTTCACCATTTAAGGCTGCAGAGGAATTGCTCAAGTATCATCTTGACCCATCTTAACTCCCCCTATCAAAGTACCAAGGACATTTCCTCATTTTAAATTATAAAACCTAAATTTGCCTTAACAAAAGCACAGAATGACTCCCATTACCAATGCTCTTCTTTCTATTGTTGTGCCACTATACAACGAGGAAGAAAACGTAACGCTGCTTACGCAGAAAATTCATGAAAGCCTTGTTGGATATCATTATCAGATCATCTATGTAGATGATTTCTCGACAGATAGCACCAGAACAGTAATCAAGAGCTTAGACGACGATAAGGTGCATTTGCTTGAACTCAAAAAGAATTACGGTCAAAGTCTTGCACTCGCTGCCGGAATTGATTACGCCAAGGGAGCATTTATCATCACCATGGATGGCGATTTACAAAACGATCCGGCAGACATTCCTAAAATGTTGGCATTTGCAGTTAATGACGAATACGATGTGGTAACGGGAATACGACAAAAAAGAAAAGACTCCCTGGTTAAGAAGATCCCCTCTAAAATTGCTAATTTTCTGGTGAGGCGAGTCACTAAGCTAGACATCAAGGATAACGGTTGCGCTCTAAAAGTATTCACAAAAGATATTGCCAAAGAGCTCAACCTCTATGGCGAAATGCACCGCTTTATTACCCTGCTGGCACATCTGGAAGGCGCGCAAATAAAACAGGTACCGGTACAACATCACGCCAGGCATGCAGGCGTTTCAAAATACGGATTGGAACGGGTGTTTAAAGTGGTCGCAGACATGATGTTGCTTTTATTTATTCGCAAGTATTTTCAGAGACCCCTACACCTTTTTGGAATTTTTGGTGTTTTGTTAATCATTCTCGGGGTTTTTATTAATATCTACCTTCTTATAGTAAAACTAGGCTTTGGAGAAGACATAGGAACTCGGCCCCTACTTATGTTTGGTATGATGTTTATTTTGGCTGGTATTCAATTGTTTACTATAGGTATAGTAATGGAGCTTCTTATCCGTACCTACTACGAATCCCAGAAAAAAAGACCCTATCGCATAAAAAAGATCTCTATTGGCAAATCTGCGTAAAAAAGGTATCACTTTCCTTAATATCGTTTTTAGCGCGGTTTTACTTTATTTTATCTTTACCAAAATTGAATTACAGGATGTCGCACAAATCTTAAAACAGACCCATCCTTTTTATGCTATTGTAGCACTCCTGTTTTTTGTTAGCTCCAAGGTTATAGCGGCCTTCCGACTCAACCTGTATTTTCACCAACTCAAGGTATTCTTAAGCCAAATAAGCAACTTAAAACTCTATTTACTGGGAATGTTTTACAATCTATTCCTCCCTGGAGGGATAGGTGGAGATGCCTATAAAGGCTATGTGATAAAAAAGAAATACGAAGTTGCCACCAAGAAGGTCGTTGCGGTGCTGTTGTTAGATCGTCTAAGCGGACTGCTGCTCCTTTTCATCTACGCCTGCTTGTTGGCCTTAGTACTGTCTTCCACTGCTCTTGCTCCTTATAAATATTTTTTTGTGATTGGTGCAGTTTTGAGCGTGCTAGTGTTCTGGATGTTAAATAAGAAGTTTTTTTCAGAAGTTCTGGCGGTTTTTTGGAAGTCTTTCGTCTATTCTTCTTTAGTGCAGGCTGCACAACTCGCCTGCGTATTTTTTATTCTAAAGTCGTTAAATATAGAAGCGAATACCGCGGCCTATCTGTTTATCTTCCTTGTATCTTCTATTGTGGCTGTACTGCCTTTGACTATTGGGGGAATTGGGAGCAGAGAACTTGTCTTTTTTTACGGTGCCTTGTGGTTCGGTCTAGATCAAAACAGCTCTGTAAGCATTAGCATGTTATTTTTCTTAATTACCGCCTTTGTCTCCCTTTTCGGCCTAATATACCACTTTAAAAAGCCCAAATTAACCCTTAGGAAAACCTAGTAAATATGCACCAAATGCATTTGATTCAACACCTTTTTTCGGCTGGTAGGATCTAGGAATCTAGCTTGTAGTCTTGTAATACGGAACTGATCTACACTGTGTTGTCTATCCCAATCGATACCGGAATTTCTTAACTCTCTGAGTTCTGCATCCGTTGCATAAAGCCATATATCATGATGATCTTTAAGCTCATCAACACCAATGATGCTAACCGGTTTTTGGTTATAGAAGTCAAGGGCCCAGGTATGCCTAGTTGAGATCTTATAGACCTTATTGACGTCAATATCCTGTTCGGATATTAGCTCTGCCATTGCCGAGCCACCCTGATACTTAAGCAACGAAGGGTAAAAATGTGTGTTAAGCACGGCATTTAGCAATACGGCGCAAAGCACAGAAATGGTAATAATACGAGGAAAATAACTTTCCTGTTTTAGGCTGAAATACACTATCAATGCGGACAGCAAGATCTTCCATACATAATTGAAAAGACTGTCACCTTTAAAAACGAAAAAACAAATCAGTAGAGCTGCTATGAACACCAAACTAAGAATGAAGTATTGCAATCCCAGTAGAATTTTCAGGATCTGCTCTTTTTTGAATCGCTTTAGGCTATATAAATATGAAGCCGTTAAAACAGCAAACAACGGTATGGTAATATTGAGGTAGTGAGGTAGCTTAAATTGTGCAAAACTAATTATCAGGAATATAAGACTGATTCCGCCAAGGCTTAGAAATTCCATTGAGGCTTTGGGAGTCAAACCAAATTTGACAAACCATTTAGCCCTGCTCCAATAGGCCATTAAGCCTGCAATGGTCCACGGGAGAAAGACCCATAAAAAGGTATGAAAAAAGAAGAAATAATCGCTGCTGTTTTTACCCACACCCTGACCGCTAAGACGTTCAAAACTCTGATCCCAGAAAATAAAACGCAGACCGCTCCTATTCCCCTTTCCTCTAATGACCAACTCCGGATGGAGATCAAATTGAATATAGTAGGCATAAAGCATTGGTGAAATGGTCAAGCCAAATGCCAAAAGTCCGATAATCACCTTCCAATGTATCAAAGCCTTCCATTTTCGAGAATATATCAGATGACAGATCAAAGGCAATCCGATAACCAATAAGGCTATCTGTCCTTTGGTTGAAAAGGCAATCCCTGCTCCAAATGCCCCCAGTATTATACTTTTTATCGTTCGTCTTTCTATGAAGCTGGCAAGTTGCCAAATGGCTAATACAGTAAAACCGGTAAGTACGGCATCGGTTCTAACATCTATCACAGACAAAACGATGGTTTGGGCGGTCATAAAAATTAGGGCAGCAACCTTACCCACATTTTCATTATACAAAAGCCTTCCCAGTCCAAAACAGCTATAGGCCCCTAAAAAAATAGCCAGGATGCCAGGAATGCGATACGCCCAGTCGTGCAACCCAAATATTTTAAAGGAAATAGCTGCCAGCCAATAGTGCATATGGGGTTTATCCAGGTAAGGTTCCGGCCCCTTAAAAAGGTGAAGAAAATCGTTCTCTTGTACCATTCTCATTGCCATCACCGCAAACTGGGCAGAATCGTTCTCGAAAAGGGTTACGAACATGCCGGCAAAGTACACTAGGGATATGAGAAGGATTAAAAACCAATATCGAGTATTAGAAATCATACATGATATTTGTGAATAGCAAATATATACAACTTTGCAAATAGCCAGCCCAAAACAATCCCAACTAGCGATCCTGAGATAACGTCCAAGGGAAAATGAACTCCTATGTAAATTCTGCTATAGGCTACCATGAATGCCCAAACCATGAGAAAAATACTAAGGAGCTTCCATTTTCTACCCATTAGATAGCTAAAGAAAAATGCAACAGCAAAGGAATTTATGGCGTGGCCAGAGAAATAACCAAATTTACCACCGCAGGAAGTTTTAACCAATCTCATAAGCCCGCTAAGTTCAGGGTCATAACAGGGGCGTAGTCTTTGAACGCCATACTTAAAAAAATTAGATAGCTGATCTGTACAAAGGATCATAAGGCCCACGGCCACAAGGAGCACCAAAGTCCTCTTTTTTCCAAAATTCTTAAAGGCCAAAAAGAGCAAAACAAGATACAAGGGAATCCAATTGATCTTTCCCGTAATAAACATCCAAAAACCATCCCAGCTGGTATTCCCCAGATTATTGAGATAGAGGAAAAGCTCCTTATCAAGATGTACAAGTTCTTCAAACATATTAACCTTGGTAACGCCCTACTTCTCTGTCATAAAAGGCCGTTGCCTCCACTATAAGGGCTTCGGCTTCAACCGCAAGTTCTTTTTCGTCTTCCCGGCTAAAGTCCTCGAGCCATTCAACCTCATCGTTTTCCAAATTAATTATAAATCTGGGGTACGCGGTATGTACGATAAAAATTGCCGAGGGGTAATCTGTATTGTCTGCGAGCAAGAATTTTGGAAGTTCCATGAAGATCTTTTAAAAGTTAGGTTTCAATTAGCCTCTTGGTCAGGTAATTAAATCGAATATACAACATAATAGCAGATGCCGTTAGGCCAGATAATAGCCCTATCCAGATACCGGTACTTTTTAGATCCGTGTATATTCCTAGGTAGAAGCTAATTGGAAAACCTATTAACCAATAGGCAACAAAAGTGATAAAGGTGGGTATCTTTACATCTTGCAATCCTCTGAGCGCACCGAGTATAACTACCTGTATTCCGTCTGAAATTTGAAAGAATGCGGCAACCAATAAGAGTTGGGAAGCAATCAAGATTACCTCTGTATTGTCTGCCAGATTTGTCATATCCCCAACGTCCAAATAAATTGTCGGAAACCAATGTCTACATGCTAAGAACAAAGCAGCAAAGAAGAATTCTAACAGTAGGGTCAGCAAAAATATAGATAATGCTATTCTTCTTAATTCCGAAAAATTCTGCAATCCTTTCTGGTTTCCCACTCGTATCATCGCAGCCACACCCAGCCCCATGCCAAACATAAAGGTCATACTACTTAAGTTAAGTGCAATTTGATTGGCAGCCTGAGGATTCTTTCCCAAGACGCCGCTCAACCAGATAGCCGCGGTGAAAATACCCACTTCAAAAAACATCTGAAGCGCCGAAGGGAATCCGAGATCAATGATTTTTTTCATTACCCTCCTTTCAATTTTTCGAAAATTGAAACTGCTAACAAAGCCCCTGAACTTTTCCTTTTTCCTGAGCAATGTCCACAGGAAGGCCAACATAATAATCCTAGCCACCAAAGTACCAATGGCAGCTCCAATAATTCCCAGCTTTGGAAAACCAAAAGCCCCAAAGATCAAAAGATAATTGAGTACAATATTTACTACATTCGCCAAAATGGTGGCAAACATGGGGTATTTAGTCTGCGAAAGGCCCTCTGAAAATTGCTTGAAAGCCTGAAACATGATCAGAGGGATTAAAGAGAATGCAACGATGTCCAAATAAGGAATCGCAAGAGACACCACATCTGCCGGCTGATCCATGAAGTTCATCAAGGGTTTAGCCAATAGTATCAGGCCAAACAAAGATGCTCCAAGTATGGTACAGAGCACCAATCCATGTTTAAGCGCACTTTTGGCATTAGCATCGTTTCCGGCGCCGTCTGCTTCAGCCACAAGGGGAGTAATTGCCGTGGAAAATCCTATTCCCAGAGACATGGCTATAAAGACAAAGCTATTTCCCAGAGAAACCGCAGCCAATTCTGCCGTACCTAACTGCCCTACCATGATATTATCGGCAAATTGCACAAAAGAATGCCCTAACATCCCCGTAATCACAGGAACGGAAAGGGCAATATTATACCGAAATTCTTTGGTGTATCTTTTGAGCAAAATCGGCGCTTTTTCGAAGTCGCAAAGATAGGAGGTTCCTAATTATTTAGACGGTGTTTGTCGATAGAAATGGAAAATTGAAAATGGAAAATGAAAAATTCGAGGAATTGAAGAACGGAGGAATTGTTTGATGGTTGATGGTTGATGGTTGATGGTTGATGGTGAAAAGTAAAGGAAGTCAGTTTTTTGATTTATGATCAGTTGGCGAAGTCCTGGTCAAGAAGTTCATTGTAGCAGAATTATTGATTAGTTCATAAACTGCAAGGAGATTGCAGATTCAACCGCTATCTTGGATTGGGGAGGGGTGGTAACCCCAGACCAAAGAATAGGTTGATAATTTTTATTTGTTAGCAACAACAGGCCTTTTTACTCAATCTTTTCACACGCCTCCTGTCAAAATCCAAAGTTCAAGTTCAAGTGTCAAGTTCAAACTCAAAACCTCAAAAACGGTCATTGCTAACTGTTAATTGTTCATTTATAATTGATATGTACTTACTGCCCACTGTTACCGCCTACTGAGCCTTCGCTTCTTCCCAAAAAACGTCCATTTCGGCCAGAGTCATTTGTTTAAGGCTTTTACCTCTTTCCTTGGCTTTTAATTCCAGGTATTGGAAGCGTTTGATGAATTTCTTATTGGTTCTTTCTAACGCATTTTCCGGATTGATATCTAAAAATCTGGCGTAATTCACCATCGAAAAAAGTACATCACCAAATTCGGCCTCCACCCTGTTTTTATCCCCTTTTTTGACCTCAGTTTGAAGTTCTCCCAATTCTTCCTGAACTTTTTCCCAGACTTGCTCCGGCTGCTCCCAATCAAATCCTACCCCTGCCACCTTGTCCTGAATTCTGTTGGCCTTCACCAGGGCCGGTAAACCAGTCGGAACCCCTTGCAACACACTGGTTTTGCCTTCCTTAAGCTTTATATTTTCCCAATTTTGCTTAACCTCTTCCTCGTTCTGTACCGTGATGTCACCGTAGATATGTGGATGCCTATTGATCAGCTTTTCACTGATTTCATTCGCAACATCGGCCATATCAAAATCGCCTGTTTCCGAACCAATTTTTGCATAGAAAATAATATGAAGTAAGAGGTCTCCCAGTTCTTTTTTTACTTCTTCCAGGTCGTTTTCTAAAATGGCATCCCCCAATTCGTAGGTCTCCTCAATAGTGAGATGCCTAAGGCTCTGCATGGTTTGTTTTTTATCCCATGGACACTGAGCTCTTAACTCGTCCATAATGGTCAATAAACGATCGTAGGCCTTTAGTTGGGCTTGTCTGGAATTCATGAAAAAAATTTTTATAAAAGTACGAATCTAATGTCTCAGTGTTTGATAATATATTTAGTATTTTAGAGCACCTTCTAAAATTTGAGTGATGAGCCGGAATTTAAAGAATGTGGGTATGGTGCTTTTAGCTTTAATTTTAGGCTTCTTTACCTTAACGGCCCAAAATGTTACCAAAGAAATGGTCTCAAGCAAACTCGAAACCATTGATGTTTTCACCCTGGAAAGACAAAAGGTATACGAAACGGACACCCACATAGAAGCGCCTAACTGGCATCCTAATGGCGACCATCTTGTGTACAACAGTAATGGTTTGTTATATACCATAAAAATAGAGGAAGGCATCCCAAAATTAATCCCAACGTCTTTTGCCAAAAAGATCAATAATGACCACGGCATTTCACCTGATGGTACTCAAATGGTGATTAGTGATCAAACTGAAACCGGCAAATCTCTGATCTATTCGCTTCCAGTTGAGGGAGGAAATCCAAAGAAAATAACCTCCCTAGGGCCTTCCTACTGGCACGGTTGGTCACCAGATGGAAAAACCTTGGCCTATTGCGCAGAGCGCAATGGGAATTATGATATTTACACCATTCCCTTTGAAGGAGGTAAAGAAACAAGACTCACCACTACTGAAGGCCTGGACGATGGACCAGATTACTCGCCAGATGGAAAATACATCTACTTTAATTCCGAAAGATCGGGAACCATGCAGATCTGGCGAATGAAGACTGATGGCAGTGATCCGGAACAGATCACCCTAGATAAGTATCACGACTGGTTTGCCCATCCTTCTCCGGATGGCCACTGGATCGTTTACGTAAGTTTTGGAACAGATGTTCCTTCAAATTCACATCCCCCGAACAAGGAGGTGATGCTGAGAATAATGGATCTAAAAACTAAAAAAGTAAATGTGCTGGCGAAGCTTTTCGGGGGACAAGGCACCATAAATGTACCCTCTTGGTCTCCGGATAGCAAGAAAGTGGCCTTTGTAAGTTATCATTTAAAATAAGCGTATGATATATAGAGATTTTGGGAATACCGGCTGGAAAGTAAGTGAAATAGGATATGGAATGTGGGGTATGGCCGGATGGAAAGAATCTGATGACCTTCAGTCTTCCAGATCACTTGATCTCGCTGTTGAAAATGGGGTGAATTTTTTTGATACTGCCTGGGGTTACGGGGAGGGTCATAGTGAAAGACTCTTGGGAATGTTGGTTAAAAGACATCCCAACACAAAACTATATACCGCTAGTAAAATCCCTCCGAAAAATTTTCAATGGCCTGCAAAACCAGAATATACTTTAGAGGACTCCTATCCTGCCGAACATATTATGGAATACACCCACAAAACCCTAAGAAATTTAGGCTTAGAACAAATAGACCTGATGCAATTTCATACTTGGGACGATGGCTGGGCCCAAAAGGAAGAATGGCAGCGAACGGTGGAAGAGCTTAAAGCGTCCGGAAAAATCTCTGCCATAGGTATAAGTGTAAATCGATGGGAACCTGAAAATGTCATCAAGGCATTGAGAACGGGTCATATTGATGCCGTACAGGTTATCTACAACATTTTTGATCAGGCTCCTGAAGACCTCTTATTTCCTATATGCGAAACCTTGAAAATTGGTGTAATTGCCAGAGTACCCTTTGATGAGGGCACGCTAACAGGAAATCTCACAAAGGAAACTACCTTTCCCGAAGGAGATTGGCGAGGCACTTATTTTGTACCTGAAAACCTGAGCGCAAGTGTTGATAGAGCCGATAGGCTAAGGCCATTAATTCCAGACGGGATGAGCATGGCCGAAATGGCGCTTCGCTTTATTACCATGAATAAAACTGTTAGCACCATAATTCCAGGAATGCGCAAGGCTCGCAACGTATTGGCCAATACGGCAACAAGCGATGGTATGGGTCTGCCGGAAGAATTATTCGACACCCTCAGGGATCATCGATGGGATAGGACTCCCACCGCATGGTCACAATAATGAAAACCCAGGTATAGGTAGCTGCAGCTATTGCTCCTAATCTACCGCCTAGGTCAAAATAAACAACTCTGGTATGCCTGAACTGGTAGATCCTTATATTTTATCTCCAGAAAGAACCAAGGCTCCACCTGAAACCTTCAGGGGCCGCTTAAGGTTTTTAGGTCCAAGTTTTATTCTTTCGGCCTCCATTGTTGGTTCTGGGGAATTAATTGCCACCACCACCTTAGGAGCAGAAGCTGGGTTTGTCACATTTTGGGTAATCATCGTCAGCTGTGTGGTAAAGGTTGCTGTTCAACTAGAATTCGGCAAGCATACTGTCCTCACAGGAGAGACTGCCATGCAGGCTTTTAATCAACTCCCCGGACCTAAATTCGGTAAGGCCAGATGGTCTGTTTGGATGGTATTAGTAGTAATGTTGATCAAATTACTCCAGGTAGGCGGAATTATCGGAGGTGTTGCCATAATCCTGGATATTCTGATTCCGGGACCGGGAATTCCATTTTTTGCATTTTCCACGGCTATAGTTGTGGCCTTGATGATTTTTAGGGGTTATTATCATTTCATTGAAAAATTCTCTCTTGGGATGATTGGAATTTTTACGCTCTTTACCTTCGCTTCCCTTTATTTTCTTTCATACACAGCCTACCAAATAAGCTGGGAAGAACTCTGGAGCGGCCTGCAATTTAAGCTGCCTAAGGAAGCTGTTGCCGTTGCTTTCGGCGCTTTTGGGATTACAGGAGTTGGTGGGGACGAAATTATCCATTACAATTACTGGTGTTTGGAAAAAGGGTATGCAGCTTATTCCGGACAAAATGATGCCTCCCCGGAATGGGAGGCCAGGGCCCGGGGCTGGATAAAAGTAATGAAACTGGATGCACTTATCGCAATGGCAGTATATACCACAGTGACTGCGGCCTTTTATCTGTTAGGAGCAGCAGTTTTACACGCTCAAGGCAGCATTCCTCAGGGTTATGCTATGGTGGAAACGCTCTCAAGTATGTATACAGTAGCACTTGGACCCTATGCCAAACCGGCATTTTTGATCGGTGCCTTTATTACTTTATTTTCTACCCTCTTCGCCGCTTTAGCGGCCTGGTCCAGGCAACTAACAGACATATTTGGTCAGATTGGCTGGATCAACTTTGACAATTACCGCAGCAGGAAAAAGACCATTGCAATTTTAGCCTGGGTGGTTCCAATACTATGGGCTGTCCTTTTTGTTTATATCAAGTTACCCGTATTAATGGTGATCTCCGGAGGTATTGTAGGCTCCTTTCTTCTCTTCCTGGTTGTGTATGCGGTTTTGCATTTTAGGTATAAAAGACTTCATTCTCTTTTTAAACCAGGATTTTTTTATGATCTTGTTTTATGGATTAGCATCCTGAGCATAGTTGCCGTAGGAATATTTGGAATTCTAAAATTGCTCGGCTAACAATACCTTCTTATTGTTTCTAAAAAAAAGATAATGAAACCAAACGCTTTTCTTTCTCTGTTACTATTTTCAATAGCTTTTCTGAATTGTTCGTCCCCTACGAATTATGACATACTTATAAAAAATGGCCGTATAATGGACGGCTCTGGCGATGCCTCCTATGAGGGTACCATAGCAATCAATGCAGATACCATTGCCGCCTTAGGAACGCTTCCCAACGCCACAGGGACCACGGAAATAGACGCCACCGGTCTTACTGTTGCTCCGGGTTTTATCAATATGTTGAGTTGGGCAAACGTTTCCTTAATTGAAGATGGAAGATCTCAAGGCGACATAAGACAGGGGGTCACCCTCGAGGTTCTGGGAGAGGGCAGATCTATGGGCCCGCTAAATGCGCAAATGAAAGAGAATATGAAAAACGGCCAGCAAATCATAAAGTATGATATTGCCTGGACCACGCTTGGCGAGTACCTGGAGTTCCTTGAAAACAAAGGCGTATCTACCAATATCACTTCTTTTGTAGGCAACGGTACTTTGCGAGAATATGTTATGGGATACGAAACCAGAGTACCAACAGAAGAAGAATTGGATAAAATGAAGGAGCTAACCCAACAAGCTATGGAAGAGGGTGCCGTTGGTTTGTCAACCTCCCTGATCTATGTACCCAGCGGCCATGCGCAAACCGAAGAAATTATCGCACTTGCCGAAGTAGTTTCGGATAAAGACGGTATGTATGTCTCGCATATAAGAGATGAGGAAGACAAGTTACTCGAAGCTGTGAACGAATTGATAGAAATTGCCGAAAAGGCAAAAATTAGATCCGAAATCTATCATTTTAAGGCGTCCGGCACAGAAAACTGGCACCTTTTAGACAAGGCTATTAAACTTGTAGAGGAAGCCAGGAACAAAGGACTGCCCATCACCACAGACATGTATATGTATAATGCAAGCTCAACCGGGCTTAATGTGCTGTTACCCGCATGGGCCAAGGAGGGTGGTCATAATAAAACTATCGCCCTGATAAAAGATCCTCTTAAGAGGAAGCAAATGATCTCGGAAATTAAATTTCACGTTCCTCCTGAAAAAATTCTCTTTGTAGGTTTCAAAAATAAAGACATGCGGCACCTTATTGGTAAAACCTTGGCCGAAGTTTCTGAGGAAAGAAATAAGGCCGCCGATGAAACCGTAGTAGACCTCATTTTTGAAGACGATAGCAGGATACAGGTGGTATACTTTTCGATGTCCGAGGAAAACATAAAAAAGAAATTGGCCCTCCCCTATATGGCCATTTGTTCAGATGCCGGATCCTACACCAATGAAGGGGTTTTTCTTGAACAAAGTACGCATCCCAGAGCCTATGGATCCTTTGCCCGCTTATTGGGCCATTTTGTAAGAGATGAAAAAGTAATTCCCTTAGAAGAAGCCATTCACAGACTAACAAGCCTCCCGGCATCCAATTTGAAACTTAAAAAGAGGGGAGCTCTTAAAACGGGTTATTTTGCGGATGTTGTCGTTTTTGATGCAACCCAAATAAAGGACAACGCAACCTTTGACCAACCCCATCAGTACGCAACCGGAATGAAACATGTATTTGTAAATGGAGGCCAGGTACTTAAAAATGGTGAACACACAGGAGCATTTCCGGGTAGGTTTGTAAAAGGACCTGGCTATAAGGAAAATTAATCATTAGAATCAACACAAATGAATATGAAAATACAGCCGATGAACATAGTGAAAGTGCTATTTGTAGCCTTAGTTCCTTATCTCTGCTCCTGCCAATCGCAAGAATCTGAACTTATAGCGGAAGGTGCCTCGCTTACTCTCGTGGCAGATGGATTCAAATTCACCGAAGGGCCGGCAATGGACAAGAACGGCAATGTATTCTTTACAGACCAACCCAATGATCGTATCCTTAAATGGGCATCCGAAGATGGATCTGTCAGTACGTATATGCAACCTTCAGGCAGGGCGAACGGACTTTACTTTGATCATGACGGGAATCTGCTGGCCGCAGCAGATGAAAAATTCGAACTTTGGCGTATCGATTCGGAGAAAAATACCACTGTATTACTGGATGCATTTGAAGGAAAGAAGCTCAACGGACCAAATGACATCTGGGTAGACCCTCAAGGTGGAATTTATTTTACAGACCCCTATTATCACCGCCCTTATTGGACACGCACCAAGCCAGAAATGAAAAAACAACAAGTCTATTACCTTAAGCCCGATGGTGAGGAATTACGAATGGTTATCGATGACTTTGTTCAGCCTAATGGTATCATTGGTTCGGCCGATGGTAAAACACTCTATGTTGCCGATATCGGAGATAAAAAAACCTATAAGTTTAGTATTGAGGCCGATGGAAGTCTAGAGAACAAAACCTTGTTTTGTTCCATGGGATCGGACGGCATGACTTTAGATGCCAAAGGAAATGTGTATCTCACAGGCGACGGTGTTACCGTATTCAACAAAAAGGGCGAGCAAATTCTGCACATTCCCGTGCCTCAGAAATGGACCGCAAATGTCACTTTTGGAGGGAAGGATCAAAACCTTCTTTTTATAACCGCAATGAATTCTGTGTATACGCTGCAAATGAAGGTAAAAGGTATTAGATACTAGAGAACATTGATGACTTCATTCCAGGAGTTTTAACCTGACATTTCTAAATTTAATAGTTCCCGTCTCTGCAGCCTGGAGCGCAATATAACCTTCTATGAGATCTTCGTTCTCTATATCAATCGTTTTGGTCTCATTTACCCAGGTCTTAATGTTTTTCCCCTCGCATACAATTTTATAAGTATTCCAGCTATTCAAAGTTTCTACATAGGCCGCAGCCTCTGCACGTGAAACGACTGAGCCCGTCCTCGATTTCTGATCCGGATGTAAATCCCAAATGTTCATTTCATAACAATCAATATTCGAAAGTGCTATGTTTGAGCATCTCACAAAGACTCCTGAATTTATCGTACTATCCGGATTAAACTCCAGTGAGAGTTCAAAGTTTTTGTAGCTGTCTTTGGTCATGACAAAACCAGCTGAGCTATCAGCCACCCCTATCAACTCGTTGTTTGCGAAACTCCATTGAGAGTCTCCTCCTTCTATCCAGCCAGTTTCACCTTCCCTAAACAGAAGTAAGCCCTCAGCTTTTTCTGTTTTGCAATTGCTTAGTGCTGTCAACAGGACAAGAAGTAAACTTAAACCTGCATAAAATTTTGATGTTTTTTTCATTTCTAGTCGTTTTACCACATTTTTAAAATCTTGTATTCATTTCTTATTTAACCAAATCGAACATTCTGGTGTATTTGACAATAAAACTATTGTTCAAAGGGTCTCCATTCTGAAGGTTGTGATTATATACCACAAACAAACCGGTATTGGCTCTTTGAAGCCACCCAAATCTGAGGTTTATCGCCCAAAGTTTCTCAACTGAATTGTTTTGTATTAGGCCCTGCAGATACATTTGCGGAGTAAAAGCATAGGATAGCTGACTACCAAAAATATTTGCCGTAAAATCTCCTCCGGGCAGATTGAACTTATTATATTGATAAGTGAATGCGGCATTGAATTTATCACCGGAACGCAATCTTAAGGTTCCGGTATTCAAATATCGTTCCCCCCCAAAAGACCCTCCAGCTACGGATCGTATGCTTATGGATATCGGGTTACTCTGATTAGTAAAGAAGACAAGTTGCCCCTCTGTATGATTATAGGTTCCGGGTTGCACCACTACCCCATCGGAAATTTCAAAAGCATTTAAAACACCTTCGGTGGTTATATTAATCCCGGTATGGATCTCCAAACCGCTTTTATATTCCCAGTGATTGTCTATATGTAAAAAGCTGGTCTCCAAAAAACCGTCGAAATTCCAAAACCCTCTATAAGAAACATGAGGTCGGTGTTCCAGAATCTTTGCGTTTTCATTCTTTGGTCTAAGATGGTAAAGCACTAAGCCTTCCGGTTTTCTAAAAGCGGATCGGAATAAAAAGCCTACTTCAGGATTAAAACCTTGACCTACCTCAGTATACGCCGCCCGCATCTCCCAATTGTTCCAAACATAGTCTGTTTGAAACTTAAAGGCATGGGCATTTATGGTATCATTTGGATCACTGGTCCTTGCGTAAAAGCCGGACATTCTGGCTTTTCGCCCCAAACCCAATTTCCCGTCAATGGCATAGGTTCTATTAAAGTCGTTGTCACTATCAAGGCCCTTCCTATTGATAAAAACAGCACCCAAAGCCGTTCTTCCCTTAAATTCATGATTCACCCTTGCCACGGTAAAATTGTTCTTTTCTACCCCCACCTCCTGCACATCGTCTGTGAACATACTAAGGAAACCGACATTGGTTCTGTTAAGCTTCCCTGAGAGTCTTACTCCTCCAATGATGGGGACCACATTTCCTTCAGACCCGATACCAATTCTTCGACTAAAGAAAAGATCTACTTCCCCGGGACTACCTACTGTGAAGAGTCCGGCATTTTCTAAAAAAAAAGGTCTTTTTTCAGGGAAGAAAAGGTTAAACCGATCAAGATTGACCTGTTGATTATCTACCTCAACCTGGGCAAAATCTGTATTGTAGGTCAGATCTAGCGTCAGACTTGGGGTAATACTGTATTTAATATCCCCTCCGGCGTCTGGTGTAAAATCGGTTTTAGAATCCACAAGGGTATGGTCCTTTTCTAACCTTCCCAGGACATATGGAATTATTTTGAGGTTTCCCGGGCTTCGTAGATCAAGGTTAGTTAAGGTTCCCGCTAAGGAAAGTCTATTTAAATTAAAGCCAATGGGCATAGCTGCCCAATACACTATCTCATTGCTTTTTCTAATATTCCTCCTAAAGTTGATTCCCCAGTCCTTGCCAGATTGAAAACGGAGGGTTCTTAAGGGAATGGCAAACTCTGCACTCCATCCAAAATCCGAAACCTGCGTTTTTACTTCCCAACTCGCATCCCAATTAAGGTTAAAACCTCCTATGGTTCCACCCTGTTGCCTATTCGCATTAAAATTACCCTGGCCCTCATTATCTACCTGTGCATCATACTCTACTCCAAGAGAATTCGTTCCGAAAATAAAACCGTTCTGTCCGTCCTTATAGGTGTCAAGAATAAAGATAAAGGCATCCGTATTATCCAAATTCGCATCCCGGCGGGCATCAGAAACGACAAGTTTATCCGGCTGAGAATCATAGCAGACCACAGACACATAGAAGGTATCATCGGTATAGGCTATTCTAATATCCGTTTTTTCCGTGGCCTCCTGCCCGTAATTCGGCTGGGTTTGCACCATATCCCCAAAGGGCATTATGGCCTGCCAACTGGGGTCATTGATCACTTCCCCGTCAATATTTGGTGGCTGTGAAATGGCTACAGCCTTGGCAGTTGGTCTTGTATTAGTAGTCGTGGTATTGTCCTGGGCCTTGGTTATCACACAGAGCCCTAAGAACAGGTAAAAGAGCACATTCTTGATCAACGACATTTGGTATTGGTTGGTGATGGCACCTTAAATGTACCATTTTCTTTCAATTCTATAGAAAAGGCCTAAAAGATTAAAGCAGGTTGTAGGAATGCTATGCTAAAATCTCTAAATTGGATAGCTAAAGGCAATGCCACGGCATTGAACAATCTAAAACGAAAAAAATGCTTTGGAAAAGAGCCTATTTGATGCTCTGACCAAAGTGATTAAAACCAAAAGCACTCACAGATGAAAAAAATTACACGCCTCTATTTATCGACTATTGTCTTCTTTCTTTTTATCAGCACAACGGTCGCTCAACTTAGCACAGCCACTGCTTCTGAAAAATCCGGAGTATCCGAGGACCGTTTGAGTCGATATGAAAATTTCCTGACGACCGAGATAGACGATAAAAAAATTCCGGGTGCAGTATCTCTCGTAATGCGCAAGGGGGAAATCGTACACCAAGCCGCTTTTGGCTTAAGTAGTTTAGAGGATAAAACTCCGATGCGAGAAGACAATATCTTTCATATTATGTCTATGACAAAGCCCATAGTCAGCGTGGCATTCATGATGTTATATGAAGAAGGGCATTTTTTCCTGACAGATCCTGTATCTAAGTATTTGCCGCAATTTAAAGAACTCAAAGTAGCTAAGGATGTCAATGAAGGCAAGGAGGGAGCAACAGAACCTGCAAACAAAGAAGTAACCATACACCATTTGCTTACTCATACAGCAGGCTTTTCACATGGTCTTGGGGGCACAAAGCTGGACAATGACGTGGTACAGGCACTTTATTTCGAACCACAGGAAAGTGTAGAAAGTAGGGTAAATACTTTGGTAAGTCTTCCTATGGTCGGACATCCGGGAGAGCAATGGTATTACAGTGCTTCTCCAGATGTTCTGGCCCTTCTTATAGAACATTTTAGCGGGATGACAGTTGCCGATTTTCTTCAGCAACGCATTTTTGATCCCCTTGAGATGAAGGATACAGGATATAATATCGCCAAAAAGAATCAGGATAGATGGGTCCCAGTGCACAATATCGATAAGGAAGGTAATTTGATTAACTCCGAACAACAGTTACCGGTAGAGGGCAATACGGTGTTTGGGGGCACTCACGGATTGTTTTCCACGGCAAGGGATTATATGAAATTCTGCAAGATGCTATTAAATCAAGGGCGAGCTAACGGGAAGCAATTTTTAAGTCCGAAAACCGTAGAACTCATGACACAGAATCATGTAGGAACCTTATATCAGGCTCCGGGCCAGGGCTTCGGTTTGGGCTTCGGAGTTACAACAGACGTTGCGGCGGGAAAGGAACTGGGATCAAAAGGACAATATTATTGGAGTGGGGCTTATTGTACCTACTTTTTTATAGACCCTGAGGAGGACCTGGTAGCTATCCTTATGAGCCAATTGCAGCCCTATAGTAATTTTTACGGCAGTAAACTTAGGCAGTATGTTTATCAAACCATTGTGGATTAATTTTCCCGATATCGGATAAAAATAATGGCTTGGATCAAAACGATTTCCTACGAAGATGCGGACCCGAAACTTAGGCGTATTTACGATCGTTTAAAAGGTCCAAATAATACCATAGACAATGTATTAACCATCCATAGTTTGCGTCCTCATACCCTCACGGGGCATATGACTTTATATAAAAGCGTATTACATAATAGTAACAATTCACTTCCAAAATGGTATTTGGAGGCTTTGGGGGTATACGTTAGTATTTTAAACCGATGTGAATATTGCGTCTTACATCATTTTGAAGGATTAAAAAGACTCTGGAAGGACGATAAAAGAAGTGACCTTTTTTACTCCGCCGCCCAAAGGGATACCCTGGAGAATTTCTTTGATGACGCACTAGTGAGTGGGTTTCATTACGCTAAGAAAATCTCAAAACAACCCGAAACTATGGATCAAAATGATATTGAGATCTTGAAGAAGAGTGGATTTAAGGAAGCCGAAATTCTGGAAATAAATCAGGTGTGCAGCTATTTTAATTATGTCAATAGGACCGTTCTTGGTTTGGGAGTTACTGCAAAAGGTGATATTTTAGGGCTTTCACCAAATGATAGTGAGGATCCATCTAACTGGACACATCAATAAATTAAAACACCAAAGAAATGAAAAGACTTTGTATTGCGATTGTATGTATGAGCCTTACTGTTCAGGCCTATTGTCAGGAAGTTATTAACCTTCCGTATGAACAGGCCGCCTCAACAAGTTGGGAAGGTGGCGAAAAAGACTACTTCTCTGAAATATGGCAAAACCAGGTTGTCACCAACGTTTCAGTACCTACCATGCAGGTATTCAAACCAGAAGAAGGAAAGGCAAATGGGACATCAGTAATTGTTGCCCCAGGTGGAGGATTGTATGCCCTGAGTATTAAAAGTGAAGGAACCGATGTGGCCAAATGGCTTAACGAAAAGGGCATCACGGCTTTTGTGCTTAAATATCGTCTGGTCCCAACAGGAGAAGATGGGGTGAAGGAGATCACTGATCTCGGAGAAACAAATCCTCAAGAAATAGGTAGACAGGTAGGACCGGTATTACCACTTTCCATTAGCGACGGACTGTCTGCCATTTCCTATGTGCGCTCGAATGCCGATGACTTTGGCGTAGCCCCTGATAGAATTGGGTTTATGGGCTTTTCTGCCGGAGGGGCAGTCACTATGGGAGTAACTTTCAATTACAACAAAGAAAACAGACCGGATTTTATTGTACCTGTATATGCCTGGATGAGCGTTGTAGGGCCCTATGAAGTTCCCGAAGACGCTCCCCCAATGTTAGCAATCTGTTCCTCGGATGATCCTTTGGGTTTGGCCGCAGATAGTGTAAACCTTTATTCAAGTTGGTTGAAGTCTGGGAAATCTGCAGGTTTGCACATGTATTCAAAGGGGGGGCATGGATATGGAATGAAAGAGCAGGGGCTTCCATCAGATCATTGGATTGCTCGCTTTCATGACTGGGCAATAGCCGAAGATCTCGCCATCCCTCCAGGTGGCAATTAGACACATATAATTGTCGGAGCGATAGGCCTGTAGTACCTTAAATCACGCAGTTTAGGCAAATACCATGGCCGTTATATAAGCCTCCCCGGACCTGTGCTATCTGCCATCTGTCGAAAATAATTTGACCTGTTAAGGCAATCACTGTATCTTGGATCTTAAATTTTAAACCTTGGTGAAACAGCTTATAGTCGCTTTTTTGATTCTTGGATTAAGTACCCACGCCCAGGAAGCAAACAGTTTTCTGGAAGAAGTACAGGCCATTCAAAAAAAATATGATAGCCTTTGGGATGATACCAGAGAAACGGTGGTCTTCACGGGGAGTTCAAGTATTCGGATCTGGAATAATTTATCCGAGATTTTTCCTGAACAGCAGATCATAAATTCGGGCTTTGGAGGTTCTCAAGCCTCAGATCTCTTGGTAAATATCGATCAGTTGGTTCTAAATTTCCGGCCTAAAAAAGTGTTTATTTACGAAGGTGACAATGATCTTGCTTCCGGAAAAAAACCCAGGCATATCTTAAATACGACCGAGGAAATCATTCACAAAATATGGGTCCAAAATCCTAATACCGAAGTGGTTCTGATTGCCGCAAAACCTAGTTTAGCACGCTGGAATCTGAGAAGGAAGTACAAAAAATTAAACCGCAAACTTAAACGGTTAAGCGATAAGACAGAGCGCATCGCCTATGCGAACGTTTGGGATACCATGTTACAAAACAAAAAGGTAAAAGAGGAGATCTTTGTGTCTGACGGACTTCATATGAATTCCCTTGGATATGATCTTTGGTATGATGTCATTAAAGAACACATGAACTAATATTGAGATATGAAATCTGTAAGAACAATTCAGTTTAAAAACAACCTATTTTCTGTATTAACGCTATTCGCAGGACTAGTGATCATAGTTTCCTGTGCGGAAAAGAAAAAACCTTTAATCAATTTTCCTGCTACTGATTTGGCTTCAGAAAACATGATTCCCAAACCTTTGAAGATAACTGCTACCAATAGTGCCTTTGGTTTAGATCAATTCACAGCGATTTACACTTCGCCGACGGAAACAGGGTTTAATGAGGTAGCTGAATTTTTATCTCAAAAGATACAAGGTAAAACGGGCTTAAAGTTACCGGTAAATGAAACCGAAGCAGGAACCATAGAACGCATCATTTATATCAGCAAAAGTGATAGTACTGAACTCGAAGGTCCGGAGGCATACCAGTTGTACATCAATAGAGATTCCGTCATCCTCAACGCCAGTTCCTCAGAAGGAGCCTTCAGAGGTATTCAGACGCTAAGGCAAATAATCCCGGAAATAAGCAATGATACCCTGGCCGAACATCCAATATGGCCAATCCCTTCTGGTATGATTAACGACAATCCTAATTTTGAATACAGAGGATCCATGTTAGATGTGGCACGCCACTTTTTTAGTGTTGAGGATGTAAAGAAGTATATTGATCTGCTAGCCTATTACAAAATTAACGTTTTGCACCTCCACCTTACAGACGATCAAGGATGGCGCATTGAGATAAAGTCCTGGCCAAAACTAACTGAAGTCGGTGGTAGCACCGAAGTTGGTGGAGAGGCAGGAGGTTTTTTCACCCAGGAAGACTACAAAGAAATTGTTGCCTATGCGGCCAAACATTATATGACGATTGTTCCGGAAGTGGATATGCCTGGTCATACCAATGCAGCTTCAGTATCTTATCCATTTTTGAACGGAAATGGTAAAACTCCTAAACTTTACGAAGGTACCCGGGTGGGTTTCAGCACCTTCGATACTCGCAAAGACACCGTATATGCATTTATAGACGATGTAGTAAGAGAAATTTCTGCGATGACGCCAGGTCCTTATTTCCATATAGGAGGAGATGAAAGTCATGTTACCAAGAAGAACGATTATATCTACTTTGTAGAAAGAGTAGAAAAAATTGTTCAGAAGCATGGGAAGCGGATGATAGGATGGGACGAGGTAGCGCAAGGCGATTTGGATGCTTCCTCTGTAATACAGTTTTGGAATAGTGAGGAAAATGCCAACATGGCTATATCTAAAGGAATGAAGGTATTGCTTTCGCCGGCTAAGAAAACCTATTTGGATATGCAATACGATACCCTTTCTAAATTCGGACTGCACTGGGCTGCTTATATCCCGGTGGATACCGCCTATGTCTGGACTCCGGAAAATTACGCCAAAGGAGTACCTAAAGACCAAATTTTAGGCGTGGAGGCCCCACTGTGGTCCGAGACTATTAGCAATATTGACGAATTAGAGTATCTGGCTTTTCCGAGGGTAATTGGGTATTCGGAGCTCAGCTGGAGCACCGAAGAGAACAGAAACTGGGACAACTTTAAACTAAGGCTTGCTAACCAGGCTCCATTCTTGGATAGGATGAATGTAAAATATTATCCTTCACCTCGTATTGATTGGAAAGAAAGTAAATATACTTACAAAGAAATTCCTAAGGACTAATTCATCTGGTCATGAAGAAGGCAATTCTAGTCCTCTTCCTAGCATTATATGGCGGCAGTCAATGCGGCTTATGCCAAAGTGAATTTTCTAATAAACTGGCAGACTCTACCCTTACATTGATCAGGGATCAGGTGACCTATGACCCCAGTTACTTTTCTATAGACTATCCCAATGGTGATGTCCCGGCAAATAAGGGGGTTTGTACTGATGTGGTGATCAGAGCTTACAGAAAATTAGGAGTTGATCTGCAAAAAGAGGTACATGAGGATATGGCTGCTAATTTTAGTAAGTACCCAAAGATCTGGGGCCTATCTGCGACAGACAAAAATATTGACCATAGGCGTGTTCCTAATCTCATGGTCTTCTTTGAAAGAAAAGGGGAGGCAAAGTCACTTACTACCAAGGCAGAGGATTATGTGCCGGGAGATATTGTCTGTTGGAACTTAGGAGGAGCTACTACCCACATAGGGATAGTTTCAAAGAAAAAAAGTTCAGACGGAAAGCGTCATCTTATTGTGCACAATATTGGAGCCGGGCAAGTACTCGAAGATTGTCTTTTCGATTTTAAGATAATTGGTCACTATAGCTATGAATAATGAAATTGCAATGCGCAGGGAAATCGAAGAATTGAGGAATTGAGAAAGC
>JBFOMC010000201.1:0-6318 GCA_040830565.1 Flavobacteriaceae bacterium
ACCATTCCGTCTAAAGTGATAAGCCAGCCTTATCTCAACGTATTTGTAGAATATGGCCGTACAGTAGAGGATGATGTTTTTTACTTTAATCCCGATCTTAAACCCGAAGAAGACCTAAGAGGAATTTATTCAACCTTTTCAGAAGGTACGGTAGATTGGACAGAACAAAGAAAAGGGCTCAAAAAATATATTGAAACAGTTGAGGATATGTACACTCTAAGTGTAGATAGCACCCAATTTAAGCCACAGTTTGTACTTGCCCAGAATTCGCAGAAACAAATGGGGTTCGAGACTTTTCTGGATATCAGGGAAATATCCAGAGGCAAGCATGAACTTCGGGTAGCCAGAAAGGATCACAGGAGAGATAGCGTGTATACCAGAACAATTATCACAATTCCTTTTTGGTACTTCCCTGATTAGTGACCCCTGTTTCCCTATCTTTATCAAAAGAGACAGCACCATGCTTAAAAACATTCTTACCACAGCATTCTGGTTAATAAGCTTATCGGCAATTTCCCAGAATAGTAATATTAAAGCCTTAGTTGGTGGAACCTTAATAGACGGCTTTGGTTCACACCCCATAAAAAATAGCGTAATAATTATTGAAGGGGAGAGAATAAAGACTGTCGGAACAATAGACAACACCCCTATTCCGCAGAATGCAGAAGTCATTTCTACCGAAGGCATGACGGTACTCCCTGGCTTATGGGATATGCATGTGCATACTATGATAAATGGGCATGCAGATTACGCCTATTGGGACAAAACCTATCCGCCTTTATTCAAAGACGTAATTATGCCTGCATCTGCCCATCAATTGTTAATGGCTGGGGTGACCAGTGCCAGAGATCTTGGGGCTCCATTAGAAGAAAGCATAGCAGTAAGAGATGCGATTAATAAAGGCGAAATTCCAGGAGCTACACTATATGTCTCAGGTCCCTTTATACAACATAAACCCTATCCCGGAACAGAAGATTTTAGATGGGGGGTTGATGGTCCGGAGGACGGACGAAAGAAAATAAGGAAACTGGCCAGGGCCGGGGTAGATGTAATTAAGCTTATAGATCAGGATCAAATGACCATGGAGGAGCTGAAGGCTGTGGTAGATGAAGCGCATAAAAACAACCTAAAAGTGGTGGCTCATGGACATAGACCTGAAGAAATTCGCAGAGGGCTACTAGTAGATGTAGATTGTTTTGAACATACAGGCTTGTCTTCAGCCCCGGAATATCCAGAAGATGTCATGACCATGATAAAAGAGCGAACCGCCCAAATGAATAAGGGACCACTGTTCTGGTGCCCCACCGTTGAAGGTTTGTACAATTACGAGTATGTAAGAGATAATCACGAAAAATTAGATAATACCTCCTGGCACCTGGGACTTCCAGACAGTGTGATTACAGATATTAGAAATAGCATAAAGCATCCAGACAGATTGCCCTATTTTCAATTAACTCCTTCAAGAAAGCCAACCCTTAAAACCAAAATTCACCAATTACTGGATGCCGGGGTGGTATTGTTAATTGGAACGGATAGTGGTATTCCGATGAAATTCCATAGTCAGTCTACCTGGAATGAACTTGATGTTTGGGTAAATGAATTCGGGATAGATCCCATGTATGCCATCCGGTCTGCTACATACTGGCCGGCCTTATGGATGGGAGTTGCAGATGATGTGGGGACGATAACCCCTGGGAAATATGCCGATATCATCGCCGTAGACGGAGATGTACTAAGATATATTAGTCTGCTTCAGGACGTAGATATGGTCATAAAACATGGTAAAAGATATAAGTAAGATCAACATTGCTTCACCAAAATACCTGTAAATCATATGTTTTACCTATTGAATCAAATGTAACCGGATATTAATATGTAATGTTTACATTTGGTATTCACATCAAGAGATAATGAAGAATTCGCTGCTCCTCTACTCAGTATTTATTGCAGTATGTACCATTTCGTGTAAGGATGAGACCGCTGAACTTCCAGCGGAGAAAGCCAAAATTGAGGTAATAAAGTCGCTTCCCTTTAAAACCATAAGTCTTACTGATCTCGAGGCCTTTAAGGAAGTTAGCGCCAATTGGAAGGTTGCGTGGAAGGCATATATAGACCGTACTGATCCTAGAAAATTATTGACCGACCCTGGAACGGGGATTTTGGTGAACCTTCCCGATAACGAAAACCATGGTAATTTGTTTTCAGAATTTGAGCACGGGGATATAGAATTGGAACTAGATGTAATGCTTCCGAAAGGCTCTAACTCCGGACTCTATTTACAAGGCCGATATGAGCTACAGCTATTCGATAGTTGGGGAGTGGCCGAGTCTGGACATGGCGACATGGGTGGCATTTATCAACGTTGGGACCCGGGAAGAGGCCAGGGGAATGAAGGTTATGAGGGAGTTGCCCCACGG
This sequence comes from Flavobacteriaceae bacterium, assembly GCA_040830565.1. Lineage (GTDB taxonomy): Bacteria > Bacteroidota > Bacteroidia > Flavobacteriales > Flavobacteriaceae > JAFMPW01. The sequence goes on from JBFOMC010000201.1 coordinate 2,418, forward strand.
ACTAATGCTGCAAAGGCTCCCGGACTCTGGCAACATATTAAAGTTATTTTTCACGCTCCCAGGTTTGATGAACTTGGAAATAAAGTTCAAAATGCAAATTTTAAGCAGGTGTGGTTAAATGGAGCACTTATTCATGAAAATGTGGAAGTTCTTGGGCCGACAAGAGGTGCGGCCCTTCAAGGAGAAAAGTCCCTAGGCCCCTTAATGATTCAGGGAGATCATGGCTCGGTAGCCTTTAAAGACATAAGATATAAGCTCTACAATCAGGATATCGTGTTCCTGGTCGATATGAGTGTTACCGCTTACAACAACAAAGAGGTAAAGCTACCCTCATTGGATAGTCTAACACCTCTCGGAAAGTTGAGGACGGATTCTCTTTCGGCAGAACTAGTAGGCGAGGGACGCCCGCAGACCATTCTGAATTTTGAAGGGTTTATGGGTATTCCCAAAACAGGCAAATACATTTTTGATTTTAAGGTGAATGGAGGCGGAGGAGTACTTCTAATTAAAAACGATACCATAGTTAATCTTGACGGGGACTATAGGTTAGATTCTCTGGGTTATGGTAATGTCCACCTAGAAAGAGGTATGGTTCCCTTCACCCTCATTTACAATAAACATAGACCCTGGACCAAAGGATTTAGTCTTGAGGTAGAAGGTCCGGAAGTTGAGAAACATGCGCTTCATGCGCCGGGATCTCTGGATTTAAGTAGAGGAGGGCCTGAAGAAGCCATAATGGTTGAGCCTGAGGATGCCAATGTTGTGCAGCGTAGTTTTATGATGCATAAAGGCTACAAAAGAACACATTGTCTTTCCGTGGGTACCCAAATAGGTATCCATTACGCTTACGATTTGGCAAACGGAAGTCTATTAAAAGTCTGGAACGGACCATTTTTAGATGTCACTCAAATGTGGCATGGTAGAGGGGAAAAGCAATTGGGCGTACCCGGCGGATTTACAGTAAGCTTTCATGGCGCACCCCAAGTGGCGCTTTTAAAAGACAGTGATGATCCCTGGCCTGATGACATTCGGGAAGAGGATGGCTTTAGATTGTTGGGATACGAATTAAATGCATCTGGGCTACCTACGATTTCATACGAGCAGGGCACTGCCGTGATAGAGGATCAACTGATACCGTCAGATCAACAACGAAATTTTAAAAGAGAAGTAAGGATAAAGGGAGACAAAGCCATATGGTTCAAGTTGGCTGATGGAGAAGGTATCGAAAAGTTGCCCGATGGATCATTTATGATCAATAACGAGGGTTATTTTATCGATTTTCCTACTGCCGGTGGACCGCTGCCGCTTATTCGCTCGGTTGAAGGAAAAGAAGAGTTAGTTGTAGAAGTTCCGGCCGGAGAACATGAACTGACTTACAACATAATTTGGTAAACGAAATCGTATGTCCTGGTTAAGAAGTATAGCGATATTTATTTTATTCTTAGGAGGTTCTCATGAATGTTACAGTCAGACTAGAACCGAAATGGCGCGTAAGGAAGCCAGATATTATCGGATAGTAAATGTGCCTATCCCCGAGGATATTGTATTGGAGGTGGGTGGCCTGGCCTTTACAGACGATGATAAATTAGGGGTCTCTACAAGACGGGGAGAGGTTTGGCTTATTGATAATCCTTATGGCTTTCGCCCGCGCTTTACCAAATTCGCCCAGGGACTTCATGAACCTTTGGGTCTGAATTACAGAAATAAGAGTTTCTTTTTGGCACAGAGAGGAGAACTTACCCAACTCACCGATAAAGATGGGGATGATAAAGCGGATGTATATAAGACCATTTATTCCTGGCCGCTCTCTGGCAACTACCATGATTATTCCTACGGTCCGGAATTTACGGAAGATGGCGACATGCTGGTTACGCTCAATTTGGCCTGGATTGGCCATGGAGCAAGCCTTTCTAAGTGGAGAGGTTGGTTAATACAAATTAGTCCGGAAGGGGACATGACACCTATTGCTACAGGTTTGCGCTCACCAGCAGGTTTTGCAATAAATCTGGCAGGAGATGTTTTTTATACAGAGAACCAGGGCGATTGGGTGGGCTCCGGGAGAATGACGCATCTTGAGAAAGGCGATTTTGCGGGAAACCCTGAGGGCTTGGTCTGGAGCGGTGAACCCGATTCTCCAATCGATCTAAAAATGGAAGATGTCGAAGAGCAATCAGGCTTAAGTCTTTATGAGTATGCTAAGGAACTCCCGCAGCTGAAACCTCCGGCTGTCTGGTTTCCTCATACCATTCTAGGCATCTCTACCTCCGATATTTTGTTTGATAGTACAGACGGAAAATTTGGGCCTTTTAAGGGGCAGATGTTCGTTGGTGATCAGGGGCATAGTAAGATCATGAGAGTCTATATGGAGCGAGTCAACGGCGTGTATCAGGGGGCCGCTTTCCCCTTTGTAGAAGGCTTTTCTTCTGGAATTTTGAGGATGGTTTGGGGGAGCGATAACAGCATGTTTATTGGTATGACCAGTAGGGGCTGGGCGTCTACAGGGAGGCAAAATTTTGGACTTCAAAGATTGATTTGGAACGGCAGGACTCCTTTTGAGATTAAAACCATGAAAGCCCTACCTGACGGATTCGAGTTAGAGTTCACCAAACCTGTAAACAAGTTCGTGGCTAGTAAGACATCAAGCTATCAAATAACGAGTTTCAATTACAAATACCACAATACTTACGGAAGCCCAATAGTGGATCAACAAAAAGGGAGTGTCGAAGATGTTACCGTTTCAGATGATGGGTTAACCGTAAAACTAGGAATTCATGGATTGCGCTTAGGATTTATCCATCAAATCAAAGTACCGGAACTCCGAGCCCGATCTGGGGAAAGACTGCTTCATAATACCGGATATTACACTTTGAATGAAGTGCCGGGAGGGGTGTTAAGATCTCCACCCACTCAAAAAATGGCAGCAGCAGTGGAGGGCGTCATTCAGGAGAAAAGAGTTAATGAAATGCCCGTTGGCTGGATAGACGGACCAGACAGACAATTGGCTATAGGGACCAAACCTGGCCTTAAGTACGATATTGAAGAGCTAACCCTTCAAAGTGGAGAAAAAATTGCACTGACCTTTAATAACAACGACGATATGTTACACAATCTCGTGGTGACCACTAAAGGAGCTGATAGTGCGGATAAAGTAGGGAATATGGCGCTTCAATTAGGCCTGGATGGAGCCGACCTGAATTATGTTCCAGATTCTGATATGGTGCTAGTCCATACTGGAATTCTGCAACCAGAATCTTCCGAGACCATTTACTTCCAGGTACCCAGGGAGGCCGGCCAATATTGGATCGTCTGCACTTTTCCGGGACATGCCACTTCCATGCGGATAAGATTAATTGTAAAATAAGCGGGCGTATCCTTAATTTTGCGATCAAAAAGCATGCAGCTTACCGAAGTAGACAGGCACTATCAGAACGAAGAAAAATTAAACGCTTACTCGCACGGACTCGGTGTACTACTGGCTCTCATTGGAAGTTACTTCTTAATTAAAAAGGTAAATGCTGATTATCGTTATGGGCTTGTCGCGGTAGTAATTTATTGCATTTCACTTGTGGTGCTTTTTTCTTCATCAACGCTTTACCACCTGGCACATAGAAAACCAATTAAGGATAAACTCAGGATCCTCGACCATATTAGCATATATTTTCTTATCGCGGGTACTTATACGCCGGTAGCGCTTATTACGCTTATAGATGGTAATGGCTGGACCATCTTTTACGTGGTTTGGGGGATTGCTGCAGTGGGAACAATTTTAAAACTGTTTTTCACTGGAAAATTTGAAGTGATCTCCTTATTGCTCTATGTTTTTATGGGCTGGCTCATTGTGTTTGATTTTCAAAACCTGCTAACACAAACCACCACAGAAGGACTAATTTTACTTGGGCTA
>JBFOMC010000202.1:0-14937 GCA_040830565.1 Flavobacteriaceae bacterium
GATCCTAACTGGGGACAATCTGGCCATATGATGGTCAATACTGCCTACGATCCCGGTGACGGGAATCTGGCACTGGCCTATCCTAATTTTAATTTCCAGGGAACAGACTTCTCTGGTAATGCTCAGGACGCCTCGGCCATGGAGTTCCTTCATGTAGATATTTGGGTGCCTACCGGTACAGATAGGCAGGTAAAAGTAAGCCCTATAAATACCGGAACCGGTGCTGGGGAGGTATTGGTAGAAGTTCCTATCACTCCGGGTGCCTGGAACAGTGTAGACCTGCCCATTGGGGATTTTACGGGTATGACCTGGGATCAGGTGATTCAAATGAAATTTGATGGACAATTTAATGGAGACGGCAGTGGTAACACCACACCTTATGATATATATCTTGATAACATTTACTTCTACAAAGCGGCCAGTGGCGGTGGCAGTGCACCTACAAGTTCAGCCCCTGTACCTCCTGCCAGAGATGCAGCAGATGTGATCTCGATCTTTGGAGAAACCTATTCCAATATCTCCGGAATAGATTACGATCCTAATTGGGGACAGTCTGGTCATATGATGGTCAACACCGGTTTTGACCCGGGTGACGGTAACCTGGCACTAGCCTATCCCAACTTCAACTACCAGGGAACCGATTTCTCGGGCAACGCACAAGACGCCTCAGCCATGCAGTTCCTGCACGTTGACATTTGGGTGCCTTCAGGTACAGACAGGCAGGTAAAAGTGAGCCCTATAAACAGCGGTACAGGCGCTGGTGAAGTATTAGTAGTTGTGCCACTGACTCCGGGCGCCTGGAACAGTGTTGATCTGCCCATTGGGGATTTTACCGGAATGACCTGGGATCAGGTGATTCAAATGAAGTTCGATGGGCAATTTAACGGAGACGGTAGCGCTAATACGACCTCTTTTGACATCTATCTTGATAACATTTATTTCTACAAATAAAAAAGGAAAAAGCAGTTATGAAAATCACGAATTTAAAATGTATAGTAGCTCTACTAACAGTTAGTCTGTTTTTAGGCAATGGTTGTACCGAAGATGACGGATTACCACAAAGAAGTTTTCAATTAGTCTGGGAAGACCAATTTGACGGAACAGCCGGCTCCTCTCCGGATGCATCCAAGTGGAATTTTGATATTGGAACAGGTGATAACGGTTGGGGAAATCAGGAACTACAATACTATTCTGATCGCCCTGAAAATATTGCTTTAGACGGAAATGGCAATCTTGTCATAACGGCCATCGCTGAGAGTTTTCAAGGACAGCCCTACTCCTCGGCCCGTATAAATACGAAAGGGCTTTTTGAGCAAAGGTACGGGCGAGTAGAAGCGCGCCTTAAAACCCCTTTTGGCCCTGGCATGTGGCCCGCATTCTGGCTACTAGGAAACGATATTGATACAGTGGGTTGGCCGCAATGCGGAGAAATTGACGTCATGGAACTTAGAGGTCAGGAACCGAGCCTTATTCACGGCTCGGTCCATGGTCCGGGGTATTCCGGAGGAGACGCAGTCACGGACAGTTTTGAATTGGAGGACGCTCGTTTCGACACTGATTTTTACGTTTATGCCATTGAATGGGGAGAGAATTATGTTGAGTATTACGTGAATGATAGACTTTACCAAAGAATTACCCCTGCCGATGTTCCCGGAGAATGGGTATATGACCATTCATTCTTTATTATTCTGAATGTGGCAGTTGGCGGTACCTTTGTAGGCTTTCCCAGCCCGACCGGTACACGCTTTCCTCAGACCATGGTCGTTGATTACGTAAAGGTCTATCAGGAAGTGAATTAAGCAGATTTCCGGCCTAAATAAATTTAGGCTAACTTGTTACAAATCAAAAAGTAAAGTTGCTCATCCCCCTGAGTTTGAAAGAGCTATTTAGTCAATAGAAGCACAATAAAATGTCAGCAGATATCAAGATTCAAATGAACAGGCCTTACACCGTTCTAATAAGTTTAATTGTTGCTCTAGGCGGATTTTTATTAGGCTTTGACAGCGCTGTAATCTCTGGAGCTGTAAAAGGGATCACAGACTATTTCAACATGACCGACGCCATGCTTGGTTTTGCCGTGGGCTGCGTAATTTTCGGTGCTATGGCAGGGAACCTTATGGCCGGACCTTTGGCCGACAGGTTTGGAAGAAAGCATGTGCTGATCGCGGTTGCAGGTCTCTTTGCAATATCGGCCAGTTGGTCAGCTCTGGCGACCGGATATACAGAATTCATCATTGCGAGGATTATAGGCGGAATTGGTATAGGCGGGGCCATCCTCATCGCACCAATTTATATTGCGGAAATTGCACCTCCTAAATTGCGCGGAAGTTTAGTTTCCTTCAACCAACTAAATATTGTCATCGGAATCTCAGTAGCTTATTTCTCCAACTACTTTTTGGTGAACTACGGAGAGGAAAGTTGGCGATGGATGCTCGGAGTAGAGGCCATTCCCGCAATCATCTACTTATTATCATTATTTACAGTTCCCAAAAGTCCAAGGTGGCTTATTCTTAAGCTAAACAAGGTTAAATTGGCACGGAAGATCTTGCAGAAAATTGGAGGTGGGGAATATGCAGAAATAACCATTTCGGAAATTCAACGTGGGCAACAGGAAAAAGAAGAAAAAGGAGTTTTGGCAGACCTTTTTAAAAGTAAATACGCCACCATCATGATCATTGCGCTGGGTATTGCCTTCTTTCAACAAATAACTGGGATCAACGCTATTTTTTACTATGCCCCAACCATCTTTGAACAAGCCGGTGGAAGTACAGATTCTTCCTTCCTTCAGGCCATCGTAGTAGGATTAACCAATTTAGTCTTTACGCTGGTGGCCATTTGGCTTATAGACAGGTTAGGTCGGAAACCCCTGCTACTCATAGGCACAAGCTTTATGACCTTAGCCCTGTTGCTAGCTGCACTTGCTTTTAACAATGCTACGTACAATTTTAATGAAACCACATTAGAGAAATTGGGAGATGCTAAAACAGCACTGGCTCTGGCAGAATTAGAAGGGCAGTCCTTTGACGGTCAGGCTGACCTTTTTCAGGCCATAGAGAGCAAGCTAACCGAAGAAGAGTTCACTAATTTTAAGCGCAATCAAATAACCAATTTCATCTCTATTAATGCTACTTTGGTCTTGGTAGCCATATTGCTTTACGTTGCAGCATTTGCTATTTCCTTAGGCCCTGTGATGTGGACGCTGATCTCCGAGATATTCCCTAGCAAAATAAAAGGTATAGCCATCTCTGTAGTTGGTTTTTTCAATTCCCTGGTAAGTTTTTCCGTAACACAGGTATTTCCCTGGGAATTGTCAAACCTGGGCCCTACGGCAACTTTTGCCATCTATGCCCTGCTGTCTTTTTTAGCAATCTTCTTTGTATATAAGTATGTTATAGAAACAAAAGGTAAAACCCTGGAAGAAGTAGAGCAACTATTGATCAAATCTTAAAGCATAATCAATCAAATGACGCATCAGTCTATCACCATAGCAGCCACTCCAAATAGTTCGCCTAAAGCCCACATCAGTTATGTTCAAATTAGGAATGAAGGCTACTTTAAAATTTCCGACAGTGATACCATGCGGCCTTTTTTCATGAGTATTGTCAGCGACTCCAACCACTGGATGTTTATGTCGAGTAATGGAGGACTAACAGCTGGCAGAAAAAATTCTGAGTATGCATTATTTCCATACTATACGGATGATAAAATCACGGAGTCTTCAGAAATAACAGGAGGTAAAAGCATCTTTAGGATAGAGCTAGGCGGTAAATCACTACTTTGGGAACCCTTTTCTGACAGGAATAAGGGATCGTACAAGTTGCGAAGGAATATCTATAAAAACAGTCTGGGAAATAAGATCATATTTGAAGAGATAAATCAGGATCTCGGACTTTCCTTCAGATGCCAATGGCAATCTAGCAACACCTACGGCTTTATAAGAAGGTCAACATTGGTTAACCTTTCTGACGAAAAGAAAAGTCTTAGCGTTTTAGATGGAATTCAAAACCTTGTCCCCTATGGGGTAAGCAGTGATGTCCAAAATAAGTCGAGCAATCTAGTAGACGCCTACAAACGCAGTGAACTCATCAAAAAGACCGGCCTGGGTATCTATGCGCTCAGCGCAATCATTGTTGATAAGGCTGAACCCAGTGAAGCCCTCAAAGCTAATATCGCTTGGTCTCTCGGACTTAAAAACCCCAAGTATTTATTGTCCTCTCTTCAACTAGAGAATTTCAGAAATGGTATCTCGCTTAAAGAAGAGGAAGATATCAAAGCAGAAAAAGGAGCCTATTTCGTAAACACAGATATGGTGCTCGGCGCAGCTGACTCCCAAGAGTGGATGATCATTGCCAATGTAAACCAGGACCATGCAGACATTGCACAACTAAACGCCGCAATACAAGAAGACCATCAATTGTCTCAAAAAGTGGAAGAAGATATTGAATTAGGTAGTAAAAATCTCAGAGGTCTTTGTGCTGCTTCTGATGGGTTACAGCTGAGCGCCGACATCCTTAGAAACACCAGGCATTTTTCAAATACCTTGTTCAACATCATGCGAGGCGGCATATTTGACCATAATTATGATATTGAGAAATGGGATTTTAGAAATTATCTGCTCAAGGCCAACAAAGAGGTTTTTGGGAATTTTGAGGATAACTTAAAAACTCTACCTGAGCTTTTCAGCGCCGCGGCATTAAAAAGCTTCGGACAAGAGAGTGAAAGTCCTCATTTAAATAGACTTTGTCTTGAATATTTACCCTTAAAATTCAGCCGAAGACATGGGGATCCGAGCAGGCCGTGGAATAGATTCTCTATTAACACCCGTAGTGAAGTAGACGGTTCAAAAATCCTGGATTATGAAGGAAATTGGAGAGATATCTTTCAGAACTGGGAAGCCCTGGCGCATTCATATCCCGAATTCACCGAGAATATGATGCACAAATTTCTAAATGCCTCCACCTTTGAAGGTTATAATCCCTATCGGGTAACAAAGGATGGTTTTGATTGGGAGATTATCGAACCAGACGATCCCTGGTCCTATATTGGGTATTGGGGAGATCATCAGATCATCTATCTGCTTAAGTTTTTGGAGATCATTCACAATTATTACCCGGGACAATTAGAAGATTATTTTAGCAAAGACCTATTTGTTTATGCCAGGGTACCATATAAGATAAAAGGGTACAAAGACATCCTTAAGAATCCAAAAGATACCATTGATTTTGATCATGCCATGGATAAAGAAATCAGGCAGGAGCGAAAAAGTATTGGGGCAGATGGAGCACTTTTAAAAAATAACTCCGGGGTCATACATCAGGTAAACTTTATCGAGAAAATCTTAGCCACCGTTCTGTGTAAATTATCCAATTTTATCCCTGAGGCGGGTATCTGGCTGAATACGCAACGGCCAGAATGGAATGATGCCAATAATGCTTTGGTGGGTAATGGTGTTTCTATGGTAACTCTTTACTATTTAAGGCGTTTTCTAAAATTCTTTGAGCTACTTCTTTCTTCTACTGCCTTAGAAGAGTTTTATATATCAGAAGAACTTGTCAGATGCTATATGAGCATCGCTTCTGCCTTTGTAAAACATAAACAGCTCCTAGATGGGAAAATAGGAGATAGAGAACGTAAGAGTATTTTGGATGCAGTGGGGGAAGCCGGGAGCGATTACCGCCTTGGGATATATGAGCGTTCATTCTCTGGGGAGAAAGAGGGTGTCTCATTGGCTCATTTACAGGATTTTGTTGGGCTTGCCCTTCAATATCTTGAACATTCAATAAGAGCGAACAAACGTGATGAAGGGATGTACCATGCCTATAACCTGATGACAGTGGAAAATGAAAAAGAAGTTTCAATTTCTTATTTAGGCGAAATGTTGGAAGGCCAGGTGGCGGTACTAAGTTCCGGTTACCTGTCGTCAAAGGAAAATCTTGCGGTATTGGACGGCCTAAAAGGTAGTCGTCTTTTCAGAGCAGATCAGTACAGTTATCTGCTGTACCCCAATAAAGATCTGCCTCGCTTTACTGAAAAGAACAATATTGATGAAAGGTTAATTGCCAAATCTGCCCTACTTCAACAAATGGCGGCAGACGGCCATACCACGATTGTCAAAAAAGATGGGACGGGCAACTATCATTTCAATGGAAATTTTAACAATGGGCAAGATCTTCAAAAGGCCCTGGATCAGTTGGCCGATTCTGAGTATTCAGAACTGGCTATAAAAGACCGGCAGATCATTTTAGATATTTTTGAAGAAGTGTTCAATCACAAAGCCTTTACGGGAAGATCGGGAACCTTTTTCGGCTATGAAGGTCTGGGTTCTATATACTGGCATATGGTCTCCAAACTCTTACTTGCCACACAGGAATGTTGTTTAAAAGCAGTAGATTCCAAAGAAAGTGCGGAAATAACAGGTGGATTATTTGCACATTACTACGAAATAAATGAAGGCATTGGAGTTCATAAACCCCCTAGTCTCTATGGGGCTTTTCCTACTGACCCCTATTCTCATACCCCGGCGGGAAAGGGCGCCCAGCAACCCGGGATGACCGGACAGGTAAAGGAAGACATCTTATGCAGGATGGGAGAACTTGGGGTTTCCGTAAGGGGAGGCAGGCTACATTTTGATCCTTGTCTACTTAGGAAAGAAGAATTTATCATGGAGCCGCGGAATTTCACCTATGTCAATGTGCATTCTGAAACAAAAGAGCTTCAGCTTGAAAGTGGATCCCTTTCTTTTACCTATTGTCAGGTGCCTGTAGTATATCAGCTGGCCACTGTAACCGGGATCGAATTGGTGCTTAAAAGTGGGCAGGTCACCTACTTGGACGGAACTCAGATCGGAGAAGAGATGAGTAGGAAAGTTTTTGAAAGGTCTGATGAAATTGTCAGAATCCATGTTCAAATTAAAGATGAAATACTAAGATGACGTGTAAACAAGGATCCCATGAAAACCAAACTAAAAGTTATATTCACTGTATTTATATTAATTGTAAGCTTGGCTTGTAACAGTAAAAAGCAAAAACAAGAAGAACATCAATCTCAAACTAAGACAAAGATGACTGCCAAAGATATTTTAGGTAACCCGGATTATTTGGCCATGTCCTATGGAGGATACCGCCATGCTGATCACAGTATTGAACCAAGTTCGGAAGAACTTAAGGAAGACCTTAAGATCTTGGCTGCAATGGGTATAAAAATATTACGCACCTATAAGGTGCATAGGCCTCAGGCATCAAACCTCCTAAAGGCTATAAGCGAACTTAAAGAAGAGGATGCAAGTTTTGAAATGTATGTAATGCTGGGAGCCTGGATAGATTGTAAAAATGCCTGGACAGGTTTGGAACCAAACCACGATCTGGAAAGTGAAAGGAATGCTGTTGAAATAGAAACAGCCGCTGCTCTGGCTAATCAATATCCTGATATTGTAAAGGTATTGGCTGTGGGCAACGAAGCCATGGTCAGATGGGCAGAAAGTTATTATGTGCAACCCTGGGTTATCTTGAAATGGGTAAATCATCTTCAAAAAATGAAAGAAGACGGGAAATTACCCAAGGATCTGTGGATTACCAGTTCAGATGATTTTTCTTCCTGGGGAGGCGGAGACCCGAGTTATCATACCGAAGATCTGAAAAAGCTCATGGAGGCAGTAGACTATATATCCTTGCACACCTACCCTTACCACAACACTCATTACAATCCTGAGTTTTGGGGTACACCAGACGAGGAGGAAGGCTCGCCAGACAAGAAGAAAATTGATGCCGCAATGCTCCGTGCCTTGGAATTTGCTACAAAGCAGTACGATAGTGTTACCAATTATATGAAGAGCCTTGGTATTGACAAACCGGTTCACATAGGGGAAACCGGTTGGGCTACGGTTTCTAATGGACATTACGGCCCAAAAGGATCCAAGGCGACAGACGAGTATAAGGAGGCTGCCTATCATCAACATATTCGAAAATGGACCAATACCAACGGAATATCTTGCTTTTATTTTGAAGCATTTAATGAACCATGGAAAGATGCGAACAACAAAAAAGGATCTGAAAATCATTTTGGGTTGTTCACAGTAGACGGACAAGCAAAATACGCTTTATGGGAAGAGGTGGATAAGGGAACCTTTAAAGGCCTTACCCGTAACGGAAACCCAATTACCAAAACCTACAACGGTGATGAGAAAGCCTTATTGAAAGAGGTGCAAATACCCCCCTTAAGGCGAGACATTATGTCGGCCAATTAAGAGGCAACGACATTAGAGAACCAATGAAGCTCAAAGAGCATGAGGGCAAATTATATCCATTCTGCAAAAGCAAACCAGACAAACATGGTTGGTAGCGGGGCCGTTCAGAAAACTTTGGAGGTGAAGATTTATGAAACTTCAGCTGAGGGAAACAAGCTTACCGCCATCAATCAGTCTGAAGAAGAATTGGAAGGGTCTCTGATAAGGTTATTCCCAAGCAGAAAATTCCAACATATTACAGGTTTTGGAGGTTCTTTCACAGCATCATCGGCCTACTTACTCAACCTGCTGGGAAAAGCAAATCGCCAAAAAATCATTGAAGCCTATTTCAGTAAGGAAGGTGCGGCCTATTCCCTGACCAGGACCCATATTAACTCCTGTGATTTTTCATTAAGGCATTATTCCTATGCTCCCGTTGAGGACGATGATAAACTAGAGCATTTTTCCATAGCGGCAGACCTTAAAGATCTGGTACCTTTTATCAAGGAAGCCCTTGCAGTTTCTGAGGACGGTTTCAAGATCATTTCCTCTCCCTGGACAGCGCCTCCATGGATGAAAGACAATAAGAATTGGATTGGAGGGAAATTACTGCCCTCATATTACGATACCTGGGCCCTCTACTTCTCAAAATATATAGACGCCTATAGACAAGAAGGTATAGATATCTGGGGAATTACGGTGGAAAATGAGCCTCTGGGCAACGGCAGCAACTGGGAAAGCATGCATTTTACACCTGAAGAAATGACCCATTTCGTAGAAAAGTACTTAGGGCCGCGTATGGAGAAAGATGGGAAAGCTTATATAAAAATCTTGGGGTATGATCAAAATAGAGAGCATTTAGACCAGTGGGTAAATGTAATGTACAAAACCGAGGCTAGTGCGAAATACTTTGATGGTACCGCCATTCATTGGTACGCCAGCACTTTTGAAGTCTACCCTGATGCCTTACAATATGCGCACAAAAAGGCACCCGGCAAACACCTTATCCAAACAGAGGCCTGCATAGATGCGGGAATACCGAAATGGAATGATGATCACTGGTATTGGTCTAAAGAAGCTACAGACTGGGGTTGGGATTGGGCACCGGAAGAAGAAAAACATATGCATCCGAAATATGTTCCGGTATATCGCTATGCCAGGGATATTATCGGTTGTCTCAACAACTGGGTCGATGGCTGGGTAGATTGGAATATGGTATTAGACAGACAAGGCGGGCCTAACTGGTTTAAGAACTGGTGTGTGGCTCCGGTTATTGTAGATCCTGAGGAGGACCAGGTTTATTTTACCCCGCTCTATTATACACTTAGTCATTTCAGTAAATATATCAGGCCTGGAGCTGCACGCATAGGTTTTGAGCACACTGATCCTGATTTACAGGTCACGGCTGCGCAAAATCCTGATGGCACCTTGGCCGCAGTGATCCTGAACCAAGGTATTAAGGTGAAAAATTTTAAGCTCATACTTAATGAAAACTCTGCTGATATTACGATCAGCGGGAGGGCAATACAGACCATTCTCATAAAATAACAACTAAACAAAAAATCATGAGTCAAGTAAAAACGCTTTCTAAAGACAAGGTCCCCATTGGGCAAAAGGCTGCCTTTGGTGCAGGTCATTTGGTTTTGAATCTATATCCCGGAGCCCTGGGATTCTTTATGTTCTTTTTATTAACAGCCTTTGGAATGGATCCATTCTTAGCCGGACTTTTAGGTGGATTACCCAGATTTTTTGATGCGATTACCGATCCGATAATGGGATTTATTTCAGACAACACTAGCTCAAAATGGGGAAGACGAAGGCCGTATATTTTGGTTGGAGGTATCCTAAGTGCCATCACTTTCGTACTGCTGTGGCAACTTGACGAAAACAATTCTTCGGACTATAACTTTTGGTACTTCCTGATTATGTCTATGGTCTTTCTCATCGGAAATACCATGTTTGCCACCCCCTTGGTTGGTTTAGGTTACGAAATGACTTCAGACTACAATGAGCGAACTCGCTTGATGGCCTTTTCGCAAACCGTTGGTTTGTTGGCCTGGGTAATTGTACCGTGGTTTTGGGTAATTATCGCTGATCCCGACATTTTTAGTAATCAGGCCCAGGGAGTCCGGACCATGGCAATTTATGTTGGAGTAGCTTGTTTGCTTCTCGGACTTCTACCCGCATTTTTTTGTAGAGGTATGGATTCTGCAAATATGGGGAACAGAAAAAAATTGACCCTTACCTCTATCTTCAGCAATTTAAAAGATCTATTCGTTAGCATAAGAGAGGCTATAAAGAATAAGCCTTTTATGAAATTATGCGGGGCTACTTTCTTGGTATTTAATGGGTATCAAATTGTAGCATCTTTTAGCTTTTTTATTTTCGTTTTTTACATTTTCAACGGAAGTTATGAAGCAACGGCGACCTGGCCGGCATGGTTTAGCTCAATAGGAGCCTTGGTATCGGCCTTTTTGGTCATCCCTATTGTGTCTGCAATGGCCACTAAATGGGGTAAAAAGAAAGCTTTTATTATCTCAACAGCACTTTCTATTATCGGATATCTCATGAAATGGTGGGCTTTTACCCCAGATAATATCTGGCTTTCCTTTATTCCTATCCCCCTAATGTCCTTCGGTCTGGGAAGTTTATTTACGTTGATGATGAGTATGACTGCTGATGTTTGCGATCTAGATGAACTTCTTAACGGAATGCCAAGAAAAGAGGGTACTTTTGGAGCACTATATTGGTGGGTTGTAAAACTTGGGCAAGGATTGGCATTGGTTTTAGGAGGTCTTGTGTTAAAGGTAATAGGCTTTGATGGCAATGCGGCCACACAAACGGTAGATACTTTGACCAAATTGAGAATAGCCGATATCATTATTCCGGTTGTAACGGCAGCTTTAGCTATTTGGGTAATGTGGAAATACAGTTTATCTGAAGAAAGGGCTAAAGAGATCAAAGCTCAGTTAGAAGAAAGAAGAGGAGTGTTATAGTGATGTTGGATTATTAAGTAGATAATAGAATTAAATCATAGTAAGATGTCAACAAAAATAATAATCATAATAATTGGAGTTTTGCTTTTACTTATTGCGATAATTGGCAATTTGAAAACAAGCTCGGGGAATAGACTACTCAACACCAAACTGGTAATATCTTTTGGAATCATTGGTGTTTTAATGATGATATACGGGAGCTATTCTTCTGAACTGGTAAATTATAATACCCAAATGGAGCAGGTGTCTATTGGTCAAAAGCTAAAGATAGACGGTCCCGTTGATGCCGTAAAAGTGGTCTCGCCCATAGATCAAGACTCGGTAGATTGTAGGATTTTAACCATGGGGGTCTATCCTGAAAAACACGAGAAAGATATTTGGGTGGTTATCAGACCTACAGATGATAGGTATTATCCGCAATCTGATCATACAAATACTTCTTACAAGAGAGATGGTGAATGGCAGGTTGTTACCCGATTTGGTGGAGATTTGGGTGAAGCCTACGATCTGATTATTTATGAAGCAGATTCCACGGCTACCTCATTTTTTAGCACTACCATAGCAAAATGGAAAGAAGAAGAGGACTATCCTGGCCTGCAGCTTGCAGAGATGCCTGCCGGGGCAAAGGAAGTTGATCGACTTGTGATTTATACCAGGAAAAACTGCAGAGGGGTGTTTTAGGCTTTTCAAGATGCAATTTTGCTGTCATTTGGCAGCCCATGGGTAGTATATTCAGATAGTTGTTTGTCCCTAAAAGCGTACAATTTGCAGGATGAAAGGCATTCAATTTATGCAATGTCTTTGTAAAATACCATAAGGAATACTTATCATTGTAATTCCAAAAACCTAAACCATCATGTCATCAGGTAAATCAGAAAAGTTTCTAGCCCTGGCCAACCTTGATTATCAAGGGAAGAGTATAGAAGAAGTAAAAGCTATATCAAGACAGGTCTTAGAAGAAGGAATGCATGGCTTGTGTTTTAGTCCCTATATGGAAGGACAAAAACCTGGCGATCAAATGACCGAAGAACAAATAAGGAGAAGGATGGAGATCATTAGGCCATACACCAAATGGATTCGATCTTTTTCTTGTACTGACGGGAATGAGTTAATTCCCAGAATAGCCAAGGAATATGGAATAAAGACCTTGGTAGGCGCCTGGTTGGGCGATAATGGAGCCACCAATGAAAAAGAAGTTGAAGGGCTAATAGAGTTGGCTAAAGACGGGCATGTAGATATTGCTGCCGTCGGCAATGAGGTCATGTATAGAGGAGACCTTTCTGAGGAAGATCTCTTGCGTTTTATCCACCTTACGAAAGACGCCCTTCCGGATACTTTGGTAGGCTATGTTGATGCCTACTACGAGTTTACGGAAAGACCAAATATTACGGAAGCCTGCGACGTTATTTTAGCCAATTGCTATCCTTTTTGGGAGGGTTGTGATCAAGACTATTCTCTTCTTTATATGAAAGACATGTATCACAGGGCAGTTAAGGCCGCCAAAGGTAAAAAAGTGATCATTTCCGAGACAGGCTGGCCAAGTGAAGGAAGCAGTTTAGAAGGGGCATTCCCATCCTATGAAAACGCCTTGAAATACTTCATAAACACCCAAAAATGGTCTAAAGAAGAAGATATTGAGATCTTCTATTTTTCATCATTTGATGAGTCCTGGAAAGTAGGAGCAGAAGGAGACGTTGGTGCATACTGGGGCCTTTGGGATAAGGATGAAAAAATCAAATTTTAGGTCGTACTGCAGGGCCAAACTTTGACAAATGGCTGTGATCTTTCTAACCAATTGTGTTCTTTTTAGCCTGAAAAACAGGCATCTAAAAAGATCCTCAAAGATGAGTGATTGCCTAGATTGAGAAGAAACCCGACAACCGAGTTTAGAAAATCTCGGCACTCAAGCCAGCCTGCAAAAGCCTGCTGCAGCGAGGTTCTAGGTCTGTATATTCCCCGGTTTTAACCGTACACTTACCATTGTGGTGTACAATAAGAGAGCATTGTTCTGCTTGTTCAGGGGTGTGATCGCAAACATCCATGAGCGTCTCTATTACATGCTCAAAGGTGTTCACATCATCATTAAACAGAACTATCTCGTTCTGTTTCACCGTTTCTTCCTCCAATAAAAGTTCTTCTAATTGCTTTTCCCTGGTCCCCATAGATCTGGATTTTTTACTAATATACTAATTTTTTCAACTTAGGATTGTCCAACGCCTTAAAGTAAAAGGCAAAAGAAAAGTGTCTGCCAGAGCAGACACTTACTGCTTATTGTAAGTAATCATATATCGTCTTAGTACAGATAATTAAGTGCAATAACGTCGTTACTATTGAACTCACCATCTTCATTAGAGCTAAAGCAGGCAAGCATTACAGAAGTGGGGTCATAACCTGCTGGTGTGCCCGGGATTGGATTAGCTCCAATGCTTCCAACGCCTTCATTTACATTTTGTCCGCAACTTTGTCTGCTAAACCAGTCTGTATGCCTAAAACCGACAGAATGACCCATTTCATGAGTAATTACATGTTCATTCACATTGGTTGAGCTATCATCTAATCCATAGATCTGTATAAACTTATTGGGATTTCCGTTACTCGGAAACCCGGCCGAACCTCCACTCCCTGAAGCATTAGGATTGTAGTAAACTACCATATCCTTGTTCTGATAATTGGTACCATACGTCAGGTTAAAGCGGATACTCAGATTCAACCTATTATAGTTATTAACAGCCCATTGAAGCGCGGTTCGCTCCTTACTCGATAGGCCATAACTTCCTCCGGTGTAACCGATAATGCTCAGGGTCCTTGGACTTACCAGGTTGTTTGTATGATAATTGCGCGAAGTTGCTTTTTCCAGTGTCTTAAGACTCTCTATTTGGGCCCTGGAAAAGGTAATATCATCTTCTATCTGATAACGTTGCTCTGTTGATCCATCTGGTAACACAAAGTCGATAACCTCTATGCTACCAACGTTAAAATAGTTTTCCTTTAACAGCCGTACAATATCTTCAGTAATCTCCAGGGGCGACTCCTGTACTAATTGTTCTTTTTCAGCTGTGGGATCCGTATCCGGAGTTTCATTTTCTTTTTGGCAGGAAACCAGCATGCATAGCAATGCCAGCGCCATTGTGGGGAGTTTTAAATTTTTCATGATTCATAAGTGTTTGGGTGCAATAAATAATTAAGAAATTACTTACAATAGTCATGAAATTACTAAATTCCCCCCACGAGTTTCAGAAAATTACCGGCTTTTTTTAGGAAATTCGATAAACTGCAGCCACCCAGTTATTTTTTATGCTTTTTCTAAGATATTTCAGACCTGTTTCGGCACAAATCTCAGAAATTTGGGATAGATCATCCTGATAGAATCCGCTAAGCATCAACATACCATTCTCTTCTAAATGCAGAGCATATGCTGGTATATCTTTCAGCAAAATATTCCTATTGATGTTCGCAAGGATAAGGTGGTACTTCTGATCCTTTAAAAAGCCTACATCCCCTTCATAAACATGAATATGGGCCTGATTATTCAGGATAGTATTTTCTCTGGCATTGAGAAAGCTCCAGTGATCTATATCAACGGCGTCAATTGGTGAAGCTCCTCTAAGAGCTGCAAGAATAGCCAAAACGCCCGTGCCGCAACCCATGTCTAGGACCGATTTACCCCTTAGCTCTACCTCTAACAGATGCTCCAGCATCATTTGTGTAGTCTCATGATGC